>JBIOYB010000595.1:0-29936 GCA_044869915.1 Allorhizocola sp.
GGACGTCGATGGCAATATCGGCTATCAGTCCCCCGGCAAAATTCCGGTGCGGGGCAAGGGAGACGGGTGCTATATGGTCCCGGGCGGGGATCCGGCCTACGACTGGACGGGATACATTCCGTTCCAGCAGCTGCCGAGCGTCTACAACCCGCCGCAGGGCTACATCGTCACCGCCAACCAGGCCGTCGCCGGGCCCGGATATCAGCACCTGCTCACGACCGACTGGAGCTACGGCTACCGTTCGCAGCGCATCCACGAGCTGATCACCACCAACCGGGGGCAGATCACGGTCGACGACGTGCAGCGCATGCAGTTCGACAACCGCAACGGCTTCGCCCCCGTCCTCGTGCCGCACCTGCAGCGGGTCAAGCGCGAGCCGCTGTCGCGGGTCGAGCAGGACGCCGACGCACTGCTCAAATCGTGGACCAAGTTCGACCAGCCCGACGACTCCGCCGCAGCGGCCTACTACAACGCGATCTGGCGGCATTTGCTGCTGCGCACGTTCGACGAGCTGACCGCCGAATATGCGCCCGACGGTGGCGACCGCTGGTTCGAGGTGGTGCGGCGGCTGCTCGACGCGCCCTCCTCGCCGTGGTGGGACGACAAGTCCACGGCCGCCGTCGAGACGCGCGACGACATGATCGCGCGGGCGATGTCCGACGCGGTCAAGGAGCTCGCCGACGCGCAGGGCGAGACCGCGCGCGACTGGCGCTGGGGCGCCATGCACACGCTCACTCCGACGCACGCCACGTTTGGCTCGTCGGGCATCGCGCCGATCGAGTGGCTGTTCAACGCGTCCACGGCCGAGATCCCCGGCGGCGACGCGATCGTCAACGCGACGGGGTGGAATGCGAAGGACGGATACGAGGTCGACGCCGTGCCGAGCATGCGCATGATCGTGGACCTCAACAACCTCAACGAGTCGCGCTGGATCCAGCTGACCGGCAACTCCGGGCATCCGTTCCACACCAACTACTCCGACCAGTTCGAGATGTGGCGCACCGGCCAGTTGATGTCGTTCCGGTTTGACCGCACGACCATCGAGCGCGAAAAGCGAGCGACCCTCACGCTGGATCCGTGACGCGCCAAGGGTCTGCCCATTGCGGCCTCATCTGGCGGGCTGCCACCAGCGCCGTCCCATGACGAGCCCTTCGAGATCGCGGACGCGTCGGGCCATCCATGGGGGCGCGCCGGGCAGTTCGAGCGCACTGCGGAGATCCTCGGCGATGAAGGCCGCGTCGCGGATCTCGCACTCGGCGCGGAGGGTTTCCGGTGAGCTTGCCGTCTGTTCGGCGATGGCATCGAGAACCAGCGCGATGTGTGGCCCGCTGGTGACGGCCAGCAGCACCCAGTCGTCAACCGGGACGCCAAACCGGGCCCGCTCAAAGTCCAGCAGCGCGGTGACGCTCTGATCGTCGGCGAGCCAGTTGCCCCAGTCGCAGTCGGCGTGCACCGGGACGTCGGCCCCCGCCGACATCGGCGCGTTCTCGGCGATCGCCGTCAGCCCGTCGATCAGCGGCCGGGGGATGACAGCGTCGCGGTCCGCGTTGAGGACGCCGTCGATCTCGGTGATCAGCGCGGCCCGGCCGGTGAATCCCTCGTGGACGGGCGACTGCTTCAGCGCCTGTTCGGCGGTGCCCGTGGGCGTCCAGGCGTGTAGGTCGTTGAGCCGCCGGACGGCTTGCTCGGCCCACCGGTGGGCCGTCGTGGCGTCCGCGCCGGGCAGGTCGCGGCCGGGAGGCGCTCCCGGCATGCGGGTGAAGCAGGCATACCGGACGTCGCAGGTGTCCAGGGAGCGGAGTCCGCTGGACAGCAGTGGGGCGCCGAGGCCGGACGGCAGGTGCGGCGCGAGAGCGATCTCCAGTTGCAGCCTGTTGTGACCGCAGGCGTCGACGAGCTTCACGACGACGTCCGCTCCGATGTAGACGTAGTGGGACATGCTCGCGGCTGTGGCCATGAGGCCGGGGTCGCGCCCCAGGGCCGCCGCCGCGATCGCCTGGGCGGCAACGCGGGCGCGCCTCAGGTCGTCGTCGGTGGCGTCCAGCCGACGAGGCAGCGGCCGTGTCACGCTCATCCGCAGGATCTCCTCTCATCGTGGGCCTCATGCTAGGGACACACGAGCGCGGATGAGGCTCACGCGTATCGGTGCGACCGCCTGAGAGGGTGTCCCATGGATAGAAAAGCGCCGGTGAATACCTTCCTATTCGCCTGTCCCCTCACGGCCGCTCGTGCCGAAACCAGGGCACGCGGCAACGCTGTTGGGCGCAAAGTTCGAGCAATCTTCTCTGTGAACCCGGTCACAACAGGTCGGGCAGCGAGATGACGGGGGCACCGTCCACTGCGGACACCCGGGTGATCGCGTCGTCGGCCGGGTCCCAGGCCAGGATCCAGCCGCCACTGCGGATCAGCAGGCTGTGCTCGGTAAGCCAGCCCAGCACCGTGGCATCGTCGGCCACGGTTTTCGGGGGCTTCGGGGCGAGCACGAGCCGATGCGACACCGTGGCCCGCGTGCCGTCGACGACCAGCACGCTCAGCCGCCGGCTCGCGCCGAGACCGCCGTCCAGCACGGCGAGGCGATTGCCGTTGCGCCACAGCGGGTTTTGCACCTGATCAAGCGTCACACCTTGCAGCTCAACGGTTTGCGACGTGTCGCCCGCCCACCGGTTGAGGCTGCTTCCGCCGGTGACCTCGTACACGTCCGGCGCCATGCCGTGGTCGAAGGCGACGTCCAGCCCTTTGAACGGGGCCTTGGTCACGCGCCCGTCGGCCGGCTTGGCCAGAGAGGTGCTCGCGGCCTGGGTGACGACCACGGTGTCACCGAGCCAGCCCGCCCACTCGTTGGGCCCGGGCACACGCATCTCGCTGAACCGCTGCTCGGCCAGGTCGACCACGATCACCCGGTCGGGCTGGGGGAAGGCGGCGTATCTGCCGTCGGGGGAAAGGGTTGTGCTGGATGCGGGCGAGTGCGCGTTGCCGTCCTTGTCGGCGACCGGGGCCAGCTTCACCGTGTCGAACAGGCGCAGCGTCTGGTCGTCGCCGACGACCCACACGGTCGCGTCGACGGCAAGCAGCGCCAGCGCCCGGCGCAGCGGTTTGGCCGAGAGGGCCACGGGTTGCGCCGGGATCGAGAGGCGCTCCGGCAGCGGCGTCGGCTTGAGCGGCAGCCTCGGCGCCTCGTCGGCATCGGGCAGCCGGCCGGACACGATGGCGGGCGGCGGTCCCGGTGCGGGCCGGTCCCGCACGATCGCCGCCGTGACGGCGGCCACCGCGAGCACGACGACGGCCGCGACAGCAGCCCACCTGCCACGGGTCATGCCGGCCCACCGCTCCCCTGCTTCGCCGCGTGCAGAACATTGGCAAATGTCACCAGGTGGATCGCCATCGCCGCCACCAGAACGGCGGCGCCCAGCACGGCCAGCCTCATGGGTATCGATTGTGCCGCAACCCCTGCGACCGCCAGCACTGCGGGGCCTGCCGACAGCGCGAGGGCACGGGCGATCGACGCCGCCCCCACCCGGTCGTCGGCGCCGAGGCAGCCGCACGTGACGGCGCCGGACCGACGGTAAACGGCCAGCAGGTAGGCGCCGAACCCGAGATAGAAGGCGCTCGTGGCGCCCGCGATGGCCCGGAACGCTGCGGTGTCAAGGTTTCCAGCCGCCACGAGGCCGACGCCCGCGATGCCGATGATGGCCTGGGCCGCCTCCAGTGCGACCGCGAATGGGCGCGTCCGCATCCACTTGGGAAGCACCGCGTGCGCGCGCAGCGTGCTGGCCAGGTGTTGCCGAGCAAGCACGCGCCGCAGCACCGAACCCGCGAGCAGCAGCCCTGCCGCCACAAGCAACGTCAACGCGCCCCATGCGACCGGCCCTGTCATGCGAACCCCATCTGCTTGACCACCACGATCGCTGCGGCGAGGGCGAAGCCCACCGCGCAGAGCCTGCCCACGAGCCGCAACCGGCGCTCCAGCAGGTGATCCCAGTCGGCGGGGTCGCGGTGGCGCGACCGGGCGATGGGCATCAGCGCCCGGCCGAGCCCAAACCCTACTCCCGCAAGGATTCCTGGCCCCAACCCGCCGATGAGGACCACCGTCAGCACGAGCGCGTGCGGCAGCGCCGTCGGCATGAAGGTGCGCACACCGGTGCCCATCTCAAAACCGAACTGCAACGGACCCTCCACATCCGCGCGGCGAATGACATCCTGCGGCACGAGCCGGCGTGCCTGCGGAAGGTTGTGCAGCGGTCGGCCCGCGAGTTCGAACGCGAGCAGCACCGCCAGCAACGCCACCAGCAGCAGGATGCGCGGCCACAGCGGCACAAGGCCCACCAGCCCGCCCAGCGCGCCTACGATCAGCCCACTGGTCAACGCGCCCGCGAACAGGCCCGCCACGAAGTATTTCTGCTGCCCGCGCCAGACCGACGAGGTCAGCAGATCGGCGGAGTTAAAGCTTCAAGGCGAACCTGAGATCGAATAGCCGGCCGCCACGCCGAGCACCACCCACGCCAGCGTCGCGGCGGGCAGGGGCAGCGCCGGCAGCGCCAGGACGAGCACGGCGCTGCCGACCAATCCACCGATTGCCGGTGTGATCGGATGCGTTCCGATCACGGACGCGCCTTGGAGCAGATGAAGAACCCGTCGCCGCCGCACCAGTATTGATGGCCGTCGGCGCACCGATATGGCACGCTGCTGTGCGTCCAGCGCCAGGCGTTTCTCGCGGTCAGGCCGTCGTCTCCGCATGCCTTGACCGCGCCGCTGACGAAACAGGTGCCGGAATATTGCAGGAACCAGCCGTCGCTTCCGCAATAGCCGGAGCCGTAGGGCGCCCCGACGCACACGGCGCTGTTGTTGTTGTAACCGGCCCAATTGTCGTATCCGGCGCAGTTGGTGTATTCGTTGCCCACGGTCGCCTGCGCCGGCGGAGCCTTGAACGGCGGCAGCCAGCTCAGCACGTTGAGCGCGAACGCGCCGCCGAGCGTGCTCACCGCCTGCAGCGTGACCCGGCGACTGGCCCGGAACCGGCCGGGCTGCGGCGGCGCCGGCTCGAAGCCCTCACCGGGCTCGGACTCAAGCGATGGAACCTCTCGCCAGAACTGCTCATCGGTTTTCACCATGGTCATATCTCCTCCCGTAGCAAGCGCTCCAGATCGGCGTCGCTCGCGACCACCCGCCGCCACTGCTCGCGGCCGGTGTGGTCGTATCTGATGAGGGTGGGCGTCACGCTCACCCCGATGTGGCCGAGCAGATCGGCGTCTATGTGGGCCTCGATCTCGGTGCCCGCGAACCACTCCGCGCATGACGGATCGGCCGACACCGCCACGAAATGGCGTGCCGGATCGTCGGCGATCTTCGCATAGCGAATCGACCGGTCGTGGCACGCCGGGCATGACGAGTCGACCACCATCGCGAACACCGGCCGGTGGTCATCGCGGGCGAACGCGTCCACCTGCCGGTGGGTCTCATCCGCGACGCGGGAGGACGTGTTGACCTGCGCCATCGCCGCCTGCAGCTCGCGAACGATGCGCAGCAGCGCCGAATTGGCGAACAGCAGCACGACAACACCGAGAAACGCCAGCACGGCCAGCGAATTGACTGCGGCCTGCATCGCCTACTCGAATCGGACGTCGATCGACTCGACCAGGGGGCGCAGCCGCGCGTCGCCCGGATCGAACGGCAGCAGCGAGGTGAGTGTGGTCTCGTTGGCGATGGTGATCGCGGTCCTGGTCACCTTGCCCTGGGCGTCGACCTCCTCGTCGCGCCACATCCGCCCACCCCTGACCGCCTTGCCCGCGGTCGCGGGGCCGTTTCGCCAATCGGCGGACCGGACGCTGATCGAGCAGATTTGGGGCACGAAGTTGGCGCCCAGCACATACTCGAGGGTCGTGCCGGTGCCGCGGCTCGCACGCACCACGATGCCGTCGCGGCTGTCGGCCAGGTCAAGCTGCGCCAGCTGCGACGCGAACGCCTCGAACGAGACGGCGGTGCCATGGACGTAGGTCGAGATCTCGTGAAAGTCGCCTTGCCAGACCAGTGTGGTCCCGGCGTGCCCACTGTCCTCGAGGGACACCAGGCGGGAGCCGCGCAGCGACGCCTCACGAATCTTGGTTTGCTCGGTGCGGCCGCTATTGGCCACCATGATCTCGGCGGAGCCGCGGGCTCCGGTGTGGACTCTGAAGCTGCCGGAGGGCCGCTTCACCCAGAGCATGAACGCCCACGAGCCGACAAAGCCGGCGTCGTTTCCGGAAATGGACAGCCAACGGCCATCGGGCATGAGCTTGCGCATTTACACACTCCCCGTTGACGCGAATGAAGCTTTGATCGTAATCGATTGATCTCCCCCGGACAACATCCAAAAAGGACAGCGCGCTCTACCGAAGTGGCAACGCCGATCACGTCGGGTTTGGCCAGGCGCAGATGAAGAAGCCCTGACCGCCACACCAATACATCATGCCGTCGGCGCACCGGTAGGGCGTGCCCTGGTGGGTCCACTGCCAGGCGTTCTTCCGCTCCAGGCCGCCTGCCCCGCACACGACGACCGGTCCGCTTGAGACGCATGTGCCGGAGAAGGACTTCAGGAACCAGCCGTCTTGGCCGCAATATTCCGGGCCGTATCTGCCGCCCACGCACACGGCCGTGTCGTTGCTGTATCCACCGGCATTGTCGTATCCGGCGCAGTCTTTGTGCTCGGTGCCCACGCGCGCCTGCGCGGGCCGGCCCTTGAACGGCGGGAGCCAGCTCAGCACGTTGAGTGCCAACGCGCCGCCGAGCGTGCCGATCGCCTGCAGCGTGACCCGACGGCTGGCGCGCAACCGGTTTGGCGCGGGCGGCTGCGCGGCGAACGCGTCGCCGAAACCCGGCGACGAGTCGGTGGACGGGACCTCGCGCCAGTAATCTTCATCGGTCCTCAGCATGACTATGTCCCCTCTCGCAACAGGCGCTCCAGATCGGCGTCGCTCGCGACGACCAGCCGCCACTGCTCTCGTCGCATTTGATGAGGGTGGGCGTCACGCTCACCCCGATGTGGCCGAGCAGATTCGGTGTCGATGTGCGCGGCCGGCGAGTTGATGGCGGTTTGCATCGCCTACTCGAATCGGACTTGGATCGACTCGACCAGGGGGCGCAGCCGCGCGTCGGCCGGGTCGAAGGGCGTCAGCGAGGTGACGGCGCTCTCGTTGGCGATGCTCACCACGCTGCGGGTGATCCGCCCGTGCTCATCGGTCTCGTCGTCGCGCCACATGCGCCCGCCCTTGACCGCCTTGCCGACCGTCGCCGGGCGGTAGCGGCCCTCCGCGGCGCGGACGCTGATCGAGCAGATGTCGGGCACGAAGTTGGCGCCCAGCACATATTCCAGCGCCGAGCCGGTGCCTCGGCCCGCCTTGACGATCAGGCCGTCGCGGCCGTCGGTCAGGTCGAGCAGGGCCAGCCGGGACGCGAACGCCTCGAACGAGACGGTGGTGCCGTGCACGTAGGTGGACAGCTCGTGGAAGTCGCCCTGCCAGACCAGTGTGGTGCCGCCCTGCACACTGTCCTCAAGGGACACCAGGCGCGACCCGCGCACGGACGCCTCACGGATCTTGGTGAGCTCGGTGCGGCCGCTGTTGGCCACCATGATTTCGGCGGAGCCGCGCGCTCCGGTGTGGACTCTGAAGCTGCCGGACGGGTGCCTGACCCAGAGCATGAAGGCCCACGGACCGACGAATCCGGCGTCGTTTCCTGAGACGGACAGCCAACGGCCATCGGGCATCAGTTTGCGCATGACCACCCTCCCCGCTTCGAACCCCGTTCGAATAACTTCGAGGGTATTCGATTGATCGCCCAGGGACAACGGTCAATGCCGAGGTAGCGCTATGGCAAGGGGAGCGGGATCACCACACACGGGGCGCCGAGGGCCAAACCGGTGTCGGTCGCCACGACCAGGCCGTCGGCGTAAACCATCGGACCGTCCACTGCGGACGGACTTACCCCGAATGTCTCCGGAATGGTGGAGTGTCCGTGCACGATCTGCTTGCCGCCCAGCGTGTCCAGCAGCTTGCGGGCATTGCTCACGCCCTCGGCGGCGTCGAGGAAGTCGAAGCGCCGGAAGAGAAGCCGGGTGTGCGCGCCGAACGACGACGGGTCGCGCTCCTGCATGAACGTGCGCACGGTCTCGTTGATCTCGTCGATGGTCTGGCCGAACTCCAGATAGGCCAGCGTGTCGGCGTGGATCAGCAGGTGGTCGTCGACGAGCGCGACCGCCGGCAGCCCGGTCAGCCACTCCGCCCGATCATCATCCAAACCGGACAGATCCTGCTCCTGCCCGCCGTTGAGCGCCCACACCTGGATGATCGAACGCTGGTCGGTCACCGGCGAGTCGGGAATGTAACGGCTGCCCATCAGCAACAGGTCATGGTTGCCGATCACACAGCCGACTTCCCCTCCGGCGAGAGCCGCCTCCCGCTGCAGCCGGCGCACCAGGTCGATCACCGCGATGCCGTTGGGCCCGCGGTCGGTCAGGTCACCCAGGAACCACAGTTTGTCGTGGCCACCGGCCCAGTGACCCTTCTCGTCGATGAGCCCGGCAGCGCGCAGCGCGGTCGTGGCCTGGGCCGCAAACCCATGCACGTCGCCTACCACATACAGCGCCATCGGATCACTCTAACTTAGGAACAACCGCTCGACCGCTGCACGAGCCCGCCGAGTAACCTTCAGGTATTCGTCCAGGAATTGTCCAGGCTCCCGGGAGGCGCCGAGCAGCCGCGCGACCCCGGCCAGCTCAGCGCCGTGCCGGGGCAGTTGGTCGGAGGCTCGCCCGCGGATCAGTGTGAGGGCGTTGCGCACCCGCGAGCAAAGGGTCCAGGCCCGTTCCAGTGCCAGCTTTTCTTCTTCTGGTACGAGGTGGGCCTCTGCCGCGGCGGCCAGCGCACTGAGCGTGCGCGTGTCGCGCAGGCCCGCGATCTCGTGCCCGTGGCGCAGCTGCAGCAGCTGCACGGTCCACTCCACATCGGCCAGGCCGCCCCGGCCCAGTTTGACGTGGGTCAGCGGGTCGGCGCCGCGCGGGAGCCGCTCGCTTTCCACGCGTGCCTTGATCCGCCGGATCTCGATGATTTGTTCGCGGCGTAGGCCTCCCGCTGGGTACCGAATGGGATTAATAAGCTCCATAAAGGACGCCGCGAGCGATCCAGACCCGGCCACGGGCCTTGCCCGGAGCAGCGCCTGCGCCTCCCACACCTGCGACCAGGTGGCGTAATACCGCTGGAATGCCGCGAAACTGCGCACGAGTGGGCCCTGTCTGCCCTCCGGGCGCAGGTCGGCGTCGACGCCGAGCGGCGGGTCGGGCGCGGGCGCGGCCAGGAGTGTGCGCAGCTTCTCGGCCACGGCGAGCGCGGCCGCGTCGCTGCCGCCGTCGAAGACGAACAGGACGTCGGCGTCGGACGGGTAGCTCATCTCGGCCCCGCCCAGCCGGCCCATGCCGATGATGGCGAAGCGCATGTCGTCGGGCGCCTCGCGCTGCGCCACGGCCAGGGCGGCGCTCAGCGTGGCGTCGGTGACCGCGGCGAGCGCCTCGCCAACTCTGTATATATCGAGTTTAGTGGCCGGTGCGAGCTCGCCCGCCTCGCTCAAAACGTCGGCCGCACCGATCCGAAAAAGCTCCCGCCTGCGCAAAGCCCGAACCGCCGCGACCGCCTTGATCGGTTCGTCGTGCCGCGCGGCCGCCGCCGCGAACCCATCCACCAGCTTTTTTCGGGGCGCGAGCTCCGAATCGTCGGCGAGCAGGCGCAGCGCCTCCGGGTCGCGCGAGAGCAGATCGGTCAGATAGCGCCCGCTGTCGAGCACCCGGGCCAGGCGCATCGCCACCGGACCCTCGTCGCGCAGCAGCCGCAGATACCACGGGGTGGAGCCGAGCGCCTCGGACACCTGCCGGTAGGCGAGCAGACCCGCGTCGGGGTCGGGCGCGTCGGCGAACTCGGCCAGCAGCACGGGCAGCAGCTGCTTCTGGATCGCGGCCGTGCGCGACACCCCCGCCGTCAGGGCCTCGATGTGCCGCAACGCGCCCATCGGGTCGGCGTAGCCCAGTAGCTCCAAGCGTTTGCGGGCGCTCTGCGCGCTCAGCGACAGCCCGTCGGCCGGCACCTTCGCCACCGCCGCGAGCAGCGGCCGGTAAAGCAGTTTGGCGTGCAGCCGACGCACCTCGGCCGAGTGGCTGACCCATTGCGCACGGAACCGCTCCTCGGTCAGCCCCAGTGCCCGGGCGAGCCAGCGCACCTCGGTCGGCACGGTGTGTGTGCGGCGCAGGCGTTGCAATTGCAGCGCGTGCTCCACCCGGCGCAGGAACCGATAGGCGGACTCCAGCGCGCTGCCGTCCTGCCGGCCCACGTATCCGCCCGCGACCAGCGCGCGCAGGGCCAGCAGGGTGTTGCCCGAGCGGATGTTTTCGTCGGCCCGGCCGTGCACGAGCTGCAGCAGCTGCACGGCGAACTCGATGTCGCGCAACCCACCCGGCCCGCGTTTGATCTCGCGGTCGACCTCTCTTTGCGGGATCTGGTCGATGATCCGGCGGCGCATGGCCCGCACGTCGTCGACCGCCTCCGGGCGCTCGGCGGCACGCCAGATCAGCGGGCGCAGCCCGGCCAGCCACGCCTTGCCCAGGCCCGCGTCGCCCGCGGCCGGGCGGGCCTTGAGCAGCGCCTGGAACTCCCACGTGCGCGCCCAGCGCTGGTAGTAAACCTGATGGCTGGCCAGCGTGCGCACCAACGGTCCGCGCCCGCCCTCCGGCCGCAGGGCCGCGTCGACCGGCCAGGCCACCTGGCCGCAGATCTGCATCAGCCGGGTCGCGACGGTCGTGCCCTCGGCCAGATCCTCGTCCTCGGCGGCCACGAAGATGACGTCCACATCGGACACATAATTGAGCTCGTCGCCGCCGCACTTGCCCATCGCGATGACCGCAAGCCTTGGGGGCCTTGAAATTCCTTGAAGGCTTATCCGGTACGCGGCGCGCAGCGTCGCGTCGGCCAGTGCAGTGATCTCCGTCATCGTGGTCTCGATGTCGAGCCCATCGGCCAGATCGGCGGCCGCGATGCGCAGCAGGCCACGCTGGTAACCCCGCTTGAGCGAGACGACGTCGGCCAGCCCGCTGTGCACCTCATAGCGCGGCGGGATGTCGTGGCCCAGCGCCCGCCACTGGTCCTTGTCGGCCGCGAGCTGATCGCCCAGGGCCGACGACGCACCGAGCGCGGTGATCAGCCTGATCCGCAGCGTCTCGTCGGCGCCTATGGTGTCGAGGACCGACGGGTCGCGCTCGAAGACCCGGTGCAGCTGGCGCAGGGCCAGATCCGGGTCTGCCGCGCGCCCGATCTGCTCGAGGATCAGCGCGGCCTCCTCGTCGACCGGCCGCTGGGCGGCCGCGTCCCAGAGCTTGAGCTCCGGCGGGCACGGCACGGTCAGCCCGTAACGCGCCAGCCGCCCAATGCCCACGCCCAAGAGGCTACTGGTCACACGGCGGGATCGCCTCGGTGGACGTTCGTCTCGATCTCGCGGGCGGCGTAGTCGAGCAGCTCGTGGGCGAGGCTCGACAGCGCACGCGCCCCGGCCACCTCCTCGCCGATCCGGGGGACCGGGCGGTCTTCGGGGTTGCGCCGGGCCTGGCCCAGCCCGCGCAACTCGCGGCCGTCGGGCGAGCGCAGGGTCGCGATGGCCTGCGTGTAGTCGGCGTCCTCATCGAAGCTGAGCTCGATGTTCCAAGTGGTCATACCTTCACAATGGCTCACCTGACCCGGATCGCGCCGACTTTCACGCGCCTGTGGCTGTCCACCTCCGGGTTGACGCCGATGGCGACGCCCACGCCGTGCGAGATGAGGATCCGGCCGCCGCCGCCCACCCGCGGCCGCCGCAGGCGCGCCGCCTGCGCGGCGATCTCGTCCTCGGATACGAGGCTGCTCAGGTCGAGGGTGTTGGCCACGGTCGCCACGGTCTTGGGCAGCCTGCGCCGAGCCTCCTCTTTTCCGGGCGTGCCGTCGTCCTCGCGGCACAGGGCCAGGTCGGCGCGGATCCGGTCGTCGCACAGCAGCGGGGCCAGGTTCACCCGGCACGACGCCATCCGGTACACGTAGGTCACGTCCATGGTGTTGTGGTTGCCGATCATGACTCCCTTACAGTTCCAGATGTTTGTCCAGTAGCCGCCGGCGGCGGCGGCCGTCGAGGAAGTCGAGGACGTGTATTCCCAAGCCGACCAGTCGAAGACCGAACCACCCTCGCTCATCTCCACCAGATCGGCGATCTCGATGACCGGCCGCTCGACCATGCACAGATGGGTCACGTCGAGCCGGTTGTGCGCGCCCCACATCACCGCCGCCGAGTCGCGCACCTGCACGCCCGACACCGGCCTGCGCGGCACCCGCCCCTGGATCGTGCCGTCCGCGCCCGGCACCACGACCACCCGATGCTGTTGCCGCTCCGCCTGGCCCGCCAGCGTCTCGAGGGAGCTCAGCCACGCGTCGAAACGCTCGTCGGGGCTCGGGACGGACCCCATGGCGAGCGCCTCGGCGAGCACGATCGCGACGGTGTACAGGCAGTCCTGCGGGTCGGCCGGGTCGAGGCCGTCCAGCTCTTCGATCAGATCCGGCCGCAGGCGCACCGCGTCGAGCTCGCGGACCCGGTCCAGCAGCACACCGGTCCGCTCCAGCCGTTGCTCGATCAGCCGGTGCCACTGTTGCGCGGCCTCGAGCCCGTCCGCCGCCGCACCGGCAGCGACGCGGGCCGCGGGATCGATCTTGACCGGCGCCACCGCTTCGGCCGGCTTCGGCTTCGCCCTGACATTCCACCACGCCGGACCACGGGTAGGGTCGGCAGCGGCTTCCCGCTGGAGCCGGCGGACCTCGGGGCTCAGTTCGGGTGCGGATTGGGGCCTGACGGGCTCGGCGCGCTGCCATTGACGGCTGTATTCCATCACCGGGTCAGTCTTCTGCGGCGCGCACGCGGGCGCCCGCGCGTGTCTGTGATCTGACAGGCGCTCAATCCTGGCCGAGGATCGGCAATTCTCGCGGTGTCGGGAGGCGGCCCAGCGCGAGCTCGGCGAACCGGTGCGCGAACGGCTGCCAGACCTCACGCACGTCCTCCTGCGCCAGCTCCACCCCGGCCACGAGGGCGTCGGCGTTGTCGAGCTTGGCCACCCACCCGGCGAACATCTCCACGTCGGTCTCGATGTGAAACTGCGTGCCCCACGCCCGATCGCCGATGCGGAAGGCCTGATACGGGTAGCGCGGCGAGGCGGCGAGCAGCACCGCGTTGAGCGGCAGCGCGGTGATCTCGTCGAGGTGATACTGGATGACGTCGGGCGCGAACGGTATCGGACCAAAAAGCGGATCCGACGCGGCGATGTCGCGCTTGGCGACCAGGCGCGCCCCGATCTCCGGCCCGGCCGCCGACCGCTGCACCCGGCCGCCGTGCGCCTGCGCCAGCAACTGCCCGCCGAGGCATACGCCGAGCGTCGGCACCCGGCCCCGCACCGCCTTGCGCAGCAACGACTCCAGCCGCGGAAACCAGGGCGCCCCGGGCGTGCCGTCCTCGGCCGGATAGGCGTCCTGCTCGCCGCCCAGCACGACGAACGCCCGATATCCCTCGAGGTCCTCGGGAAGCTCGTCTCCGGCGTGCGGCCGCCGGACCTCGAGCTCGAGCCCGGCCTCGGTCAGCCACTCCCCCAGCCGGCACACGTCATCGGTCGGGTCGTTCTCCACCACCAGCGCAGTCACACGCCAGAGGCTACTTCGCCCTCGGCCAGGCCCGCATAGGGGTTCCACCGGGAAGGCGGCTGGCGGATCGCCGCCTTCCACAACACGTTGGCGCGCCAGATGCCGGGCGTGCCGGCGACCGACGCTGACCGCGGATCAGCCCTCGAGCCCCGCCAGGTGGGACGCGTAGGACTCGATGTGGTCGCGCCAGCGGTCGTGCGTGGCGCGCGGGTCGCCGTCGCGGCCGGTGTGGGTGACGATGAGGCGCGCGCCGTGGCCCGTGCCATCCGTGAGCTCCCAACGGATGTGGCCGTCGGCGGTGTCAAACTCGGCCACCTGCGGCGGTTTGCGCGCGCCCGCCACCGCGTCGTCGAAGGGCGCGAATCCGGCCGGCTCGGCGGCCTCCCATGCCTGTGCGGCCGGCGCCGTGAGCTGGCGCTCAAACCGGACCAGCCAACCGTCCGATGTAGACTCCACGCGGCCGAGGTCGAGGTCGAACCGGTGCACCAGAGCCTCGTGCTCGCGCACCATCCGCCCTCCCTCGGGCGCGGGCCGCCCGTCGAGCAGCGCCTCGAGCCCGGTGAGGCAGGCGTCCCACCCAGCGGCGAAGCTTGCCGCGCCGGGAAGGTCGTCGAAGGTGTGGATGAAATCGAGCACGCACCCGTCGTCGCCGTCGGGCGCGAGCTCCCAGCGCAGGATCGTGCCGCCCCAGGTGAACTCGAACAGGCGCCACGGCTCGGCGGCCGTGACCGTGCCCTCGCCGCCGAACGAGAATCGCACCGGCGCGCCGACCGCGACCTCGAGTTGGACCTCGGCCGGGAACCAGTGCTTGATCTGACTCGGGTCGGTGATGGCGCGCCACACCCTTTCCGGCCGGTGCGCCAGGCGCCGCCGCATGCGAAGAACATGCCGCCCGCCAACGGTTTCCAGTGTCATCTCGCTCATCAGTGGTCCTCCATCGTGTCGAGGTGCCGCTCGAGGGCGTCGAGGCTGCCCGCCCACAGCCGCCGATAGGGCTGTAGCCACGCGTCGATCTCGGCCAGCGGCTCGGGCGCGAGCTCATACCACCGGCGCTGCGCATCCTGCCGAACCCGCACCAGCCCGGCCTCGCGCAACACGCGCAGGTGTTTGGACGTGCCGGGCTGGCTCAGGCCCAGCCGCTCGGTCAGGTCGCCGACCAGCCGCGGGCGCTCCAACAGGAGATCGAGGATGCGCCTGCGGGCCGGCTCGGCTAGCACTTCAAAGGCCATACCCCCAACATACCGGATTAGTTATATAACCGCAACGGCATGCAGTGGGTTTACTGGCGTACGGTCGAACGGTCAGGCGCGCAGCGAACATCTATGAAGGGATGGCCCGCCAACGACGGGCCATCCCTGTACTGCCATCAATGCTTTTCGGTGTTATCCGTTACCGTTGAGGATCGGCGGCTCCAGGCCGACGTAGACCTCCGTGGCCTTCGCGCCGAGCACCGCGACGTCCAAGGTGCAGGCCTCGAGCCACTCGTCCACGACCTTGGCCTGACGGCAGACGCCCTCGGCCCATTCGCGGTGTTGCGGATCGAGATCGCGGGCGAAGAACGGTTCCGACGGGTTGCCCGAGGCGACCGTGCCGCAGGGCGCCAGCAGTGTCCTGATCGGAGCGACCCGCCAGCTGTCGCCAAACTTACGGTAGAGATCCTCGAACGAGATGGGGACGGTGAACTGCGTGCCGTCCTTGGCCTCGAGCTTCTTGACGTCGCCGTCGGGGTTGCCCAGCAGACCGCGCACCCTCACCGGCCAGGTCCCGAGGCCCACATTGACATCGATGTAACCGCTGTTGACGGTCACGCGGATGCTGTTGCCGGCCTGGTCGCTGACGAAGTACACGTTGTCGACGCGGTGGATGGTCACTCCGGACGGCAGCGCCAGCGGTTTGCCGGGACTGACCTGGGCGTCCTTTCCGTCCACCACCAGCCGATCCCCATCGCACAGCGCGACCTTGGTGCTGCCCATCCGCGTGGCGACCGACCGGTTGACCGACGTGTTCGGCCAGGTCGGGGCACCGGAGGTCTTGCGCGTCTGCACCTCGAACGTCGTGCCGACCTGTGCCTCGACGAAGTCGCCGGAGGCCTGGAAGTCGTACAGCAGACCGGAGAACGTCTGCTGATGGGTGTCACCGACCACCTCGGCCGCGGCACAGTTCGTCACCGCGCCCCCGGTCATGTTCTGGTTGAGGATGACGGCCGGGCCGGGACCGGTGCGAGGCGGCCTGGGCGTGCCGAAGTTGAGGTTGTTGGTCTCGCCGGTGAAGCCCTCGGCCGAACACCTGGGCGCGGCGGTGCCGCCGTAATTGATCCTCGTCCGCACGTGCATCGACGCGCCGGCGTTGAAGTTGGCCCGATGTCCCCAGGCGAAGCCGAAGACGTTGAACTCGGCCTTGGTCCAGCCCCCGGCCGCGTTGACCGCGTTGTCACCCGGCGTGGAGTACATGGTGGCTCCCACGCGCAGGATGGCACTGTCGCCGGCCACGCCGGCCTGCCCGGACAGGTTGAGATTGCCCAGGCTGGTGATCGGCTGGTTGGGGACAACCGTCGTGGTCGGGCTGTTCTTGTAGCAGTAGATGTCCGGGTCGCCATCGAACGAGAACGACCACCAGCCACCCGGGCATGCCGTGTTGTACTGCAGCAGCCAGTACTGGATGAGCAGCTCGCCGCTGGAGCCGTCGTTGGCGAAGACAAACTGCTCCCAGCCCCGGCAACCCGGGTTGGGCGACCCGGCGCACGCCGTGCTGGCGAAGAAGTTGGTGTTGAGCTGCAGCGAATAGGCGTCGGCCACCGGCGGCCCGAACTCGGTGTTGGGCGAGCTCTCGCTCGTCACGTTCACGATGTTTTCGAACGTACCGAACGCCTCGGTGATGTTCCCGGCCGGCGTCTCCGCGGAGATAGAGTTGCCACTGCCTATGACCAGCGGCCGCGGTCCGGGCCTGGGCACCCTCGGGATCGCCCGCGGGGTGGCGCACTTGGTTTCTTGCCACACCGTTTGCGGGAAGTCCGCGGTGAAGCACCCCTTCGCCGACGGCTGCGGGACCTTCGCCATGTTCGCGTGCCAGGCTTGCAGATTCGCCTCCGTGGCGGGCGCGCTTTGCGCCGCGCCGGCATGTGTGCCCACCGACAGCAATACGGCCAGCACCGCGGCACCGGCCAATCGGTACGGTTTCACGCGTGTTCTACTTAGGACTGACATCGGCTCACTCCATTTCGGGCAGTTGGCTGGGGACGCCCACCCATCGATGAAGCCAGCCTCACGGTCCGCAAGGCCCGTCGAACGATCTGCGAACGAATCGCGGAGAAACTGCGAAGGCGGCGCAGATCGCGGTAGGGTGCTCGGTCGGCAGGGGCGATGGCGAGGCGGGGGTTGGCATGAGCGAAACGTTGCACATCGAGGCGGCGCAGATGGGTCTGCGCCGTTACTGGCTGGCCCGAGGCGAGCTAGCGGGCGGGCGTTTCGACGTGGCCGACGGCAACCTCGACGTGAGCTTTGCCCACGCCCGCATGGTGGAAGTGGACCTGTCCGGGCTGAGGTTCTCCAGCTTTCTCGCGTACGACTCGGTGTTTGAGCGCTGCGACTTCACCCGGGCCGCGTTTGACCATGTCCTATTCGGAGCCACGGGCTATGGCGGCTACCGGTGGGACAGACTGACCTGGCCGGTGACCGTCTATCGGGAATGCGTCTTCTCGCGCACGCGGATCCCCGCGCAGGCCTACTTTGGCAACGCCCGGTTCGAGCGGTGCGTCTTCGACGGCGCCCGCCTGCGCGATCTGACCGCGACGCAGGAGGCACAATTCGTCGAGTGCACGTTCCGTGGCAAGGTCCAAGACGTGAACTTCTGGGGTACGCCCACCCAGCACACCTCGGTCCTGGCCCGAGACCACAACGACTTCGCGGGCAACGACTTCACCGGCGCGGAAGTGCTCAGTGTCGGGTTCAAGCACATCGACCTTCGCACCCAACGATTCCCGGGCCCGCCCGGCTACGCCGTCCTGGACCGCGTGGATCGGCGCGTCGAGGCCGTGCTGGCGGCGGCCATGGCCGGATGGCCTGATGACGAGACCAAGGCCCGTGCGGCGCGGTCGCTGCGGTTCGGTGCCGCCGAAGCGATCAAGTACAACGACGGGCACGCCCTGGTGTCCCGGCACTGGGTCGGCTCGCGGCTGCCAGCCGACGTCCGCGACCAGATCTTCTGGACGCTCGTCAACTACAGCGACGACCAGCGGTAGAGCTCCCGTCCGCCGACAGCCGCCGACCGGGCCAGATCTCGCAGCCGGACAAGGCGAGCCATCGTAGCGGCCGGCCGGGTGAAGCTGATGTCGGCTCGCCCGCGCTCACGCGCCGATCGCAGGCCATCGTAGCGGTCGGCCGGCCGGGTGAAGCCGATGTCGGCTCGCCCGCGCTCACGCGCCGATCGCCCGATGCCGTTTCTGGTCGGCGCGGACGGCCTGCTGGTGTTGTCCGGCGCCATGCTGCCGATGCTGCTGCGGGCCAGGAGGACCCGCGGCAAGCTCCTGCAGGGGGCCGGGCTCGACCCGGTGAGGTCGAGCCCGGGGTGGGTTTACGGTGTCAGGTAGAGGCGGCAGCGGGTGGGGCGGTAGCCGGCCTCCTCATATAGCGGGGAGTATGACTCGGTGTCGGCGATCAGGCCGGGCGCGGCCACGGTGGCGAGCAGGTCGCGCAGGGTCTCGTCCGACGCCGCGGCGAGGTAGCCGATGACCGGGGTGTCGCGGTGCAGGCCGAGACCCACGACCGCGCCGCCGCTGCCGTCGGCCGCGACGTATGCCCGAGCGGATTCCAAAGCGTACAAAGGATTGTGGCGCAGGTCGACGCCGTCGACGAACGCCGGCTCGACGCCGGTCAGCACGGCGGTGGGCAGGCCGAGTGCCACGACGGCTTCCGGGGACGCGGGCACGATGGTGGTGCGAGCGGCGGGTTGTGGGCCGGGGTCCGTCCATACTGTCCGGACGCGTTCGCCTGCCGGCCGCAGGCCGGCCGACTGCGCCGCGGCCAGGCGGAGCTCGACCTGGGCCGCCTCGTCCGGCCGGTCGCGCCAGCCCGGCTCGAGAATGATGTGGTATTGCGGCACGCGATCGTAGCGGTCGCGCAGCGTGCGGTGAGCCTCGCGCAACAGTGCCACGCCCGCGTCCACCGAGTCTGGCGTCACGTCAAACCAGTCGACGCCGACCGGCACATCCGTGCCCGGCACGGCGGCCCAAGCCGCGCGCGCCACGACATCGTTGCCGCGCAAGGCGACCCACGTGCGCTCGGGCGAGTAGATCTCCGGGTCGTATGAACCACGGTTGCCCACGCCCGCGGTGGGCATGGACAGGAACAACTGTTCCTCACCCGCGGACAGCGGGCGGATGACAAGAGTGGTGGGCATGGCAGACCTCCAACAATGCGGGTTGCGCTCCGCTTGTCAGATCCGCTCGGACGCCAAGGCGCGGAGGGAGCGCGTCATCTGGGACATGACGAACAACCTCCTCTCACGAACACCGGCGTGCCCCGAGAAGCTATCACGGCAACACGAGCACGGCGAGCACCGCGCGGTGGTCGCTGCCGGTCTGGTCGAAGACCCGCACATCGCGCACGCCTATCCGCCGGTCGGCCAGGATCCGGTCGAGCGCCACGGGCGGGATCAGCTTGCCGTTGTAGGGCCCCCACGTGCCGGTGAAACCCTTGCCGGTCACGGCCGCCGCGTCGCGGTACCCAGAAGAAATCAAATCCCTTAAAAGAGAGTGGTCGAGGGTGGCGTTGAAGTCCCCGGCGAGCACCCGCAGCGGGCCGTCGAGCGTGGCGGGCTGCTGGCCGGCCAGGCTCGTGCGCCACCCCGTCTGGCGGGAGCGGTCGACGGGCGCGACCGGGTGGACCGACTCGAACAGCACGTGCGATTCGAGCAGGGTCGCCTTGGCCTGGCTGAACCCCAAGGGGTGCTTCGTGACGCCGTCGTCGCGCAGCGGCTCGCGCGAGTAGATGGCCGAGCCGCCGCCTGCCCCGTAGGGGTAGACGACCCGGTGCGGGAGAAGGTGGGCCAGCCCGGCACGGTCGAGTTTGGCCAGAAACGGCTCGGTGAGTTCCTGTATCGCGAGCACGTCCACGTTGCCCGACCGGACGAGTTCGACCAGCTGGACCGCGTCGGCTCGCCCCACGCGCACGTTGGCGGTCAGCACACGCAGCTCCCGGCCGCCCGCTCCGGCGAGCGGGTCGGGATCGGGCAGCCCGCGCGGCGTCACCAGCAGCGCCAGGGTCAGCACGGTCAGGCCGGCCACGACGCTCGCGGCCCGCTCGCGCAGCAGCAGCACGATCAGCAGCGGCACGAGGCTCGCCAGCGCCACATAGGGGGTGAACGCGATGAGCTGGGTGGCGGGATACCACTGATCCCAGCCACCCAGCCGGACGGCGGCCCAAATCGCCCCAGGGACCACCACAATCCAGGGCAACGTCCCCCGCACCCTCCGCCGCACGCAGACGACGCTATGCGGCGGGGTATGCCCAACGGTGAAGGTTCTTTGAAGGTACCGTGCAGAAATGTCCTTGCGTCCCCCAGCGCTGCGCCCCGGCGACCAGATCGCCCTCGTCTCCCCCTCGGGGCCGGTCGCACCCGAGCGTATCCAGGCCGCTGTGGAGGTGCTTCATGGCTGGGGGCTGCGGCCCCGCGTCTATCCTCATGTCCTGGGTCGCCATCGTTATTTTGGGGGTACCGACGAGGAGCGCATCAGGGACCTCAATGAGGCCTTCGCCGATCCGGCCAATCGTGCGGTGTGGTGCACGCGTGGCGGATACGGCTTGCAGCGCATCATCGACCGGCTGGATCTGGAGGAGGTGACGCGCCGGCCGAAGCTCATCATCGGGTTCTCCGACATCACGGCGCTGCATCTGGCGCTGTGGCGGCGGGCACGGCTGGCCACGCTGCACGGCCCGGTCGCCGCCCAGCTCGACCGGGGGCCCGATTCGCTGACGGCGCAAGGGGTCCTGCACGCGATGGTGTCCAGCGCGCCGGTGTCGCTCAAGCCCGACCCGGCCGAGTGCACCTACGGCGTCACGACCAGCGGGCAGGCCGACGGTGTGCTCCTCGGGGGCAACCTGTCGCTGCTCGCGGCCAGCATCGGCACGCCGGATCAGCCGGACCTCGACGGCGCCATCCTGCTGCTCGAAGACGTCAACGAGGAGGAATACCGGGTGGACCGCATGCTCACCCACCTGTTGCGCAGCGGTGCGCTGCGCGGGGTCGCGGGTGTCGCGATCGGACAGTTCACCGACTGCGGCGCGAGCGTGGCCGACGCCATCACCGACCGGCTCGCCCCGCTGGGCGTGCCCATCCTGGGCGGCCTGCCGATCGGGCACGGCGCACAACATGTGGCCGTGCCGCTCGGCACACCGGCCACATTGGACGCTGACGCCGGCACGCTCGTCGTCTCGTCCGCCACCGCTTGCGATCCGGCGGCGGACTAGTCTTCAGTTGGTCGTCATGTGCTGTTTCATCTCGTCAGAGATGGCAAACGCCAGCACCTCTCCCACCCGAGTCGTCAGGCCCTGCATCGTTTCGACGAGTGTCACCTGTCCCTGCTGCAGCGCCTCCTGACCCTGCTCCAGTCGCTCCACCTTCTGGAACATGGCCACGTGGCCCTGTATCAGTGCCGCCTGGTGTTGCTCCACCTTGGACAGGGTCTGGCCGATTCCCGTCTGCCAGACCCCGAAGCCCAGGACCCGCGCGTCCATCCCGGCCACCTGCATCTCGACCTTGCTGGACGCCATGGCCGCGATGCGGGCCAGGCTGATCAGGCGCTCGTCCATCGCCTCGAAGCGCTCTTCTGTCCAGGCCGCATGCACCGCCAGGGTTTCGTTGACATCGCGCACCGCCCTGGCGACTGTCGCCAGCGCGCCATCGGACTCCACGGCCACCTTGTTGATCACCTCGTCGACGTTGTCCGTCCTGCGCCTGACTTCGTGCTCGTTCACTTCCATTTCCTTCCGAAGTGAAGCAGGACCTCATTGTGAGCCAGCATAAGCAACTAACTCAGCAGGTGTAAAGACTACTGGGGTGTACTTTTTCGCAATATCTGATGTGCAGGTGATTGTCGTGGTTGGACAGAGACGCGGTCAGGCCCTCGCCGATGAGCACCGGATCGTTGAACCAGATCACTCTGACGTGCCCGGGCGCGGCGGCCCGGATCGCCTGCACCAGCTGGCGGGTGGCGGCGCGGTCGTAGGTCGCCGACTGCCACGTGATCCGGCCGGCCGTGCACTGCGCACTGTCCGTCCTGATCGGCCAGATGTCCACGTCAAGGCCCACGTCGTGGCTCGCGTGGCCCGGGATGGTGCCACCGTGCTCGAAGCCGGCGTCGCCCAGCGGCACCGCGCCCCGCCCGGCCGCGGCGAAGTCGGCCACACCCTTCTCCAGCTGGCCGATCGCGCCGGCCGTGGCCCAGTTGGCCGTCCCGTTGCCGGCCGGATCCTGGTCGCACATGTTGGCCAGGGACGGGTAGTCGTAATGCCAGACGACGTTGCGCCAGGTGATCGGGCCGGCGATGCCGTCCACACCGATGCCCGCGTGGCTCTGGAACGAGCGGACCGCGGTGGTCACGGCCGCATTGAAGATGCCGTCGACCGGCAGGCCCGCCCCGCGCTTCGCGTTGAGCTGGACCTGCAGCGCGCGGACGGCGTTGGCGGCGGTGCCGCCCTGGCCGATCTGCACGACGAGAGCTCCCCAGGTCTGCGGCCCGGCGATCCCGTCCACGCCGAGTCCCTTGGCCGACTGGAAGGCGCGCACGGCGGTCACGGTGGCCGAGTCAAAGACGCCGTTCTTGGCGGTGGTGTGGCCGTGGTGCTGCAGCAGGTATTGGATCGCGAGCACATCGGCGCCCCGGCTCGCGCTGCTCTGGGTGTGGAAGAAGGCGTTGGCATAGGCGTGCGCGGGCGCGGGGGTGAGCGTCACCAGGAGTGCGGCGGCAAGTATCGATACATGGATAGGCGTCTTCATGGCACAAAACTTTCACACCGCCACAAGCGAATGTAAATAGTCGCCGGACGCGGAATTGTCGGTGGGTGGTATTAGGCTGCGCAGCATGATGCCTGGCTCGGCCGTCGTCCACGACCTCTTCATGGGGCTCGGGGTGCTGGCCGGCGCGTGGGTGTTCGTGCTGCAGACGCGCTACCGCCGGCGCCTGACCGGCCGGCCGGTCGACGATCGCATCTGGACCGTCGTGGCCGGCGCCCTCGTCGGCGGGGTCCTGCTGGGGCGGATCGGCACGTGGGTGCAGCACCTCGACCCGCGGGGCAACGCCACGCTCGTGGAGCAGTGGCTCTATGGCAATCGCAGCATCCTGTCCGGGCTGCTCGGGGCATATCTCGGCGCGCTGCTGGCCAAGCGGCTGACGGGCTATCGGGAGAGCACGGGCAACCTGTTCGCGCCCGCGGCCGCGGTCGGCATGGCGGTCGGGCGGGTGGGCTGCCTGCTCACCGAGCTGCCCGGCACGCCGACCGGCCTGCCGTGGGGCTGGGCCGCGTTCGACGGCGTGCCGCGGCACCCGTCATTCGCCTACGAGATCGCCTTCCACGCCATCGCCTTGGTGGTGCTGCTGCGCCTGCGGTCGCGCGTGGGCGATGGGGCCTTGTTCACGGGCTTCGTGCTCGGTTACGGGGTTTTCCGGTTCTTCGTGGAGTTCGTGCGGGGCAACGAGGTGGTGCTGGCCGGGCTGACCCGGCCGCAGTGGTTCCTGCTCGCCCTCGCGCCGCTGGCGGCGTGGCGCATCGGGCGGCGGCTTTCTTCGAGGGTCCGAGAGGGTGTGGCATGACGACGGGACCGATCAAACCGATGAGCCCGGTGGGGCCCAATGAGGGCGACCCGCGGGGCAACCAGCCGCGCAAGATGTGGCTGGGCATAGGCATCGCGGCACTGGGGCACCTGCTCACGATCGTGATCCCGTGGGGTGCGGCGCTGGCCATGTCCGGCGAGGCGGCGGGCAACTTCCTCGCGCTGGCGCTCATCGGGCAGGTGATCCTGATGATCGGGGTGCTGGCGGTGGGCATCACGCTGGCGGTCAAACGCGACGGCGGGGTCGGCGTCGGGCTGCTGATCGGCTGGGCCGTCGGGTTGCTGATCAGCCCCATCGTCGGGTTTGGCGTGTGCGTCTCGCTGATCAACCAGAGCGGCGGAGGGCCGTTCGGATGAGCACCGGCAGCGTCGGCATGCCGCTGCGCGGCGACCGGATACACCGCTATGTCAACGCGTTCTGCCCGATGTGCCACGACGACGGCGGCGACGTGCCGCTGAGCGAGGTGAAGCGGCTGTCCGGGTGGCTGGCCGAGCGCGACGGGCGGATCTGGCTCGAGCGCGGGTGCGCCACGCACGGTCTGGTGCGCACGCTCTACGACGAAGATCCGGAGATCCTGCGCTACCTCGAGCAGTGGACCGCGCCGACCAAGGCGCACACCCCTGATGTGCGCGGCAATTTCGAGCCCGTGCCAAGCGCCTACCTCAACGGGCTGCCGGAGATGCAGACCCAGCACACGTGCATCCTGCTCGCCGACCTGACCGACCACTGCAACCTGCGCTGCCCGACCTGCTTCGCCGACTCGTCTCCGGCCATCAGCGGGGTGGTGCCACTGGCCGACGTGCTGTCCAGTGTGGACACTCGACTGTCGCGCGAAAATGGGCGGATCGATGTCCTGATGCTCTCGGGCGGGGAGCCCACGCTATACCCACAGCTGGGAGAGCTCTTGCAGGAGCTCAAGGCCCGCCCGATCACGCGGATCCTCATCAACTCCAACGGTGTGCGCATCGCCAAGGACGACGCGCTGCTCGATCTGCTTGACCCGCAACGGGTCGAGGTCTATCTGCAATACGACGGGCCGTCGGCGCACACCAGCCGGCACCACCGCGGCGCCGACCTGACCCGGCTCAAGGAGCAGGCCATCGACCGGCTCAGCGAGCGCGGCATCTTCACGACGCTGACGATGACGGCCGCGCTCGACGTCAACGACGACGAGATCGGCGCGGTCGTCAAGCGGGCGCTGGACACGCCGTTCGTGGGCGGGGTGAGCATCCAGCCGCAGTTCGGGTCGGGGCGGTCAGGGCCTCTCTCGTGGGAGAGGAGATTGACGCACACCGGTGTGCTGGCGCGCCTCGGCCCCCAGACCGGAGATCTGGTGACGTGGCGGGATTTGACGGCGCTGCCTTGTTCGCACCCGCACTGCTGCTCCGTGGGTTACATGGTGCGCGACGACGCCGGGCAGTGGAAGTCGTTGACGGCGCTCATCGGGCACGAGCGGCTGCTGCGGTTCCTGGAGCTGTCGCCCGACGTCGTGGCCAACCGGATCGCCGACGTGGAGCTGCCCAAGCAGGTGCGCGCCATCGTCAAGGAGTCGTTGCTGGGCCTGCTTTCCGAGCAGTCTTCGCTGACCCACCCGAGCGTGGGCGACCTGTGGCGCGACCTCTGCGAAAATTGCGACCTGGGCCTGTCGACGATGCTGGCCATGGCCAGGCCCGGCAAGATGCGCCAGATGCTGGCCGAGCGGGTCAAACGGATCACCGTCAAGCCGTTCATGGACATCGCCACGATGATCGAGGAGCGGCTGACCCAGTGCTGCGTGCATGTGGCCACGGTTTCGGAGTCCGGGTCGCACCAATGCGCGCCGTTTTGCGCGGTGCAGGCGTGGCCGGCGCTGTCCAACCAGAGGTTGAGCCGTGCCGCAACAGCCCTATGACCCGTTGCGGCTGTGCGTCTTCGCCACCATCGCGCTGCTGGGGTGGGTGCTCGGACCGGTTGCGGTGCTTGCGTTCGCGGGCGTGGGCATCGCCGGATACGCGAGCGCGCGCCGCGCAGGGCTGAAGCAGTCCAAGTGCTTCCTGCGCGACACGCGGCTCGTGCTGGCTTACTTGGCGGTGCTCGCGTTGGCGGGCGCCGCGGGGATCGTGTGGTGGCTGGTCAGGCCATAGCATCGCCTGACAGGCGCCCTCCTACAGAGCCGGCGCCGCCGGGACCGTGTGATGGTTGGCCAGGCCATAGCATCGCCTGACAGGCGCCCTCCTACAGAGCCGGCGCCGCCGGGACCGTGTGTTGGTTGGTCAGGCCATAGCTGAGCGCGTCGACGAGCGCGCGCCAGCTGGCCTCGACCACGTTTTCGTGCACGCCGACGGTCGTCCAGTCGTCGCCGTGCCGGTTGACCGTCTCGACGAGCACGCGCGTGACGGCGTCGGTGCCGTGCGAACCGGCCAGGATCCGCACCTTGTAGTCGGCCAGCTCCAGCTCGCCGATGGCCGGGAAGTGGCGGGTCAGGGCCAGCCGCAGCGCCTGGTCGAGCGCGTTGACCGGGCCGTTGCCCTCGGCCGTGGCGATGACCCGCTCGCCGCGCACGCGCATCTTGACCGTCGCCTCGCTGACGACGCTGCCGTCCTCGCGGTGCTCGACGATGACGCGGTAGGACTCGAGCGTGAACGGTGTCGTGTTCTCGCCGAGCGATTGGCGCACAAGCAGTTCGAAGGACGCGTCGGCGGCCTCGAAGGACCAGCCCTGCGCCTCGAGTTCCTTGATCCGGTTGGTCACCTTGGACACGGTGTCCGGATGCCCGGCCAGATCCAGCCCGAGCTCTCGGCTCTTGAGCTCGATGCTGGCCCGACCGGCCATCTCGGTGACAAGGATCGTCATGCCGTTGCCGACCAGGCCCGGATCTATGTGGTTGTAGAGGGCCGGGTCGACTTTGATCGCGCTCGCGTGCAGCCCCGCCTTGTGGGCGAAGGCGGCCGACCCGACGTAGGCCTGGTGGGTGTCGGGTGCGATGTTCGCGATTTCGGCGATGGCGTGTGACACGTGTGCCATCTGTTCCAGGCAGCCGTCCGGTAGGACTGGCATGCCGAGCTTGAGTTGAAGGTTGGCGACGAGGGCGAAGATGTCGGCGTTGCCGGGCCGCTCGCCGTATCCGTTGGCCGTGCCCTGCACGTGGCGCACGCCCGCGTCGACGGCGGCGAGGGTGTTGGCCACGGCGCACGCGGTGTCGTTTTGGGCGTGCATGCCGAGCAGGGCCGGGTCGACGCCTAGCTCCTCGATGGCCTTGGTGACGAAGGAGGGCAGCATGCCGCCGTTGGTGTCGCACAGCACGACCCGCTCGGCGCCCGCGTCCAGAGCCATCTTGACCACGCTGCGCGCGTAGTCGGGGTGGAACCGGAAGCCGTCGAAGAAGTGCTCGCAGTCGATGAAGACCCGCTTGCCGCGCTTGGTGAAGAACTGGACGGAATCGCGGACCATCGCGAGGTTTTCGTCGGGCGTGGTGCGCAGGGCGCGCTCGACGTGCCGGATGTCGGACTTCGCGACGAGGCACACGACGCCGGTCCCGGCATCGTGCAGGGCCTGCAGTTGCGGGTCCTCCTCGGCGGGCACCCCGGCCTTCCTCGTCGACCCGAAGGCGACCAGCACCGCGTGTTTCAGGTCAAGCTCCGTCTGGGCCCTTCGAAAAAATTCTGTGTCTTTTGGTACCGCGCCAGGCCAGCCGCCCTCGATGAAGCCCACACCGAATTGGTCCAGCAGCCGGGCCACGGCCAGCTTGTCGGCGACCGAGTAGGTCAGCCCTTCGCGCTGCGCTCCGTCGCGCAGCGTGGTGTCGAAGATCTGCATGTCCGGCCTTTCTGGAGGGCGAAAACAAGAAGACCTCCCGCGGGTGCGGGAGGTCTGCGCGTCGGCGGGGAGGAGTGCCAGCGCGCTATGTGCCAATAATCAGCACGAAGCTCATCACGGAGCGAATGTTGCCACTCCCACCCGAGATCTGGTAGCAATCTCCCAGAGTCTGGGATCCCTAGCGTGGTGCCCGGGCGGAGCGGACCATGGCGCGGTACATCGCGCGGGGTGTGGGCGGTTCGGGCAGGGGTGGGGCGGTGTCGGTGGCGGCGCAGGCCTGCAGGAGATAGGCGACAAGGCGGCGCCAGCCGTCCGGCGCGGCATCCGCGGTGGCGCTCAGGACTCCGGCGTTGGCCATGAGAAACAGGGGCAGGTCTTCGGTGACGAAGTCGGCGCGCAGTTTGCCCGCGGCCTTGGCGCGGTTGACCAGTTCGACGAAGTCGGCGTAGGCGCGGTCGCGGTCGGCCTCGAAGCGCTTGGCGGTGGGGAAGGTCATGGTGAGCACGGTGGTGAAGCCGCGGTCGGCGGCCTGCATCTCGCAGACGCGCTCGACGTAGCCGCAGAAGCCGTGCCACGGGTCGGGATCGGCCAGTGCCTGCTGGGCCGCTTCGGCATAGGCGGCCATCTTGGTCTCGAACGCGGCGGCGATGAGGTCGGTGCGGGTCGGGTAGCGGCGGTAGAGCGTGCCGACGCCGACGCCTGCCCGGCGGGCGATCTCGTCGATGGGCGCGGAGAGGCCTAGCTCGGCGAAGGTTTCCCGGGCGGCCGTGACGATGCGCTGCCGGTTGCGCTCGGCGTCGGCCCGCAGCCCTGACCGTTGCGTCATGGGGATCACAGTACTCGAAGTGGAACCGTGTTTCCGGTTGTCTGCTAGGGTCGGGCTACAAGTGGAGATAATGTTCCGCTTCTGAATCTGGAGGTTTGTCATGCGCGCTGTCTTGCTCACCGAGCCGGGCGCCGGCCCGACGCTGGCCGAGTTGCCCACGCCCCGGCCGGGCGCCGGTGAGGTGCTGGTCCGGGTGCGGGCTTCGTCGGTCAATGGGTTCGACACGGCGGTGGCCGCCGGATATCTGGCCGGGATGATGGAGCACCGGTTCCCGGTCGTGCTCGGCAAGGACTACGCCGGGACCGTCGAGGCCGTCGGCGAAGGCGTCGCCGGTTTCGCCGTGGGCGACCGGGTTTTCGGCGTGGTGACCAAGCCGTTCCTCGGCGACGGCGGATTCGGCGACTACGTGGTCGTCGGCGACCAGGTGGGCCTGGCGCGGATCCCCGACGGGCTCGACGGGACCACCGCGGGCGTGCTGGGCCTGGCCGGGACCGCCGCGGTCGACGCGATCGCCGCGCTCGGCCTTCAGCCGGGCGAGACCGTGCTGATCAGCGGCGCCACGGGTGGGGTTGGCGCGATCGCTGTGCAATACGCCGCCGCGGCCGGCGCCCGGGTGATCGCGACCGCGCGGGCGGGCGAGGAGGCCGACTTCGTGCGCGGCCTGGGCGCGGCCGAGGTGGTGGACCACACCGGCGACCTGGCCGGCGCCGTGCGTGCGCTCAGCCCGGAGGGCGTGGACGCGGCCGTGCACCTGGCCGGCGACGCGGCCGTGCTGCTCGGCTTGCTCGCCGAGAAGGGCCGGCTGGCCAGCACCCTGGGCCCGCAAGAGCACCCGGCCGCGATCCCGGTCATGGCCCACCCCAGTCAGTCCACTTTGGACCGACTCGCCGCCGACGCCGCGGCCGGGACCATCACCGTGCCGGTCAGCCGCACCTATTCGCTGCCCGACGTGCCCGCCGCGTTCGCCGACTTCGCCACGGGCACGCTTGGCAAGCTGGCCATCACCGTCGCCTGACCGTCACCACGGGACGGCCTCGGCATCAGCGGGAGGCGTCGATCAGGAAATCCCGTCCGGTGCCGCCAGGCCGCCGCCCGTGACCGCCCGTCCTTGCCCGGCCCGGGTTTTGAACACCGTTGAACAGCGTTGACCGCGCGGCTCATACAATGGCGCATTGATGTCCGACGAAACAATGTCCGATCTGGCCCGCCTGCTGCGCCAGCTCAAGCGCCGCGATGCCCGGCGGCGCGGCGGGTCGGAGCTGACCTATCGCACGCTCGCCGCCAAGACGGGCTGGTCGGCCGGGATCATCGCGCACTACTTCACCGGCAAGACGCTGCCGCCGACCGACCGGTTCGACCTGCTGGTGCGCCTGCTCGGCGCGTCACCGGCGGAGCAGGGGCGGCTGGCCACGATCCGCGACCGCATTGACAGCCTGCTGCTCGTGACGAGCAGGCATCGCCTGGAGGGGCTCGCCATCGACCATGACGTGACCCGGATCCAGCTGGACGTGCTGGCCGGCGGCGAGGCGTCGCTCCTGCTGGGCCGGGTGCTCGGCGCCGCCCGGGTGGCCGCCGGGGCCGAGCCCGTGCGGCGGCTGATCGAGCTGTGCGGGGGCATGCCGCTGGCGTTGCGCATCGCCGCCGCCAAACTCGCGGCGCGTCCACTGTGGACGATCGCCGAGCTGGTGTCCGACTTGGAGGGTGGCGATCGGCTTGGCGCGCTGTCGGTCTCGGGCGACCCGCGCAGCATGCGTGCCGTGTTCGCCAGCGG
>JBIOYB010000596.1:0-12731 GCA_044869915.1 Allorhizocola sp.
CGCCGTCGATCCGGTCTCGGCCGTCGTGGGCTTCGCGGAGCAGATGATGGCGGACTACGAGCGCGAGCCCGCGGTGAGCACCAGCGAGCGGCAGTTCTTGAAGGCGCTCAAAGTATTGACCCCGGCGGCACCGCCACCCGCGCCGTCGCCCAGGCGGCGCCGTCCGCCCGAGGAGGAAAGCCGCCCGCCCTCGCTCTTCCAACGCGCCCGCGCAAGTCTCGGCCTGGCAATCGAATCGCCGCCGGCCACGGAACCGATGGCCCGGCGGTCGACCGGGACCGGCGCGGTGGCTTTGGTATACCTGGTTTTCGTTCCGGACGACAACCCGCCGGGCCGGACGATTGTCAAGCGGCGCAACGCCGTCGCCGTCGAGCTGGACCTGATGCTCAACCGGGTGCAAAGCGATCCGGCGACCGGACGGGCGATGGACGTCGCGCTCGAGGTGCTGTGCGCGGTCAACCCGATCACCCGCCACCACGGCGTCGCCTTCGCCGGCGGCCTGGACAAGAAGGATCTGCCTCGGGTCCCGGTCGACTACTTCGACTTCTACGAGACGATCGGCGAACTCGGCGACGAGCACCAGCGCGTGTCGAGCACGTTTTGGAAGCGCGGCGTCGACGTGCTGAGCGCGCACATCATCTTCCTCGCCACGACCGGTCCGCTGCCCGACCGCGAGTCTGTGGAACGGTTTGCCGGGCTGCTCGCGCACACCCGCGTGACGTGGCTGCATTTCGGGCAGAGCAGCGAGATCATCCCTGAGGAGTTTGAGCTGCCGGGCATGCAGGTGCTCTCGGACCAGTCCGACCTCGCCGACGTGGTGATGCACTACGCGAAGGACATTTACGACACCCGCCCGCCCGGAGCCTAGACGATGATCGGCCTCTATCTCCCGCCGACTGTCCGATGAGGACACCCACCGAACGGCTCTTCTCGATGGACTGATCCGCGCTATCGCGCGTGGTCCCGAGGTGCGATCGTGGAGCGATTCTTGTCGCCATGGGAGGACGCATCGATGCGCCGAGTCCTGAGTAGAGCCGCCCGGCTGGGCGCGACGGTCGTGCTGGCAGGCGCGATGTGCACGCTCGGCCCCGCGGCCGCCGCGTGGGCGGGCGCGCCGGCCGACAGCATCACGGTGACCTTCGCCGATGAGTGCGGCTTCTACGTCAAAGTCACGGTCACCAACACCTCCGCCTCGCCGGTCGACTACCGGATCGGCGTCGAGGATGTGGACGGCACGCCCTTCTCGATCGCGGCCGGCGCCACCACGGTCCACCATTGGCCGACCTACAGCGGGAAGCTGGTCGTCGTGACGTCGGCCGGCCTTGCCACCGCACAAGAGCACGACTATGCGGACTCGCCGGACTGCCAAGCACCGGATCTCGACTTCGACGGCTCCCTGACGTGCGAGAGCCTGATGGTCCTCGGCTCCAACGAGGGCGAGGTGGCCACGCAGGTGCGCGTCACCCGCAACGGGAGCGTGCTCGGTGACCTGCTCGACCTGCCGGCCGGCGGCCGCGTGAGCCGGATCGTGCCGATGGCCGAGGGCGATGTGATCAACCTCCAGCGCCAGACGGGCGGCCCGGATCCGCAGTGGGTCACCATCCTCGACGGCGAATACCACGCCGATGAGGCGTGCGAAGGGCTCCCGCGGGTCGAGCTCACCGACACCTGCACCGGCGTCCACGTGAAGACGACCAACACGCTGCAGACCGAGTTGGTGCTCGAATTCGGCGGGCTGCCACCGCAGGGGCCCGAGACCACCAGCCACACCGTCGCGGCGGGCGCCACCTTCGAGCAGGACTTCACGCTCGCCGACAAGACCGTCGCCGGCGCGACATGGAAGCAGCCGCGGGCCTTGATGACGGTCATCCAGCATAGCCGGCCCAAGACTTGCTCGGCGGGCGGAGGCGGCGGCCTGCCCCTCACCGGTGCCGGCATCGCCATGTCGGCCGGAGCCGGTGTGCTGCTTGTCATCGCGGGCGCCGGGGTCTACCTCCTGGCCCGCAGGCGCCGTCCCGTCGGCTAGGTCACGCCGCGGAGTCGAGACGCTCGCGCTGATCGGCGCTCAGCGCGAGCGGCACGCCCGCCTTCATCGACCGCGGGTGGTATCACGCCCACCTTCGGGCAGCACGGCGGCACGGCGGCGCTTGCGGGCGCGCCGCGATCTGTTGGTCCGTACGCTCGGCGCGCGGATCCCGTGGGGCCGGGTCGCCGGCACCGCCGCCGGGCCGCACATCCTGCCGCACCTTCCCGGCGGCGCCGACACCCGTGCGGCGGTCCGGATCGCGGCGGCCGGCGTCAGCGCGAGCCGACCCCGGAGCCGAGGGTGGCGCGCACGAGCAAGGCCGGATGGTCCGTTGTGCCGGCCATGTCGATCCTTTCACTGGCGCGCACGGTGAAATCGTTGGTCGCCACCACGTGTTGCAGGCCACCGTCGCCTCGGCTCACATAACCGGGCGGCACGCAGCCGCGCATGCTCGGCTCACCGTCCCGGCGCAGGTTGAAGTCGCCGCCGGCCATCGCCGATCGCGGCCGCAGCGCCGGGATCGCCGTGCCGAGGAGATAGCCGCACTGGGCCACCGCTATCGACGGGTTGATGGCCAGGTGCGTCGAGCAGGCGACGAACCGCGCGGCCGCCGCCACGCACAACCAGACCCGCTCCTCGGGATCGTCCCTGTCCTGCATGGGATATTTGCTCGCGTGGGTCACGGTCTGGATCGGGTCCGCGAATCGCAGGATCAGGCCGACCCCGAACGGCTGGCCGTCGCGGCAGCGGGTCGCCTGCCCGGTGCGCCGATCGGGCGCGGGATAGAAGGCCGGCACGACGGTCCCACCCGGCGACGCCTCCCGCATGGCCGTGCCGAGCGCCGTCACGCTGTCACGGCAGACCTCGCTGAGGGTGACCACATCCGGTGACCGGGCCGCGATGATCGCGGCGGCCTGCCGCACCGCACGACCCGTGTAGCAGGCGGCAATGCCGCTGTCACACAGGTTGAACTGCAGGACCAGGACGCCCGGCCGCACAACGATGGAACCGGTGACCGTCGCGGCCACCAACACCAGGCACGCCGCGACGGCGACCAGCCGCACGAGCCCGTGGTGACCGGAAGCCATATGCCCCCATTGTTGTCATGGCCGGCCGTCGAGAAACATCCGCAGCCGGGTCAACGTGCGCACGTCGTCGCCGGTGACGTGCCCGTTGACCGCGCGGCACACCCACCCCAGGCGCAGCGCGACCCGCACCGCGGCCACGAGGTCGCCGTCGAAGCGCTCCGCGAAGGGCGCCAGATAGGCGTCGCGGAACGGCGCGGTGTCCACCGAATCCTCGATGTCGTCCAGGCCCCACGACAGCACGCCCTCGAGCGTGACCGACAGGGTGAAGAACGGGTGTGACACGCACGCGTCGCCCCAGTCGAGCACCAGGTGGCGGCCGTCGCGCACATAGACCTGGCCGTCGTGCAGGTCGTCGTGCTGCGGCAGCTCCGGCAGACCGTATGCCGCAAGCTGATCGCACATCTCGGCCACCATCGGCGCGGCGTCGCGGAACCGCCGCTCGGCGCCGATCTCGTCGAGCAGGCGCTCGTAGGCTTTGGGCAGCACGGCGAGCCGCATGTCGGGCAGGCCCATGGCGAGCAGGTCGTCGACGTCGGCGGCGAGGTCGAGCTGGACGCCCGCATAGAGCGGCAGGACGTCGAACCACCGGTCGAGGCTGTGCTCGCGCCCGATCACCGCGCGCAGGCTCTCCCCGGCGTCGGCCATCAGCATCCAGCCGGCTTCGGTGTCGGCGGCGAGCAGGGGCGGCACGGCGTCGGCGCGGCGGGCCGCGATGCGCCGCACGACGGCGGCCTCGTGCCGCAGCGACTCGGCGTTGGCCTTGAACCACACGTCGCCCGTGCCGGTCGGGACGCGCAACACCGTCGCCCACGGCAGGATGTGCGGCTGCTCCGGCTCGCCCATGCGGGCCATGCCCAGCTCGCCGAGCCGGTCGTCGATCCACAGCCGGGCGGCGGCCAGCCACTCCGGATCACGCCATCGCTTGTCGTCCACAGCGAGCAGGCTAGTGAGTCGCCGCCCGGCTCGGAAACCGCTTTTCCCCGGCACGCGAAGGTATGCGACTGTCTACTTCAGACGGAAGACCGGCCGGCAGATGTGCGCCACACCCGCGGCGATGGTCACGTTGGGCGCGTCGCGGCAGCTGACCTCGAATTCCCAGCCGCGCAAGCTCGAGCCCTGCGCCGGCCGGGCGTCCAGCCTGACCCGGGTGCCTGCCGGAAAGAAGACATTGCCGCACACGCCCGTGGTCCCGCCGGCGGTGAAGGTGCAGTCGATGCCGGCCGGCTGCGCCGTGACGCGGCCCAGGCCGTTGCCGCCGCGGGAGCGCGCGCCGGGTTCAGCGGGATCCGCTCACCGCCCCGATCGCGTGTCTAGAAAAACGCGTGAACTCGATCCCGTGATCGAGGAAAGACACGGATGGAGGGGGCAGTTGGCTCATCGGTCATCAGGACGAGCGGAGCGGGACATGACGCTGTCGGCGGTCGCCGATGCGCAGGTGCTGTCGGTGTCGATGGACGACACCGAGCGGTTCGCCGTGCTCTATGACCGATATGCCGGACAACTTTTTCGGTACGCCTACCAGCGCGCCGGTGACCAGGCCGCGCAGGACATCGTGGCCGACACGTTCCTCGCCGCGTTCCAGCAGCGCGCTTCGTTCGACCCGGGCCGTGGCGACGTCCGGCCCTGGCTGTTCGGCATCCTGACCCGCAAGCTCGCCCGGCATCATCGCGCGGAGAAGGCACGCTACCGGGCGCTGGCGCGTGCCGCGTCACCGGAGGCCGAGGAAGGACCGGCCGATCGGATCACGGCACGGGTGAGCGCGGCCGCACTGCGCGGCCCGCTGGCCCGCGCGCTGGCCCGGCTGTCGGCGGGCGACCGCGACGTGCTGCTGCTGATCGCCTGGGCGGACTGCAGTTACGAGGAGGTGGCGGCCGCGCTGGACATTCCGATCGGCACCGTGCGATCCCGCCTGAACCGGGTGCGGCGCAAGGTCCGTGAGGCGCTGGGCACCGATCCGGCCACGGGGGAGGAGGAGGCGTCGTGAACTCGGATATGGAGCACGTTCGCGCGCTCGGTGAGGCGCTCAAGCCGCCGGCCGACGCGCCGCCGCTGGCGTTGCGCGGGCGGGTGCTCGCCGGGCTGGCCTCGGTCCCGCAGCGAACCCGCCCAAGGGCACGCCCGTGGACGTGGGCCGCCCTTGTCGGCAGCGCCGTGGCGGCCGCCGCGCTCGTGGTGGTGGCGGTCGATCCGGCGATCGTCCGGCCGCCGGGCCAGGATGCCCGCGGCGAGCAAAACCCCGTGCGGCTGCTGGAGTTCGCGGCCGACCGGGTCGGCGCGCAGGCGGGCCCGGTGGTGCGGGGGGACCAGTTCATCTACACCGAGTCCGTGGCGCTGCTCCGGGAGGCGCGTGAGTCCGGCCAAGGCAACTACACGGCCGTGGAGGAGCTCAGGCTGGTGCGGCTGTGGCTCTCGGTCGACGGCACCCGCGACGGTCTGATCCAGGTGCGCCCGGCCGGCGCGGGCGACGCGGCGGCGTGGGAGAGCCAGGTCATCGCCGCGTGCACAAAGGGGCACGGCTGCACGCTCACCCCGGGCCAGGCCACCGAGCTGCCCACCGATGCCGAGGGCATGCACCGATACCTGTACCGGCCGGACGCCGACGAGTTTTCGGAGGTGCGGATGGGCCCCGACGAACGCGCGCTCAATCGGGCGGGCAGCGTGTTGCGGGCGGCCCAGCAGGCGCCCGCCGTGCAGGCGGCCGTGTTCGCCGCGATGAGCCGCATCCCCAAGGTGCGGGTGCGCCCGGGAGTGTCCAATCTGGTCGACCGGCAGGGCGTGGCGATCGCCTACTCCGGCGACTACACCCAGACGGAGCTGGTGTTCGACCCCGACACCTACCGGTATCTCGGGGTCAACCGCACGCAGGCGTGGCTCGCGGTGGCGCGCGGCCCGGAAACCCTATGGCTCAACTATCAGCTGGCGTTGCGCGAGGCCATCACGTCGGTGGCTGTCGTCGATGAGGTGGGAACGGTATGAAACCTATCCAATGGTTGGTGATCGGTGCGGTGCTCGCGACCGGCGCGTGCACCGAAGCGCGGGAGCCTAGGGTGCCAACGGCGGTGCAGCCGGTCGAGGCCACGAGCGCACCGCCGCCGCAGTCGCCAAAGGCGACGCAGGAGTCCAATTACGACAAGGCGCTGCGGTTCACCCGCTGCATGAACGAAACCGTGGAAGCCATGTATCCCGGCGCGGTCGGGCGCATCAAGCGGCTGCCCGATCCGGTGGAGGGCGAGTATCTGCGCACATATGTCACCGTCCCGCCCGATGTCTACGACGGGACGATCAGCCGGATGACCTCGGATGGGGATCGGGGGTGGCAGGTGGCGGCCCCCGGGGTGTTCGAGAAGTGCAAGCAACACCTGCCCCCGATCTGGCCGGTCAAGGCGGACCCGGACGACCAAAGGCGGTTTGGCCGGTTCTACGATTGCCTGCGCCAGCGCGGGATAGACGTGCCGGCACCGGACGCCAATGGCTACCTCCACGTCAACCCCAATCACGAGCTCCAGCAGACACCGGAATATCGGGCGGCCGAGGATGCCTGCCGGCACCTGGCCGACGACCCGGCGGTGAAGGCCGGTGACCGGTGAGGGCACCCACCGTGATGCTGGCCGCGTTGGTGGCGCTGGCGCCGGCCGGTTGCACCACGCCACGGTCGCCGGAGATCCCCACGGCGCAGGCGCCCGCGACACCTCCGCCGAGCGCCTCGGCACCGGCTCCCGTGCAGGAGTCCAACTACGACAAGGCATTACGCTACACCCGTTGCATGAACGACAATCTAGCCGCGCTGCATCCCGACCTTGTGGATCGCGGCGCGAGGGTCCCGGATCCGGTGGAGGGCACGGCCCTGCCGACCGGTGTGTCGCTGCCAGGCATCCTCGTGCGGCCGACCGAGGTCTTCAACCGGTGCAAGCATCTGATGCCGACCCACTGGCCGGTCAAGCGGGATCCGGCCGACATCGCCCGGTGGCGCCCGTTCTATGACTGCATGCGCAAGCGCGGCATCGACATCCCGGAGCCCGACGCCCAGGGGATGGTCCGGCTCCCGTCCGACCCCGACTGGGACAGCACGCCCGAATACGAGGCGGCCGAGGAGACCTGCAAGCACCTGGTCGACGACCCGGCCGTGAAGGCCGGTGACCGGTGAGGGTGAACAGGCGATGGGTGATGGCGACCGTCGCGAGCGCGGGAGCGGCCGGGTTGGTGGGCGCGGGCGCGCTGCTGCGCCGGCCGACCAGCGCGGCGTCGCCACCGGACCGTCCGATCGCGACCGCGACCGTCACGCGGCAGGACCTGGTCGACATCCGCACGGTGTCAGGGAAACTGGGCCACGGGCGGGCGCAACCGGTGGTGAGCCGGATGGCCGGCACGGTCACCGCGCTGCCGAGCGTGGGCGAGACGATCGAGCGGGGCAAGACGCTCTTTCGCCTCAACGACGAACCGGTGATCCTCCTGTTTGGTGCGCTGCCCGCCTACCGGGCACTGACCGCGGGCCAGCCCGAGAAGCCCGGCGACGGCACGACACCGCCCACGCCCGCCGTGCTCGCCAGCCGGGGCGCCGATGTCAAGCAGTTCAAGGAAAACCTGCGCGCGCTCGGTTACGCATTGTCCAAAGACGACATCTTCGGCGAGCAGACCGCGGCGGTGGTGCGCCGGTGGCAGCGGGACCTCGGGCTGCCGCAGACCGGCACCGTCGAGTTAGGACGTGTCTACTACGCCGCCGGGCCGGTGCGCATCGCCGAGCACAAGCTCGCGGTGGGCGCGGAGGCCACGGGGGCGGTGGTGACCGTCACGGGCACGGCGCGCATGGTGACCGCGACCGTCAAAGTCCACGACGGACGGTTGGCTCAGCCCGGTACCCAAGCAAAAATTGAAACGAGCGGCGGCCGGCAGTTCACCGGCACGGTGACCACACTGTCCACACCGGACGACGAGTCGGCGGGCGGGCAGGATCCGGTGCTTGAGGCCACGCTCACCATCGACGATCCGGCCACGGTGTCCGAAGTGGATGGTGGTCCGGTGCGCGTGATGTTCACCGCGCAGGAGCGCAAGGGCGTGCTCGTCGTGCCGGTCGGTGCGCTGGTCGCGCTCGCCGAGGGCGGCTTCGGCCTGCAGGTGCTCGACGGGCCTTCGCCGCGCTATGTCGCCGTGACCGCCGGGCTTTTCGCCAACGGCAGGGTGGAGGTCAGCGGCGCCGGGATCGGCGAGGGGATGACCGTGGGGATGGCGCAATGACCGCCGTTGTCCGGCTCGAGGCCGTGGGCAAGACCTATCCCGGTGGCGTGGAAGCGTTGCGGCAGGCGGATCTCAGCGTCGATGAGGGTGAGTTTGTGGCCGTGGTGGGTCCGTCTGGTTCCGGCAAGTCGACGCTTTTACATTTGATGGGCACCCTCGACCGCCCGACCGCCGGCACGATAAGCGTTGCTGGGCAAGACATCTCCGAGCTGACCGATCGCGGCCTGGCCACGCTGCGCGCTGTCCACATCGGATTCGTGTTCCAGCAGTTCCATCTGGCGGCGGGCGTCGCGGCGGTGGACAACGTCGCCGACGGCCTGCTCTACACGGGCACACCGCGCCGAGCCAGACGCGAGCGTGCAAGGGCCGCGCTGGCCCGCGTGGGCCTCGAGCATCGCCTGGGGCACCGGCCGCACGAGCTGTCCGGCGGCGAGAAGCAGCGCGTGGCCATCGCGCGGGCGGTGGTCGGCGAGCCCGCCCTGCTGCTGGCCGACGAGCCCACCGGCAACCTCGACAGCGCCTCGGGCGAGGGCGTGCTCGCGCTGCTGCGCGAGCTCAACGCCGCGGGCACCACCGTCGTCGTGATCACGCACGATCAGCAGGTCGCGGCCGCGATACCGCGCCGGATCCGGGTGCACGACGGGCGGGTGTCCTCGTGAGGGCGCGACGGCTCGCGCCAGCCGACGTCTTGCGCCTGGGCGCCGCTGGGCTGCGCACGCGGCCGTTGCGCGCCATGCTTTCCGCGCTCGGCATCGCCATCGGGGTCGCCGCGATGCTGGCCGTCGTCGGGGTTTCGTCGTCCGGGCGCGCCGACCTGCAACGGGTTTTGGACTCGCTGGGCACCAACCTGCTCAGCGTCGAAGGCGGCAAGGCCCAGCAGGACACGGAGGCGGTCCAGCTGCCGCCCACGGCGACCGCGATGATCGAGCGCATCCCGCCGGTGCACAACGCGGCCGCGCTGAGCAAACTGCCCGACGGCATCCACGTCTACCGCAGCGACCGGATCCCCGAGCACCAGACCGGCGGCATCGTGCCCTACGCCGCCGACCTCGACCTGCCCGCAACGGTCGGCGCGGCGATCGCCGACGGCGCGTGGCTCAACCCCGCCACAGCCACCTATCCCACCGTCGTGCTTGGACACGAGACCGCGCGCCGGCTGGGCATCGTCCACTCCGGACCCGACGCGCTCGTCCAGATCGGCGACCAGCGCTTCGCCGTGCTGGGCATCCTGCGGCCGGTGCCGCTCGTGCCGGCCCTCGACAGCGCCGCGCTCATCGGGACCGTTGCGGCCCAACGCTACCTGCACGCCGACGGCCGCCCGACCACCATCTTCGTGCGGGCCGCCGACGAGCAGGTGACCGCGGTCTGGCAGGTCCTGCCGGCCACCGCCAACCCCGAGGCGCCCTATCTTGTCGCGGTTTCGCGCCCGTCCGACGCGCTGGCGGCCAAGCTGGCCACCGAGCGCGCCTTCAGCGGGCTGCTGCTCGGCCTCGGTGCCATCGCCCTGCTGGTCGGCGGCATCGGCGTGGCCAACACCATGGTCATCTCGGTGCTCGAGCGGCGGTCGGAGATCGGGTTGCGCCGCGCGCTCGGCGCCCGCCGGGGCCAGATCTGGGTGCAGTTCTTCACCGAATCCCTTTTGCTGGCAACGCTCGGCGGGGCGGCGGGCGTGGCCCTGGGCGCGCTCGTCACGGCGGCCTACGCGCTCAGCCAGGGCTGGCCCACCGTCATCCCCGGCTGGGCCGCTATCGCCGGGATCGTCGCCACCGTCGGGGTCGGCGCCCTCGCGGGCCTATACCCGGCCATCCGCGCCGCCGGCCTGGCCCCCACCGAGGCGCTGGCGACCGCGTGATCGCCGTGGCGCGTTCAGGCGTCGGGGTCGGGGCCCTCGCGGGCCTATATCCGGCCATCCGCGCCGCCCGCCTGGCCCCACCGAGGCGCTGGCGACCGCGTGATCGCCGTGGCGCGTTCAGGATTGGCTATCGAGGACGTGGCGCAGCCGGGCGGGATCGGCGGTCCGCAGGGCGGCGACCGCCCGTCCCGGCGCACTGATCGAGCCCGCGGGCGGGCGCCCACCGGGTGCCCGCCCGCGTAACGCTGTCGATGGACGGGGCTCAACACCGCCAGTGTACAAAGTGGATGCTGTTCCAGAAGGCGTTTGGCGATGGCATCGTCCCGGACCACTGCAGCACGCGCCGCTGGCCGGCGTTGACGCCCCACCGCTGCTGGCCGCTCGTGTGCACCACCTCGCCGGTGTAGGAGTAGATGAACTCGAGCTTCACGCAGCCATGGAAGCCGGTCCAGTTGGATGTGGATATTACCTGGGTGATGGCCGTAAACTCGCCCAAGTTGGGGAAGTTGCTCTCGGCGTAGCAACTGGACAGGGCCTTGTTGGAACCGACCGAATTGTACTGCCAGTCAATCTGCCGGTATTCCAGACAGGAATTGATCGACAGCACCGTGAATTGCGTCTGTGCCGCGGGTTGCGCCGCGGCCGGGCTGGCGCCGGCGATCCCCACGCCGAAGGCGACCGTTGCGGCGACAAGCAACGAGATGTTTCTGCGGATCAATGGACCTCCAAAGCCGAAGGGGCATCAGCGCTGTGGGCGCGGCGCCGATGCCAGACCATAACAGTAAGTATTTAAATCTCACTATGACCGAACGGATCACATGAATTGGCGGAGAAGGCTAGGGGTGCACGTTCTCACACGCGTTTCGCGGCCCAATGAGCCAAATCGTTCAGTGATGGCAGCTTTCGGCGATCTGCCTGATCTCTCCCGGAACGGTTGCCTCCATGAGGAATTCCAGCGCCTGGCGCAGGATCCTGGTCTGCTGCCGGTGGTCACCGGGCGCGCCGAGGGCGGCGCCCATGGGGGTGTCCACTCCGAGCATGCCGTAGTCGTTTGGTGTGGCGGATCCCGGATAGAGTGCGCGTGTGATCGACACGCTGGAGACGACAGTGGCCGCGATCGTGGCCGGGCTCGGTGAACTCGCTGACCGGCAGGGCGACGGCAAACCGGTCCCGCAGCCGCGCCCGCCCGCACCGGCGGAGGCCATCGCCGAGGCGGAACGGGTGCGGGGGGTGGCGTTTACGGACGGCTACCGGCGGTTCCTGGCCCTGCACGATGGCTGGCCGGACTTTCCGTGGGGCTTGCAACTGTTTGGCACCGAGGAACTGGTCGGCGACGCCTACGGGTGGGCCCAGGAAACATTCGAACTGTCCACGGACGACAGCGAGGTGCCCGAGCAACTCGCCAACGCCACCATCATCGCCAACTCCAGTTACGACGCCGCCCTGGTGCTGCTGCTCGACAGCGGTGAGGTCGTCGACTTCCTGTACGAGGAGGAGGAGCGCTACAGCGACATCGACAGTTTCCTGGCGGGCCGGCTCGCGAGCGTGCGGGAGAGCCTGGATCGTTGGCGGGAGCACGAATCAGCCGCCCGCGATGACTGGGACCCCGAGCGTCGCGCCGCCATCGAGACGCGCCTGCTCGACGAGCTGCGCCGTGCCCGTGGTGAGTCGCCGGCGGTGGTCCCGCCGGTCGTGGCACCCGCGGCCAACGCCCCGATGCCGCCCGCGGTCGACGCCGTCGACCTGGTGGTCGGCGACGAGGAGCCGCAGGCGTCGGTGGTGCTCAACCTGGTGCTCTATCTCGGCGTGTACCCATCACCCGACGAGGTCGTCGGCTGCTTCCGGGCGTTCCGCCGCCACTTTCCCGTCGACGGCGCCCTGTCGTGGGCGCTGCCGGCCGAGTACGGCGGCTTCCCGCGCGACGCCGCGAACCCAGACGACGAGTCGTGGGCAGCACGGATGCGCGTGGACGGGTCGGGCCACTTCGGCATCCGCCTCTCGATCGAAGCAGGGGTGGGGCGCAGGTACACCCTCAATGTCCGCGGTGTGCCACCGAGCGATGACGACGGCGAAGCCCGGAGGCGGGCTTCGTTCTGCGAGGTGATCGTGCCCGCGGACGAGGACCCGCAACGGCTGGCGCGACTGGCCGAAGAGCTCACCGCCCTGCTGCCGGTGCGCTCCGGCCATGGCGGCTATAGCGCCTGTGTCTGGAAATCGGGCCACCGCAACGCCCTCTACCGAGACATCTACGGATGGTGCCGGCGCTTTTTCGCTCTCGACGCCGGATACCTCGACGGGTGGCTGGAGGCCATGCCCACGCGGGTGGTCGGCGCCGCCTGGTTGACCGTCCTGGGGCCCGCCTTCGCCGCGTTCCTCGCCGAGCACGCCCCGGCGCGCTCGGCCATCCCGGGGACCACCGTCACCTCCTCACCGGCCGGGGTGATCATCCGTGCGGGCGATCGGCCCACGCTCGGCGACGTCGAACGTGGCGAGTTCCCCGCCGCCCTGGCCGAGATCGACCGGTATCTGCTGC
>JBIOYB010000597.1:0-21662 GCA_044869915.1 Allorhizocola sp.
CGCACCGCCAGATCGCCCTTTGCCAGCCTCAACTCACACGGATCCATCCCATCGGGCGACACCGCGATGAACGTCTGCCCCACGAACCGCTGGTCGTCGGCGAACGCCCGCAGCGCCGCCTTCTGCCCGGCCGCATCCCCGTCAAACGTAAAAATGATCTCGCCCGCATAGGCGTCCGTATCGAGCAGCAGCCGCCGCAACACATTGATGTGGTCGCCGCCGAACGCCGTGCCACACGTCGCCACCGCCGTCGCCACGCCCGCCAGATGACACGCCATCACATCCGTGTATCCCTCGACGATCACGGCCCGCCCCTGCTTGGCGATCTCGCGCTTGGCCAGATCGACCCCGTATAACACGTGAGACTTCTTATACAGCGGCGTTTCCGGCGTGTTCAGATATTTGGGCCCGTCATCGTCGTCGAACAGCTTGCGCGCGCCGAACCCGATGGTGTCACCGCTCACGTCCCTGATCGGCCACAGCAGCCGCCGCCGGAACCGGTCGATCAGGCTGCCCGAGCGCGCAGGCTTGGACAGACCGGCCGTCTCCAGCTCCGCGGCCGAAAACCCAAGCTGCCGAAGGTGTTTGGTCAGCAGATCCCACTCCGGCGGCGCGAAACCGCAACCATAGCGCTGGGCCGCCTCGCGGTCGAACCCGCGCGCCGCCAAAAACTCCCGCGCCGCCCGAGCCCCCGGCGTGAGCAGCTGCTCGGCATAGAACGCCTGCGCCGCCTTGTGCGCGTCGACCAGCCGCTGCCGCTGCCCTGCCGGACGCACCCGCGCCGGCCCGGCCTCCATGCGCCGCAACGTGATCCCGGCCCGATCGGCCAGCCGCTCGACCGCCTCGATGAACGTCAGATGGTCAATCTTCTGCACGAAGTTGATGACGTCGCCACCCTCGCCACACCCGTGACAGAAATAGACATTGCGCCCCTGCGCGACCGTGAACGACGGCGTCTTCTCATCATGAAACGGGCACAGCCCTTTAAGATTGCCCCCGCCGGCCGGTTTGAGCGTCACCTGCTCCGACACGACGTCGACGATCGAGCTGCGCTCGCGCACCAGCGCAATATCCTCATCACGAACCCGCCCACCGCCGGCCATGCGCCCAATGCTATTCGGTCCCCCCGACAACCCTCCCGCGGCCCTTTGTGCCCCGACCTGACCGTTTGGCCTCCTCTTTCTCATTTACCCCGCGCCGCGAAACTCACCCCGACGTGCTCCCGCGGCGGACCGGTCGGGCCTTGACGGCCCTTCCTGCCGGGTTTGTGCGCGGCCGGCAAGGCCCACAACCGCAAACACGCGCCATGTGCGCGGGACTCGAATCGGAACCCACCCGCCGCGCGAAGATCCGCGCCATCTCGGGGAAATGGCTGGCGCCCAAGCACTCCGAGGCAGCCATATCCCCGAAAAGGCGCGGATCAAAAACTCGGTTGCCGCGATAGGCGTCCGTCGCACAGGCTGGCACGCGATGCATCCCGACGAAATCGACATCACCCCGGCGATGGTCGCGCGGCTCATCCGTGAGCAGTTCCCCCAGTGGGCAGAGCTCCCGCTGCGCGAGGTGCGTTCCACCGGCACGGTCAACGCGATCTACCGGCTCGGCGAGGACCTGGCCGTGCGCCTGTGCCGGGTGCCGTGGGGCGTGGGCGAGGTGGACACCGAGCGGGTGTGGCTGCCACGACTCGCGCCTCTGCTGCCCGTCGCCATACCCGAGCAGATCGCCGAGGGCCGGCCCAACGCCGACTACCCGTGGCCGTGGTCGATCCTGCGCTGGCTCGACGGCGGCAACCCGGTGCCGGGCCGGCTGACCCGGCCCAGCGAGCTGGCGGCCGACCTGGCCGGGTTCATCCGGGACTTCCGCGCGATCGAGCTGCCCGGCCCGCCCAACGCCTACCGTGGCGGCCCGCTGTCCAAACTGGACGGATCGACCCGCAAGGCACTGGCGGAGCTGGGCGACACCCTCGATGTCGACGCGGCCACGGCCGTGTGGGAGGCCGCGCTCGCGGCGCCGAGCTGGGACGGCCCGCCGACGTGGATACACGCCGATCTCCTGCCGGGCAACCTGCTGACCGTGGACGGGCGGCTCAGCGGCGTCATCGACTTCGCCTGCTTCGGTGTGGGCGACCCGTCGTGCGATCTGATCCCGGCGTGGAATCTGCTGCCGCCCGAGGTGAGGCCCGCCTTCCGTGCGGGCGTGGGCGCCGACGACGCCACCTGGGCGCGGGCGCGCGGCCGGGCCTTAGCCATGGCGCAGGGGATCGCCTACTACCGCGAATCCAATCCCGACTTCTCCGCCCACGCCCTGCACACGGTCAACGAAGCCATCACCGACTTTTTCGCCCACCCTTGATCCGGTCCAGCGCGGCGGCCGTGCCGTCGATCAGCGTGCGCAGGCCGTGTTCGAAGGCGGCCTCGCCGGAGGCGGCGCCGCCTTGGCGGAAGGCTTGCAGCAGCGTGGCCTCGGTGCCCCGGTCGAGCAGCGCGGCCAGTGCCGCGAGCTGTTCCTGCGGGCCGCCGGGTGCGGCGGGGCGGCGCTCGGTCTGTTCCTGTAGCACAAACCCGTTGACGTAGCGGCTGATCGCCGCGATCGTGTGCATGGCCAGCGCCGGTGTGAAGCCGCGCTCTACCATCGCGGTCAGCTCCTGGTCGAAGGCGCGGATGGTGGCCGGGCTGAGCCAGGAGGCGGTGGCGACGAGGCGGGCGCCGTCGCGGTGGGCGAGCACGCGTGCGCGGTAGCCGCGGGCGCGGCGGGCGAGCCAATCCTGCCACTGCTCGCCCTCGTGCGGCGGGCCCATGCCCGCGGCCTGGATGATCTCGTCGGCCATGCCGTCGAGCAGCTCCTGCTTGGTGCGGATGTGCCAGTAGAGGGAGGGCGATTTGACGTCGAGCTCGGCGGCCAGGCGCCGCACGGTCAGCCCGTCGAGGCCGACCTCGTCGAGCAGGCGTAACGCCGTCGCTATCAACGTCTCCCGGGTGAGCCCGGCCCTCGCATTGCCACCGATCTTCTCGTCGCCCATCGGTTGACACTCTAGCAATGCTAGGGCTACCGTCTAGCAGTGCTAGGGGACTAGCAATGCTAGGGAGGTACGCCTTGTTCACCGTGACTTCCGCCGACGGCACCGACGTGCGCGCCTATGACGAGGGTCCTGCCCAGCGACAAGGCCCGGCCATCGTGATCGTCGGGCCGGGGCTCGACGACGGCACCCGCACCAAGCGGCTCGCCGCCCACCTGACCGGGCGCCACCGGGTGCTCCGCCTGCACCGCAGGCAATTCCGGCTCGACCTCAAGCCCGACCCGAAGCTCGGCGGGTCGCCGGTGAGCATCGCCCAGGAGGTGCAGGACGTGGTCGCGGTGGCGACGGGGGTGGGCGGGCCGGTGCTCGTCTACGGCCACTCCGACGGCGGGGTCGTGGCGCTCGAGGCCCTGGCCGCCTCGCCCGAGTCGTTCGCCGGCGCCGTCATCTTCGAGCCCGCGGCGGTGATCGATGCCGCGAAACCCTTGGCGGGCAAGGACGGCGAGGTGCTCACCGCGGCGCGGGCGGCGCTTGCCGCGGGCAGACCCGGCAAGGCAATGGAGATCTTCTTCCGCCGCACCATCGAGCTGCCCGCCTGGCAGGCATGGCCGGCGGCAGCGCTCGTCCCGCTGATACCGCGCTACCGCCGCCTGGTCCCGGCGCAGCTCGACTCCCTCGAAGCGCTCGACCGGCTCGGGGCGCGGCTCGACATCTACGCAAAGATCACCGTGCCGACCGTGCTGCTCGGCGGCGACCGCAGCCCCGCGCACATCGCCCGCCGCCTCGACGCCGTCGCGCGGGTGATGCCCGGCGCCCGCCGGGTCACCATGCCCGGCCGCGACCACGGCGCCGACCTCAAACACCCGAAGGACGTCGCGGCCGTCATCGAGGAGCACGCGCGCCGGGTCGCCGCGACACCCTAGGGTCGAGCCGACCGTCCGTTGTGGACGAGCCTTTGATGCCAGGCGACCGCCGCCGGATCTGTCAGCGAAGCGATCTGGTCGACGATCACACGCAGTCGCGCGGCGTCGTCCGCGGCATCCTTCCACAGCGGCGTGAACACCGGATCGAGTCCGTCGGGCGCGACCTCCGCAAGCACGCGCACGAGATCGGTCAGGATGCGCCGCTGCTCCTCATACCACGGCTCCATCCCGCGCCGCCGCATGACATAGCGCAGCGCGATCCCCTTCAACAGCGCGCACGTGGCCCGCTCGGCGGGCGGCACGACCAGGTCGGCCGCATATCGCCGCAGCGGCCGCGGCCCATACACCTCCCGCGTCGCGTCGACCGCCGCCGCGACGAACCGCCCGGTCAGCGCGCTCGTAAACGTCTTGAGCGCGATCTGGCCCCGATGCGAGCCGTCATAGTTGGCCAGCGTCACGAGCACCGGCTCGGCCAGCAGCCGCTCGAGCGAGGCGAAAAGCTCCGACGCCGGGGCCGACGAATAGGTCGACGACACGTCCGCCACGAGGGCGGCCCGTTCGTCCGGATCGGACAGCAGCGGGCGCAGCGTGATGAAGCCCGAGAAGATGCCGTCTTCGACGTCGTGCACCGAGTAGGCCACGTCGTCGGCCCAGTCCATGATCTGGGCCTCCAGGCAGCGGTGCTCCCCCGCCCCCGCCGGCCGCAACCACTCGAACACGGCCGCGTCGTCGGCGTACACCCCAAATTTGCGTCTTCCTTCCACCCTGGGCCAGGGATATTTGCATGTCGCGTCGAGCGAGGCGCGGGTCAGGTTCAACCCCGCGCCCTCCACCTTGGCCTCCAGGCGCGTGATGACCCGCAAGGTCTGGGCGTTGCCCTCGAACCCGCCGCACGCCTGGGCCACCACGTCCAGCGCGTGCTCCCCGTTGTGCCCGAACGGCGGGTGCCCCAGATCGTGCGCCAGCCCGGCGACGTCGACCACGTCGGGGTCGCACCCGAGCCGCCTGCCCATCTCGCGGGCGATCTGCGCCACCTCCAGCGAGTGGGTCAGCCGGGTGCGCAGGAAGTCGTCGGTGCCGGCCGTGTGCACCTGTGTCTTGGCGGCCAGCCGCCGGAATCCGGCCGAGTGCAGCACGCGCGCCCGATCGCGCTCATACGGACTGCGCCCGCGGCCCTTCTCAGGCTCGGGGGCGTAACGCTCAGTATCCAGATCAACCACTGAGGAAAAGTCTAGCGGTGCGCCTAACGCGGCGGGCGGACCCGGAACTCGTTGCCTTCCGGATCCGCCAGCACCGCTTCGCGCGATGTCGACGAGACGTGCCGAGCGCCCATGTCGAGCAGCTTCTCCACGTCGCTGGTCAGGTCGTCGGAGTCGAGCTCGAGGTGCATCCGGCTCCCGCCCGCGACATCGTCCGCCCGGACAAATGTCAGCCCGGGCAGGACGACGACATCGGATCGCTCGTAAAGGACACCGACCCTGAGCACCTCGGCCCACCACCGGCCCAACCGGGCCGGATCCATGGCGTTAACCGCCGTGCCATGCCAGCGCAATCCCATCGACAAATGTTATGCGGAGCTGTCTCCCGAGGCCATGAGTGAAGCGCGCCCGGCCTCGAGCCGCGCGATCGGCACCCGGAACGGCGAGCACGACACATAGTCGAGCCCCACCTCGTGGAAGAAGTGCACCGATTCCGGATCGCCGCCGTGCTCGCCGCACACGCCGATCTTCAGGCCGGGCGACGCCGCGCGCCCCTCCTCCACCGCGATGCGCACCATCCGGCCAATGCCTTCGCGGTCGAGTGTCTCGAATGGAGAGACCCCGAACACGCCGAGGTCCATGTATCTGCCGAAGAACGCGCCTTCGACGTCATCGCGCGAGAAGCCCCAGCCCATCTGGGTCAGATCGTTGGTGCCGAAGGAGAAGAAGTCGGCGGCGGTGGCGATCTGCCCGGCGGTCAGGGCCGCCCGCGGCACCTCGATCATCGTGCCGACCGGTATGTCCGGCACCCCTTCCTCCGCGAGCACCTTGACCGCGGACGCGCGCACGGTCTCGAGCTCCTGGACCGCGCCGACCAGCGGGACCATGATCTCGGGGCGCGCCCCTTCGACCACCGCGGCGGCCTGGGCGATCGCGCGCACCTGCATCTCGAACAGCCCCGGGATCATGAGCCCGAGCCTGACTCCCCGCAGGCCCAGCATCGGGTTTTGCTCATGCATGCGGCGGACCGCGGTCAAAAGTTCTTTGTCATGTTGGGTACCCTCGCCAAGCGCCACCTTTACGGCCAGCTCCTCGAGCGGGGGCAGAAACTCGTGCAGCGGCGGGTCGATCAGCCGGATGGTCACGGGCAGCCCGGCCATCGCCCGGAAGATCTCCTCAAAATCCTTGCGCTGCAACGGGAGCAACGCGTCGAGCGCCTCCTGCTGCGCCTGCTCCGTGTTGGCCAGGATGAGCCGCTCCACCAGCGACCGCCGGTCGCCCAGGAACATGTGCTCCGTGCGGGTCAGCCCGATGCCTTGCGCGCCAAACCTTCGCGCGCGTGCCGCGTCTTCTCCGGTGTCGGCGTTGGTCCGCACGGCCAGCCGCCGCACGCCGTCGGCGTGGGTGAGGATCCGGTCCACCGACGCGACCAGCTCATCGTCGTCGGGCTTCAAGGTGCCTTCGAAGTATTGCACCACGGGTGACGGCGACACGGGCACCTCGCCCAGATAGATCTTGCCGCTTGTGCCGTCGATGGAGATGACATCGCCTTCCTTCACGACGACGCCGTCCACGGTGAACTGTCGCGCCGCCGTGTCCACCTCCAGCGCGTCGGCACCACACACGCACGTCTTGCCCATGCCCCGGGCGACCACGGCCGCATGCGAGGTCTTGCCCCCTCGGCTGGTCAAAATCCCTTGCGCGGCAATCATACCGGGCAGGTCGTCCGGGTTGGTCTCACGGCGCACCAGGATCGAATCGGTGGTCGCGCGGCGCGAGTCGAACACGGCCTTGCCCACCGCCGCGCCGGGCGAGGCCGCCACGCCTTTGGCCAGCGGTTTGGGCGCCACGCTCAGGTCAAACGCGGGGAACATCAGCTGTGCCAAGCGATCCCCGCTCACCCGGCTCAAGGCTTCGTCCATGTCGATGACACCCTCGTCGACCAGATGGCACGCGATGGTGAACGCGGCGGCGGCCGTGCGCTTGCCGACCCGCGTCTGCAGCATCCACAGCTTGCCCCGCTCGATCGTGAACTCGATGTCGCACAGGTCCCGGTAGTGGCCCTCCAAAGTGGACATGATGTCCATGAGCTCGTCGAAGCAGTGCTTGGGCATGTGGTCCAGCGGCACCGTGTTGCGGATGCCGGCCACGACGTCCTCGCCCTGCGCGTTGGCGAGGTAGTCGCCGTATACGCCGGTCGCTCCGCTCGCGGGGTCGCGGGTGAAGGCCACACCTGTCCCGGAATCGTCGCTCAAATTCCCGAAGACCATCGCCTGGACGTTGACCGCGGTGCCAAGATCGGCGGGGATCCGCTCCTGCCTCCGGTACAGAGCGGCCCGCTCGGTGTTCCACGACTTGAAGACGGCCTCGATGGCCATGTCGAGCTGCTGGCGGGGATCCTGCGGGAAGTCGAACCCGGTGTGGTCACGGAAGATCTGCTTGAACAGCGGCACCTGCTCGCGCGGGTCGGCACCCTCGAGCGAAGGGAACTCCGGCACGTGGCACACGGTCTTGCCGAACATCTGGATCAGGCGGCGGTATGAGTCCCACGCGAAGTGCTCGTTGCCGCTCACCGACGCGAGGCCCAGCACGGACCGGTCGTTGAGCCCCACATTGAGGACCGTCTCCATCATGCCGGGCATGGAGAACTTCGCGCCGGAACGCACCGACACCAGCTGCGGGTCGTCGGGGTCGCCGAGCCTTCGCCCCATGGCCTTCTCCAGGTCGGCCAGGTGCTGATCCACTTCTTCGCGCAGCGCGGCGGGGGCCTGTCCGTCGCGCAGATATTCGCGGCATGTCTCGGTAGAGATAATGAACCCGGGCGGCACCGGCAGCCCGAGCCTGGTCATCTCGGCAAGGTTCGCACCCTTACCTCCCAGGAGATCCTTGAGGCCCATGTGGCCCTCAGAGAAGTCGTACACGTACTTCGTCACCGAGTACCTCCTTGCGAAACCAGTCTTTCGCGGGACGCTAACGTTCGTTAGGGGAATCGAGGGAGTCCTCGTGAGGTATGGCACATCAATCCGCAGGTCAGCTGCTTGCACCTTTTTCTGGGAGCGTTTCCGTGCGCAACTTCGTGCTTGACCATACTGAGTTGACTACATTGCCCTTTTTGCGAGAAATCCAGCTTCACCTTGCGGAAGAAGTGGTACCCCTCTGGGAAGACTCCGAACGCGACGCCCCACCTTTTTGGGCGTTCGCGTGGGCGGGCGGACAGGCCCTCGCCCGCTATGTGCTGGACCACCCGGAGCTGGTGCGAGGGAGACGGGTCCTCGATCTTGCCAGCGGTTCCGGGCTCGTAGCAATAGCCGCGGCGCGATGCGGCGCGGCCCGTGCTATAGCGAATGAGATCGACTTGTTCGCCATTGAAGCCATCCATCTCAACGCAGCCGCCAACGACGTGGCGGTTGAGGTCCACGAGGGCAACCTACTCCCCGAGGGCACCACACCGATAGATGTCGATTTCATTCTTGCGGGTGACGTCTTCTACAGCCGCGACATGTCCGAGCAGGTCCAATCGTTTATGGGGCGGATGAACGCGGCCGAAATTTTTGTCGGCGACCCCGGCCGGGCTTATGCGCCTAAAACGGGATTCGAGGTTGTTGCCGAGTACGACGTGCCCGTCAACGAGGACGTCGAGAGCATGACTGTCAAACGCGCGACAGTAATGCGATACCTGGGCAGCGGGCGAAGTTGAACGGAAGTTCCCAGCAGCGGCTGTGCCCGGGACCGCTACGCGGCCGGCCACAGCCACGCAAAAGCACGGGTTCGCCTGGACAGAGTCTTCGCCCGGGCGCCCAGCCGCGGTCGGTTCGGACTTCTGCGCGACCGGCCACAGCCACGCAAGAGCACGGCTTCGCCTCAACAGAGTCGGAAACCGGACTTTCGCGGGACGGCTTTGGCGCAAGAATCCGAATAGTGACATTGCCATCACCGAATAGCCGTCGGTAACGTCGGATCACGTGAGCCTCCCACCGACGCCTTATACCTTGCGCGAGCTGGTCGCAGACAACCTGCGCCGGCTTCGCAGCGTCACCGCCGCACAGCCCGATGACGTCGTGCGCGCCGCGGCCCAGTTCGGACTGGAGTGGACCACCTCGTGGTATTTAGCGGTGGAGCGGGGCCAAAAGCCGCTCAGCGCCGAGCACCTGCTCGCCCTGCCGCCCATCCTGACCTCGGCCCTCGCCTATCGGGTCAGCCTTTCCGATCTCCTGCTGGGCGACGGCTCGATGCACTTCGGGCAGCCCGTCGACGGCACCACCATCAGCCTGCACTACCTTCGCGAGCTCGTGACCGCCGCGCCGTTCCGGCGCTCCTTTTTGGACTTTGACGACATCGAGACCCAGCAGCGCACCGAGCTCGCGCTCGCCCAGGCGGCCGCCGAGAAGATGCGCATCATCGTGCGCGCCAACCTCGGCGACGTCGATGTGCGCGCGCTCGCCAAGACCGAGGCCGCCGCGACCGACCTGGAGTCCAAGCTCGCCAAGAAGCTCGGTGTGCCCGACATCGTGGTGATCGCCGCAGCCGCGAGCCTGTGGGGCCACTCCATGGCCGAGGAGCGCGACGCCCTGCTCAACCCGGCGCAGGGCGAGCCGGTGCCGTCGAAGTCGACCGTGAGCCGCAAGCTCACCACGGCCATCACCCACAAGCTGGAGGAGGCGGAGGAGGCGGCCAAGGCCAAGGCCGCGTTCGTGGCCGCGTCGGGCGCGGTGACAGCCGAATATCCGCTAGTGCAGCTCACCTCGCCGCCACCGCCGCCGGTCGAGATCGCCAGCGGTTCCTACCACATGCGCAGCGTGCTGCGCTCGCCCACGCCGCTTCCGGTGGGCCAGCCCGACGCGTTGCGCTCGCCCACACCACTGCCCGTCGGCCAGCCCGACGCCCTGCGCTCCCCCACACCACTGCCGGTCGGCCAGCCCGACACGGCGCTCCGCTCGCCCACACCGATGCCGGTCAGTCCAGGCGCACCGGCGCCGGTGAGTCCGCCCGCGCCGCCGGCCGAGCCGGTGTCGCTGGGCACGTCCGAGCTGCCGCAGGTCAGGCCGGCCGCACCGCTTCCACCCGTGCCGGTCCCGCAGCAGCGGCTGGCCGAGCCCGAGTGGAAGCCCGAGCCGGTCGACATCACGGACTGAGCGGTTTGCTCATCTGCTGGGCTATCACCTGATAGCCCAGCTTGGTGTAGAGCCCGATGGCGGTGGTGTTGGCGCCGAACACGTTGAGCCCCAGCCTGTCCACCCCGCGCGCGATCAGCTCCCGCTCGGCGGCGAGCATCAGGTCCTTGCCGTAGCCCTTGCCCCGGTGTGCCTCGTCGACCTCGATGTTGTAGATCCATGCCGTCCCGGCGTGCTGCGGCGCGCCCGGCAGCGCGATCCACAGCCAGCCGATCCTCTCCCCGTCCACCTCGCCGATGAACAGCAGCATGTGCGGCGTGTCCAGCCCGCCGGGCAGGTTTTGCTCCCGCCTCCGCGCGATCTCGGCAGGCGCGTCCTCGGCGGCGATCCCGCCGGTCTTGACCATTTCGCCGACAAAATTCTCGAACGAGCCGCTGATGATGGCCTCGAACTCCGCGGGCGTCATCGGGCGCAGGGTCACGGTCATGCGGGCAATCTAGCGGAAACACCGGCCGAGCAAGGCCCGGCCGGTGCCGTGCGCCTATCCGTTGTTGTCGATCAGGCTCGCGATCTCCGCGTAGATCAGGTGCATCCGTGCGCCCTGGTTGTTGGGGCAGCCGCCCAGGTGGTGCAGCGCGAGGACGCGGTGGCTGGCCGACAGCACCGGCGAACCGGAGTTGCCGCCGGAGGTGTCGCACGAGTACGACATGTTCCAGCTGTTGATGGTCGGGTTGCCCACCGCGCAGTTGCCCGAGCCCTGCGTGGTCTCGAAGATGGACATCCGCTTGGCCGTGCCGTCGCCGTGCCCGGGGATGTAGATGCGCTCGCCCGCGCGTGGCGCCCGCGTCTCGAGGAACAGAGTCCCGAAGCCTTGGATCGCCGCGAAGTTGTTGACGGAGTACAGCGTGTAGTCCAGTTGGTTCGAGCCGCCCGCGCTGACCCGCACGAGTTGCGCGCCCGAGACCTTCGTGCCCGCGCCGGGGTTGTTGCCGCCGCACGTCGCGCACTGGAAGTTGAACTGCATCTCGCTGGACTGGACCTGCGCCTGCGTGGAGAAGCAGTGCTTGTTGGTCAGCATCCGGTTGGTGTTGCCCACGCGCCACGTCGTGCACGAGCCGCCGCCGCCGATCAGCAGCTTGGCCACGGCGCGCGAGCGCGTGAACTCGGTGGGGTGGCTGGTCTGGTAGCACACGACGTCGCGGCGCGCGTCCGTGCCGCACACGCTCTGGACGCCGACCATCTCGTCCTCGCGGAAGCCGCGCCAGTAGCCGTCGATGCGCACCTCGCCCGCGTGCCGCTTGACCACGGCCGTGTCGCCGTCGATGGACAGCGCCGCGAATCCTTGCCTGCCATGCAGTGTGGCGTCGGAGTCGCCCGCCTGTTTGGTGCCGTGGTAGGTGTGCACCTCGGTGCCCGCCGGGTTGGACACGGTCACGTGCGCGTCGGGTGACAGGCGCAGGTGCACCTTGATGTATGTCGAGCCCGGCTCGTGGACGATGTGTCCCTTGGTCTCGCCGGCGATGGAGACGTTGGCCGCCTTCTCCTCGCCGACCTTCGTTGCTTGCGGGGCGGGCGTTGCGGCCGCCGGGTTCGCCGCGACCACAACGAATGCCGGTGCCACCAGCGCGGTCGCCAGCAGTGACCTTACCGTTCGCATAGAGTGACCCTCCTCTATATAGATGGGTGCACACACGCTAGATGACGGCGCAGCCAAGAGCAACGGGGGACGCCGCAACCACGGCGCTATGGGGTCTGCCGCCTGGGTGGGAGCGAAATCTCCACCCATCGCCGGACGCGACGTTCGCCGATCTCGTCGCCGCGGCGATGGCGCCGAAGGCCGATCCCTGAAGTGCCTCCGAGCTGTCCTTCGGTGAACTCATCGCCCTGGCCGAAGCGCGCGCCGGAAGCGCCTCTGCGGCTGATGTCTTGTGCCGATGGACCGGGATCAAGAACAGGGGCAACGACAAACACGTCGCCGCCGAGCGCGCGCCGCGCGGACCGCCACGGCGTGAACGATCAGGGCCGTGGCGTCTATCGGGATCACAAGGGTGTGCCCGCCGGCCTCACACACCCAGAGCCCGACTCGCTCGCGGCCCTGGCCGAGCCAGGCGCTGGTCCGTCCGGACAGCGACCAGACCACCGGCGCGGTGTCCATATTGGAGGATTTGGCGGCGTCCGCATTGGACGGTTCGGTCGGCGAAGCCGTTGCGGTGAGGGCGGCGCCCGCCAGAAGTATTGCCGAGGCTACCGAGGCAGCAAAAATCGGGACCGCGCGTGAGCGGCCCCGGTCAGACGATCGCATGGGTTCCTCCGGGGATCGGTCCGGGCAGGGCCACAATGACCCTGCCCGACCGACACCCTCCCCCGGTGCTTATAAAACCCCGATAACCAAGCTCAGGCCTGCTTGACGGCCGAGACCTCAAACTCCAGCACGATCTTGTCGCTGACCAGCACGCCGCCGGTCTCGAGCGCCGCGTTCCACGTGATGCCGAAGTCGGCGCGGGAGATGGCGACCGAGCCCTCGAAGCCGACGCGGTCGTTGCCGAACGGGTCCTTGGCCGCGCCCTCGAACGTGAACGGGATGGTGACCGACTTGGTCACACCCTTGATCGTGAGGTCGCCGGTGAGCTCGAACGTCTGGTCGTCCACCTGGCTCGCGGAGGTCGAGACGAACGTGATCTCCGGGTGGTTCGGGATGTCGAGGAAGTCGTTGCTGCGCAGGTGCCCATCGCGCTGGGCGTTGCGCGTGTCGATGCTCTCGGTCTTGATCGTCACCGAGACCGTGGACTTGGACGGGTCGCTGCCGTCGAGGAAGCCCGCGCCCTCGAACTCGTTGAATGCCCCGCGCACCTTGGTCACCATGGCGTGACGGGCGACGAAGCCGATACGAGTGTGGGCCGGGTCAAGGGCGTATTGGCCGGTCAGCTCGGCAAGCGAGGGGGTCGTGGCGGTGGTCATGAAAACTCCTCATGTAGTTGAGCGTTCAACAACCTCCAACATACACGGTAATGTTGAATCGTCAACTACTTGTGACATCCGCCATCAAATTGCCGACCGCCACCCGCACGGGATCGGGATTTGCCCAGCTCCAGTTGGGATGCGCCCGGTTGGTGAGCAGCACGAGCACAAGCTTACGGCGTTGACACACCACGAGTGACGTGCCGGTAAACCCGCTGTGGCCGTAGGCCTGGCCCGACGCGAGCCGGCCCATCAGCCACGGCTGGTTGATCGTCATGCCCAGCCCGTGGTCGGACGGGCGGTCCGGGCGCTCCGGGTCGATCGCGCGCAGCCCTTGATTGACGTTGGTCACCATCTTGCGGATGCCGTCCTGCGACACGATCCGCTTTCCCCTGTACGTCCCGCCGTCGAGCATCATCTGCCCGATGGCGGCCAGATCGGCGGCGGTGCTGAAGACGCCCGCGTGCCCGGCCACCCCGCCCAGCGCGTTGGCCACGTCGTCGTGCACCACCCCGCGCAGCAGGCCGCGCGACGAACGCGCGTCGGTGGCGACCATGCGTGCGGCCCGGTCGCTCGCGCTCATCCATCCGTTGGGGAGGAACCCGGTCTGCGAAAGGCCCATCGGCGAGGCGATGCCGGCCTGCAGGGCGCGGTCGAGCCGCACGCCCGTGACCTTCTCGATAACCTTGCCGAGCACCATGATGCCCACGCTGGAATAGCGGAACGCGTCGCCCACGGAGGCCCCGCTGAGCAGCGGCGTGGCCACGACCGCGGCCCACCGCTCGTCCACAGTGGACAGACCGGTCACCTTCGCGCCCACGGGCAGGGCGGCGGTGTGCGACATCAGGTGCGCGATCGTGATGCCGGACTTGCCCGGGCCGTCGAACTCCGGCAGGTATCGCGTGACCGGCGCGGTGAGCTCGATCCGGCCCTGGTCGACCTGCTGCATGGCCAGCAGCGCCGTGTAGACCTTGGTGATCGAGGCGGTGTCGAAGACCGAGTCGGCGCGCATCGGCACCCGCTGCGCGGGCGGCAGCTCCGTCGGCCCCGCACCCCAGCGCAGCGCGTCGCCGACCGCGGCCTGCAGCACGACCGAGCCGTTGACCATCGCGAGGGCGACGGCGCCCGCATACATGGGGTGCTTCGTGTTTTCGGGTGTGGGCGACAGATAGCTCCGCAGCAGGGTGGTCAACCGGTTGTCCCGTGGAGAAGCGCTCGCGCTCGGCGCGGGCGCAGCCGATGCCGCCGGCGGGGCGGACGGCTCTTCAGAGCCAAGGGGCGTGGGGGTGGCGGACACCCACGTGGGCGGCTCGGTTTTGGCGCAGCCGGCGAGCGCCGCGGCGACTCCGATGCCGAGGGCGGCACGACGACTGAGAGGCACGCCACAGATGGTAGCGATAGATTTTCGATACGCGCGTAGCGTTATTATTGGGGTGTGCAACGCGGAAGACCTCGAGACAGCGCGGCCGACGACCGCATCCTGCAGGCCGGGCGAGCCCTGCTGCTGGTGGGCGGCTACGACGCGTTCTCGATCGAGGAGGTCGCGCGGCGAGCGCACGTCGCCAAGACGACGCTCTACCGCCGCTGGCCCACCAAGGACCACCTGGCGCTGGCCATCGTCGCCCAGATCCAGGAGGAGATCATGCCGCTGGACACCGGCGACATCCGCGCCGACCTGACCCGGTGGACCCAGACCATCGCCGGGGAGCTGACCCGGGTCAACCGCGCGGCCGGCGTCGTGCCCGAGCTGGTCGCGGCCGCGGCCCGGCACCCCGAGCTCGGCGAGGCGCTGCGCGGCATGTTCGGGCGGCGGCGCGCCGTCGCCGCCCTGTTCATCCAGGCCGCTGCCGAGCGCGGCGAGCTACGTGCCGACATCGATCCACTGCTGCTCATCGATCAGCTGGCCGGCGCGCTCTACTACCGCGTGCTCATCACGGGTCAGCCGATCGGCGAGGCCTATGTGCGACAGCTGGTCCACGCGACGCTTGACGGCGTCGCCGTACCGTCCGAAAAGGAGAAAAACACCCCATGAAGCGCCGTCGCGTCCTCATCGTCTCCACCGCCGTCGTCGCGGTCTTCGCCGGATATACGATCTGGGCCAACCTGCGGCCCTACCGGCTCGAGACCAGCATTGAGATCGACGCCTCGCGCGACGCGGTGTGGACCGTCCTGACCGACCTGCAGGCCTACCCGGAGTGGAATCCGTTCATCATCAAGTCCAGCGGCGAGGTGCGCGAGGGCGCGACGCTGACCAACACCATGCGCGACGCGACCGGCGACATGACGTTCACGCCGACCGTGCTCGTCGCCAAGCCCGGCGAGGAGCTGCGCTGGCTCGGCAAGGTCGCGCCCGGCGGCATCTTCGACGGCGAGCACCGCTTCGTCATCGAGGAGATCGCGCCCGGCCGGGTCAGGCTGGTGCAAAGCGAGCGGTTCACCGGTGTGCTCATCCCGTTCTTCCAGGGCAGCCTGGAGCAAAACACGCTGCCGCAGTTCCGCGCGATGAACGAGGCTCTGGCGGCGCGAGCCGAGGCTCTTTCGTAATAGGCTCTTGAAATGCCTTTTCAGATTGATTCGGTACGGGCGAAATACCCGGCGCTGTCGGAAGGCTTCGCACATTTCGACGCCGCCGCGGGCTCGCTCGTCGCGGGCAGCGTCGCGGACGCGGCCCACGCGGTGATGACGGGCGCGGTCGCCAACCGTGGCGGCGCCTTCGCGCCCTCCCGCCGCGCCGACCGGATCGTCGCCGATGCCCGGGCCGCGGTCGCCGACCTGCTCGGCGCGCAGCCCGAGGGCGTCGCGTTCGGCAACAGCGCCACCGCACTGACCTACCTGGTGAGCCGCACGCTGGCGCAGTCGTGGCGGCCGGGAGACGAGGTGGTCGTGTCCCGGCTCGACCACGATGCCAACGTGCGGCCGTGGGTGCAGGCGGCCTCGGCCGTGGGGGCAACGGTCAGGTGGGCCGAGTTCGACCCGCACGACGGGAGCCTGCCCTCGGGGCAATACCAAAAGCTGATCACCGAGCGGACGCGCGTCGTAGCGCTGACCGCGGGCAGCAACGCCAACGGCGCGATCCCCGACGTGGAGTCGATTTCCGAGCGCGCGCACGCGGCCGGCGCACTGTGCTATGTGGACGGTGTGCACGCCACGCCGCACCTGCCGGTGGACGTGCGGGCGCTCGGCGCCGACTTCTACGTCACGAGCGCCTACAAGTGGTCCGGCCCGCACCTTTCGGCGTGCGTGGCCGATCCCGCCCTGTGGGAGCGGCTCCGGCCGCCCAAGCTCAAGCCGGCGCCCGACTCTGTGCCCGACCGGTTCGAGTTCGGCACGCAGAGCTTCGCCTCGCTGGCCGCCATCACCGCAGCCGTCGACCACCTCGCGGGCCTCGACGACACCGCGACCGGTGACCGGCGGCAGCGCATCCTGCAATCGATGGCCGCCGTGCGGACTTACGAGTCGGATCTGTTCGCGCGCTTGGTGTCCGGCCTGGCCGCGATCCCGGGCCTGAAGTCTGTCCCGGCTCCCGAGCACCGCTGCCCGACCGTCGCCTTCCGCCTCGACGGCCAGGATCCGGCCAAGACATCGGCCGCTCTCGGGGAGCGCGGCATCTGCGCGTTCGCCGGCGACTACTACGCCTACGAGTTCTTCACCGCGCTCGGTCTGCGCGACACGGGTGGCGCGGTGCGCACGAGCATCTACCACTACACAACTTCCGACGACATAGCCCGCCTGCTCGACGCCCTCGAGGGACTGGCGGTCGGCAGGCCATAAGCGCCCACAGGCCGCGGCCGGGCCGCGCTGTTGCTGGGCTGTCGCGCGCTATTCGAGGTTGAACAACGGGTTTCCGGAGTCGGCGCACTTCTTCTTCAGGATCGCCTCCGGCGCGGCGGTCATCGCGGCCAGCGACTGAAACTCGGTGAAGGACTTGAACTCCGCCGATTTGGCCGCCGACTGGGCCAGGCTGGTCAGCGCCGCCTTCAGCTCCGGGTCGGCGACCTTGCCCGCCGTGTCGGCGAGGGTGGCCGAGACGCGCGTGAACACCGGCTTCAGCTTGTCGAGCGCCGCCTTTACGCCCGTGGTGTCGCCCTTGGCCTCCGCCGCCCGCCCGGCCGCGAGGATCCTCTGTTCTGCCGGCTCGAGCACATAGGTGCTGTCGGCCGTCATGCACACCGTCGCCATGTCCAGCACGACGCCGTCGATGGGCTGATCGTCGTCCGGGAACGGGAATGCCGACGCCGACGGCGTTGGTGTGGAGCCGGATCCGGATCCGGATCCGGCATCGGCATTGGACGTCGAGCAGGCGGTCAACGACAACAGCAATCCAAGGGCCACCAGGGCACGACGCATTTGATTGTCTCCATATTCAACGGGTGCAACAGCTTCGCCGCTCTCCCCCGAATGGCGACACCCGCAACATCCTAAGCGCGCGCCCACGCGCCGCCCCGCAGCCCGCACATGTATCCACCGTCACACATACCCGGGCCGGGCGGCGGCCGGGTGAACGTGCCAGGTGATGTCGGCGAACTGTCCGGACAGGCGGTCGAAGGCACGCCCGAGACGGTGCAGCAGTTCCTCGGGATCGGCACCGTAGAAGGCGACGGTGCAAGCGTCGCTCGTGCACTCGGCGGTGTGATAGACCTGGGCCGCGGCTTGGGCCGGCAGCACCGTGCGCCACAGCTCGACGTGCTGCCGCAACTTGAAGTCCAGCTGGTGAAACGCGCTGTGGCGGTCCTGTGGCGTCGTGTCCCCGGCCACCCGGAACACAGCCGTCAAAGCGGGCTCGTCGGTCGGCGCCGGGCAGGCGAGGCCAAGCCGGCCCGCGAGGCTTGCCGCCTTGCGGCGTAACGACTTCGCATACCAGCCCGATCCGGAGGACGCCTCGGCTGCGAGGACGGTGTCGAGCCATTCCTGTGCCAGGGTCGGGTCGCCGGCATACGCGGCCAGGGCAACCCTATGCGGCCACGGCATCGCGGCCGTCGGGCCCGTGCTCAGCCACGCGAGGATCCCCGCCCTGGTGCTCAGTTTGCCGAAGAAGCCGAGTCCGTTGCGCTCGAGCCATTGGGCGACCGCAGCGCCGACCGCCGACAGGTCCGTCGAAGCGTCAAAGTCCCACCCGCCCGGCTCCACATCGCCGGTCCGGCACCGGATATGGCACTCCTCTTCCTGCGGCGGTCGCTGTGCCGGGTACAGCGAAATGATTGAATCCACCTCGGGGATGAAGATTCCCAGGTTGACGGTGAACGACCCACTGTGGCGGGCCTCGACAACGATCAGCTCAAGTCGCCCATCCCTGGCGCGCTCATAAATGACGCGGCCCCGCCGGCCGAAGCCGTGCCGCGTGAGAAGCGGCGTCACACTGTCGGCGAGGACCCGCGCGATCACGGCCCTGGACGATAGGCCCATGGATGGTTTGCCTCCTATGAAACCGCTCCCCGCGCATGGTGACGAGAACGCGCGGGGAGCGGCTGTGGTTTGCCGGATTATGGCCTGGGGATCGCCACTGCCTCAAACGTCGTGGCCGGCGGGGTCGCGCCGAACTTGGCGTTGGGCAGGTAGAGCCGCTTGCCGTAGGAGGCGACCGTCGTGGGCACGTTGAAGCGCGGATCGGTGACCCGCCCTTCGACGCGCGCCCAGCTGCCGTCGCGGGCCAGGCGCATCACGGCGACCTGGTTGAGTCGGTTTTGCACCGCGTAAAGGGTGCGCCCCTCCTGCAATAGGCCGTCGCCGTTGGGCAGCGACTCGCCGGCCAGGTCGACGGTGGTGGTGACGCCCGTGCCGGGGTCGACCCGGAACAGCATGCCGGTGTTGGACTGCACGATGATGAGCGCGTCGCCGTCCGGTGTGCGGGAGATGCCGTTGGCGTTGTTGACGGCCGGGTTGAGCACGAGGTCGCCCGAGAGCGCCAGGGACTCTGCCTGCGCGGCGAGCCGGCCGTGGCGGTCGATGCGCACCACATAAAGCACGGCCTGCCGCGAGTCGGTGAAGTATGCCGCCCGTGGGGTGAGCACCACGTCGTTGACGAAGGTCGGTGTTGCGGTCGTGAACTGGTAGTTGGCCAGGATCTCGCCGGTGGAGGCGCTGACGACCCGGCCGTTGCCCGCTCCTCCACCCGCGACAAACAGCCGGCCATGTGCGCCCGAGTCGTCGATCTTCAGGCCGACCGCCGGAGTGCCCGGCCCGGGGGTGGGCAGCGGGGCGCCCGCGCCGGTCGCCAAATTGGCCTTGTAGATCGAGCCGTCGCCGCGCGACCCGAAGTACGCGAACGGCCGCCGGCCGATCGCGACGCCCTCGGGCAGCCAGTTGTCGGGCAGGGGGATCAGGGTCGGGAAAGCGTCGCTGCCGCCGTAGGTGGCGGAGGCGCGCTCGGGGGTCACCAGCAGGGTCGCGGCAACTGTCGCCGCGAGTCCGGTCAGGGCTTGCCGTCTATCCATGAACACAATCCTTCCAGGTAGGAGACGAGGACGGATGGTGGCGTGCGGTCTGTCGGCCGCGTATTTTCGGCCTCTCGATGACACGTATCCTGGTGCCCCCAGGTTCACGCACCAAACACGAGAGGTAGGACATTCCATGCGCAAAGGCGCGCTCTTCCTCACCACGGGGGCGGTCCTCCTGCTCGCGGCGGGTGCCGCGGCGCGATTCGTGGTGTTGCCCACGGTGCATCAGGTGCCGTCCGATGTGGACAACACGCTGCGTTACTCGGGCACGGTGAGCATGATCAACCCGGCGGCGATGTCCTCCGGCGACACGTCCAAGATGTTCCTGACCAATGTCCCGGTGACGGCGGAGCAGCGCGTCCAGACCGTGTCGGTGAGCGGGCGCACGGCCGTCATGTCCAGCGCGATCGACGTCAAGGGCCCCGATGGCGCGAGCGTCATCACGTCCAGCCACATCTACGCGCTCGACCGGGTCACGCTGGAGGCCGCTCAGCCGCCCGCCGGCGCCAGCGCCGAGCCGCACACCGGCCTGGCCCTGGGCTTCCCGCTCACGCCGCAGCGTGCGGACTACCAATATTGGGACGCCACCACGCAGACGGCGGCCAAGGCGGCGTACTCCAAAACGGAGGAGAAGGCCGGGCGCGAGGCGTTTGTCTACACGTTCCACGCCGAGGGGCAGATCAAGGATCCGAAGATCCAGGCCATGCTGCCCGCGACGCTGTCCAAGGCGATCATCCCGCTGATCGCCGCGAGCCTGCCCGAGGCGATCCGCAACGCCCTGGCCCCGCTGCTGCAGGCGATCCCCGACAACCTGCCGCTGGCCTACACGTCGGTTACCGACACCATGTTTTGGGTGGACTCGGCCACCGGCATCGTGCTCGACGTCGACCAGCACCAGGTCATCAAGGCGCAGCTGACCGGCGCGCTGTCGGCCGCACCCCTGCCCGCCGCGTTTGATCTGTCCATTCGCAACACCGAGGAGACCACGAAGGCCAGCGCGGCGCAGGCCGCCGAGGCGGAAAACGGTCTCAAGCTCATCGGGATCTACCTGCCGATCGGCCTGGGCGCACTGGGCTTGATCCTTCTCATCCTCGCGATCGTCGCCGGATTGAGGAAGCCCCGGCCCACGGAAGACCAGACTGAGCAAGTCCACGTCTAAGGAAGCCGCAGCGTGATCGACGTGAGGTCGATACCTTCGGCAAAACCCATGCGGGCGTAGAGTTCGCGCGCTCGGTGATTGACGTCGGTCACGCCGAGCGCGCACAGGTCGGAGCCGGTGAGCAGCTCGCGCACGAGCCGGCGGGTGATGGCCGCGCCATAGCCCCGGCCCTGCCGGTCCTGGCGCACGGCGACCGCGACGAGATAGCCCACGCCGTTGACGCTGCGGTCCGCGCCGACCGCGACCAGCTCGCCGCGCTTTGCGTGCCTTCCGTGCTCCCCGGTCTCGCGGATGCCGAACCAGCGGTGGATCCCGGGGCGGCCCGGCCGGTTGTTCGTGGCCGGAAACGCCGCGTCCAGCAGCGCGTCGATGTCCGCGTGGTCACCGCCGGCCAAGGGTGTCACCAGGCCGTCATCGTCGGCGGGCGCGGGCACCCGCCGCGTCCACAGAACCGACCAGTGCTGGTGCGCGTCGATGCCGAAGTGCGGGGTCAGCACGGCCAGGTCGACGCGCGGCAGCTCGACCAGGCTCCGGGCCGCCAGGCCGCCTTCGGCCTGGAGCCGAGCGAAAGCCTCGACGATGTCGACCGGGTCGCCGAGGCCGCACGCCCGCGAACGCCCGTCGTCCGGGGTTATCCAGATTAGACAACCTTTCATTTGGTACCCATATGAGGAATGGTTTGTTCGAAGACGCGCGAGAGGATGGTGATCGGCGGCGGCGAGCACCGCGTCACGCCCCAACAGTTGTGGCATAAACACAACTATCGCCTTGTCTGCGGGCCGCCTTGCGCTTACCCTCGCCAGAATCGCTATGCGAAGGGGGAGGGCGGGCTTGATCGAGCCGATCGCCGTGCGTCTGCTGG
>JBIOYB010000598.1:0-2321 GCA_044869915.1 Allorhizocola sp.
TTTCGTGGAGTTGCTGCACACGGTCAGGACGGGTGAGCCGGCGTTCATCAAACGTTACGGACGCACGTTCTGGGAGGAGCTGTCCGAACATCCGGTTCTCTCCGCATCGTTTGACGCGCTGATGAGCTCGCAGGAGATCGGTCATCCAGCCGTCGCCCAGGCGTACAACTGGGGCACGTTGGGCCATGTCGTCGACGTCGGCGGCGGTAACGGCAGCTTGCTTGTCGCCTTGCTGTCCGCCTACCCGAACCTTCGGGGAACCCTATTCGACCGGTCCGGCCCGGCCGGCAGGGCGCGTGCGGCACTCGACACCGCGCACTTTGGTGACCGGGTCGACATCGTCACCGGCAGCTTTTTTGACGAACTGCCTCCGGGTGCGGGCGGCTACGTGCTCTCGTCGGTGGTCCACGATTGGGACGACAACGACGCGCTCGCCATCCTGCGGTGGTGCGCGGAGGCAGCTGGCCAGCATGGCAAGGTCATCATGGTCGAGCAAACCGAGCGTCAGGGCGGCAAGGCACTGCGAACCGCGATGGATCTTCGTATGCTTGCCTATTTCAGCGGGCGGGAACGCGACCTCGACCAGCTTACCGAGCTGGCTGCTGGCGCCAACCTTACCGTGACTTCGGTGCACCCCGTGGGGTTTCGGTCCATCGTGGAAATGGCTGCTACGGGACAGACAGCTAACGGCGTAAGGCTATAGCGATGAGCGGCACAGCGGCCACGAGCAGGCGGGAACGAAAGCAGATACGCACCCAGGTAGACCTGCTGCTGGCCGATATGGACGTGCCCAGCCCCTTTGACATTGCTGCCTTCTGCGAAGCCGTCGCACGACGACAAGACCGAAGAATCGCTCTTGTGCCGACCAGCGGCATCTTGGGTGACCGGTTGGCGCCGTTCTCAGGGCTGTGGATCGCCGGCCCGTCAGCCGACTACCTGTTCTACGACGACTCCACCTCGCAGCTGCACTGGGAAAACTCGGTACTCCATGAGTTGGGACACCTGCTGTTCGGTCACCGGCCTCACGGCACCCTCTCCAGCGACCAGCTCATCCTGTTGCAGCAATTGCTGCCCGGGCTGTCGCCCCAGCGACTTAAGGACATTGTGGGCGGTGCCTTGGGTCGCGCAGGCTACACGGACCGCCAGGAACGCGAGGCCGAGCTGTTCGCAGCCCGTCTCTGGCAGCGCGCAGGCCGAACTCTTGTTATCACGTCTCGTCGTCAGGCCACAGATTCCGAGACCGTGGTCCTCCGCCGCCTTGCCGAAGCGCTCGGCCCCGACTCGAGGCTTCCTCGATGACGATCAGTCTGGTCGTCATCGCGATCGCAGTGACCCTGGTCGCCGCGGTGACCAAGCTGACGAGTGTCCTGGGCCGCATCCAGGCACCTGCGCGTCGGTCGCTCTGGCTGACGATTGTCTGCCTGGTCTTAGCAATGACCGCTCGACTCCCACAGGTGGGTGTGGCGGTGAACTCGGCTGCCGGATTCAACGTGCGCTGGCCGGTCAATGCGTTATTACTCATCGCGGCGATGTATTTTTTGCAGATGTTCTTCCTGTACTCAGTCCACGGCAACGATCCGGGTCGGGTTAATGGCCCTCGCCAGTGGCGGCTGATGTTCGGTTTGTTCTTCGGCGTAGCGACTCTGATGCTATTCCTGGCGCGGCCGGCCGCGACCGACTTTATCTTCGGACCATCCGGCCGATACGAAGCGGGCGGGTCCGGAGATCATCTCGCGCAACTGTCCAGGGTTGTGTTCGCGCTCTACATGTGCTTCGCCGCACTAACCTTGACCTATCTGGGAATTCGATGGGCTCGGAAGGCTGGGAAAGGGGCGCTTCAGTTCGGACTGGGCCTATTCGCCGTAGGTTCCGCTTTTGGCTCCGCAGTGGCGGTACACTCCGCCGCGTATAACGTCGCGGTGCTCGCTGGCGTCGTGCCGCCCTGGCCGGAAGCAATCGTGGTCGCCTGGTTGATCCCCTTGGCTGCCACACTTCAGGTCACCGGCGTCGTCATCCCGGCACTATGGCCGCGATGGGTTCGTCTACACCGTTGGTTCGTTCATCGGCGGGCGTTGGTCACGCTGTATCCGCTTTGGGCAACCATGTGCGCAGCGGCACCCAACGTCGCTCTGGATCCCATACCAACTCTCAGGCAAGACCGAATTCGAATCGGCGAAATGGACTACCGGCTCTACCGACGTATTATTGAGATATGGGATGCACACAGGCTGCTGAGACCACACATGTCCCAGCAGGTTAGACAGGAAGCGCTCACGGCCGGCCAGTTACGCGGGCTCGATGATGATCAACTCGCCGCTGCG
>JBIOYB010000599.1:0-15249 GCA_044869915.1 Allorhizocola sp.
GGGAGCGGTGCGTCGCCGGCATACCGGGCGACCTGCGCCGGCGGTGGCAGAGGCCGATTCCGCCAGCGCCGGTACAGGGCGTGCAGTGCTGCCGCCAACAGGATCAGCCCGACAATGGCGAGCAGCACCGCGTTGCGTGGCGTCACCGCCGGTTGGGCCAGGGGAGCGTGAGCCACGGGCTGGCCGGATCCGTGAGCAGGACCTGATGCGGTTCGAGCACGGTGTTGTACCAAACGTCGAACTCGTCGTTGTCGAAACGCAGCACCCGCCCCAGGCTGTACCCGGCGGACAGGTCGGCCCACGACGTATACCGGCCGAAGGCCTGCTTGCCGGCGCGCAGCACGTATTCGCGCGCCTGATCTTCCTTTATCAACCGCAGCTGGAGCCCCCAGCGGGCCATGTTGACTGCCCGCCCCCAGTCATACGCCAGCAGGCTGGTGACGAACCCGCCGTCCCGCAGCAGCCCGTCGGCCCGGAAGCGTTCCTCGTAGCGCACCACACGCTCGGTGGTGGCCGTCATGTCGTCGATGACGGTCTCGGGTACCCCCTGCTCACGGGCGTTGTCGGCGACCGCCTGCCGCCACGTCCGCAGGTCCGGTAGCGCCCCCAGATGGGTCGTGAGGTGAACCCGCACGTCGAGCACGAAGTCGGCGACCGTGTCCCCGGTCTCGTTGTCGAGCAGGCTCTCCATGCACTCCCGCAGCTCGGCCGGCGTGCTGATGTCCCACTGCCGCTTGAGGAGCTCCATGGTCTTCTGCGGGCTGTTGGCGTCGTCTTTGATCGTGTTCCAGGAGACGCCGTGGTTGAGCGACATGTGTGCGCCCACGGCGAGCGCGGCGGCGAGCTCACCGGTGGTCGGCTCGCTCGAAGACACCGCGATGGTGTTGCGCAGTGAGCGGACTATGCCACGTGCGCTGCGGGCGGCGGTCCGCGCCTTGAGCACGATCTGCAGGACGAAGGCGAGGACCACGACCGGTGCGACAAAATATACGAAGGTAGGGATTTCCACGCGCGTAAGTTACGGGCGGCCGCGCAAACCTTGCTTGCAACCTGCTTGCAACTCGCTATACGGCCTGCTCTTTGGCTAGGGTCGCGGAGTGGCTGATGCGCTGCGCTACGAGCTTCTTGGGCCATTGCGCGTCCGGCGCGGCGATGTCGAGATCGCGCTGGGCGGCGTCAAGCAGCAGACGGTGCTGGCGGTGCTCCTGCTGGAGCCGAATCGCCCGGTCTCCGTCGAGAGAATAGTCAGAACCGTGTGGGGCAGCGAGCCCCCGCCGAGCGTCACCCAGGTGGTCCAGACCTACATCAGCCGGCTGCGTCAACTGCTGGACCTACGCCGGGCACTGGTCTCCACCGACGCCGGATATCTGCTGCGCGCCGACCCGGCCCAACTTGACGTCACGTCCTTCGACGGCCACCTGGCCGCGGCCGTGCAGCACCATGAGCGCGGCGACCAGGTCGCGGCCGGCAGCGAGGTCGCCGCCGCGCTCGCGCTGTGGCGCGGCGAGCCGTTGGGCGGCCTGTCCGGCGAGACGATCGACGTGGCCCGGCACCGGCTCACCGAGCGGCACCTGTCCGCACTTGAGCTGCGGGTCACCGTGGACATGGACGCCGGCCGGCACGCCGACGCGATCGCCGAGCTGACCCGGCTGGTGCAGGAGTTTCCTCTCCAGGAACGGTTGTGGGCGTTGCTGATGCTCGCGCTCTACCGTGCCGACCGGCAGGCCGAGGCGCTGCGGACCTACACGACCGCCCGCGCGCTGCTGGTCGAGGAGCTGGGCGTGGAGCCCGGAGCCGGCCTGACCAGCATGCACCAGCGGATCCTGACCGGTGATCCGTCGCTGGCACGCGACGTGCCGCTGGTGGGTTCGGGTCGCGCGTGGACACCGCGCAACGATCTCCCGGCCGACGTCGCGGACTTCACCGGCCGCGAAGCCGAGGTGCGGCGCATGCTCGCCGCACTGCCTTCCGTGCCGGGCAAGGCAGCGATCGTGCTGGCCATCGACGGCATGGGCGGGGTGGGCAAGTCCACGCTCGCCGTGCACGTCGCACATCACCTCGCCGACCGATACCCAGACGGTCAGCTCTTCCTCGACCTGCACGCACACAGCGAGGGCCGGAGCCCGGTCGAACCGGGCGCGGCGCTCGACCTTCTGCTGCGGGCGCTGGGCACACCCGGCGAAAGCATCCCGGCCGACGCCGAGCAACGGGCGGCCCGGTGGCGCGCCGAGCTGGCCGGCCGCCGGGTGCTGCTGGTCCTCGACAACGCCGGCAGCGCAGCCCAGGTCCGCCCGCTGCTGCCCGGGACGGCCGGCTGCCTGACGTTGGTGACCAGCCGGCGCCGGCTGGTCGACCTGGACAGCACGGACGTCCTTTCGCTGGAGGTGCTGCGGCAGGCCGACGCGGCCACGCTCTTCAACCGGATCCTCGGCGCCGAGCGGGGCGCGGCCCACCCCGAGGACATCGCGGAGGTCGTCGGTCTGTGCGATCGGCTGCCCCTGGCGATCCGCATCGCCGCCGCGCGACTGCGCGCACGCCCCGCGTGGACCGTCCAGCACTTGGCGCATCGGCTGCGCGACCGCCAGCGCGTGCTGACCGAGCTCGCTGTCGGCGACCGCAGCGTGGCGGCTTCCCTCGCGCTTTCCTACCCGCAGCTCACCGAGGCGCAGCAGCGGCTGTTCCGGCTGCTCGGGCTCGCTCCGGGCCCGGACTTCGACACCTACCTCGCCGCCGCCGCGGCGGGCATCCCGGTCGATCAAGCCGAACGCCTCCTGGAAGACCTGCTCGACGCGCATCTGCTGCAGCTGCCCACGCCCGGCCGGTATCGGTTCCACGATCTGCTCTACCAACACGCCCATGCCGCCGCGCACGAAACAGACCCGCCCGCCGCTCGGCGTGACGCGGTCGGCCGGATGCTCGATCAGTATCTGCGCACCGCTTCCCTGGCGATGGACATGATTTTTCCGCGTACCCGGCACCGCCGGCCGCAGGCAGCGGCACCGGCCACCGAGATGCCACCCCTAAGCACGGCAACCGATGCGAGGGCCTGGCTGGACGCCGAACGGCTCAACCTGGTGGCCGCCGCGAGCCACGCCGCCGTCCACGGCTGGCCCGCGCACGCGATCGACCTCGCCGCCACCATGCGCCCCTATCTGGACACCGGTGCCCACCATTTCGACGCCCTCGCCGCACACCAAAATGCATTTGATGCGGCTCAGAGCGCCGGAAACCTTGCCGGGCAGGGATCCGCACTGCACGGGCTGGCCAACGTCTTCTGGCGGCTCGGGCGCTACGACGAGGCATACGAACACCTGCAGCGGGCGCTGCCGATCCACCGGGACATCGGTGACCGTCCCGGCGAGGCGAGCGACCTGGAGACCCTGGGCGCCACCTGTTACAGCCTCGCCCGCTATGACGACGCCATCGACTACTACACGCAGGCCGTGCTCATCCACCGCGAGGCCGGCGACCGCGTGGCGGAAGCCACCGTGCTCAACAACATCGGGGTCATCCAGGAGCGCCAGGGCAGATACCGTGAGGTCCTCGCCCTGTGCGAGCAGGCCCTGACCATCTACCAGGCTGCCGGGGACCGGCCTGGCGAGGCTCACGCGTTGGGCAACGCGGGCAACGCCTACTGGCGGCTCGGGCTTTACGACAAGGCGCTGGACCATCTGAGCCGTGCGCTGGCCATCCACCGCGAGGTCGGCGACCCCAGCTGGGAAGCGCACACGCTGAACATCCTCGGCAACGTGCTGGCCAGCCTCGGCCGGCACGAGGAGGCGCTGGACCACTGCGACCGAGCCCTGTCCCTCCAGCGGGCCAGCGGTGAGCGGGCCGACGAGGCGGCGACGCTCGGCGATCGCGGCGTGATCCGCCGGCTGCTCGGCAAGTACCACGAAAGCATCGACGATCTGGACAGCGCACTCGCCATAGCCCGCGAGATCGGCGACCGCAGCGTGGAAATCCAGGCGCTCAACGGCCAGGGGGAAACGCTGAACGCCCTGCACAGGCCCGATGAGGCATGCGACCGGCACGAGGCGGCCCTGGCCCTCGCGGTCGAGATCGGCGACCGCCACGAACAGGCCCGCGCGCACGAGGGCCTGGCGCACACCCTGCCCGACCCCGGCGCCGCCGACCATCACCGCCTCCGGGCCGAAGCCATCTATACGGATCTGGGTGTGCCCGAAGCCGGCGCCGAGAGTCGGTAAGACAACGACTGTGAGTCCAGCGGAGGCGGCTTTGGCCATTGCTGATCGATCTGTTCGGCAAGGGTCATCGCGAACGATGCCGCGTGGGCGGCTGCCCGATGTTGCCATCTGGCGATGTCCGTGTGATGTTTACGGCCGTCGGCGGCGTCGCTGATGGCACGGACAACCACGACTCGATGGAAGTCTCTGCGGTGGGCCGCCTCGGCCACGCCGGCGCTCTCGGTGTCGATGGCGATCGCGTCACTGTAATAGTGCGCGATCAGTGCGGCCAGTGCGGAAGTGCGGGAGTCCAGGATCACCTCCCCGGAGACGAGCGGTTTGAAGTGGACGGTCGGGACTGGCGACAGGTTGATCCAAGCGCCGGTGCGGGCCACGTGCCGGGCGATTTGTTCGATGCCATGCGGGGCGGGCCAGCTCTTGGGCCGCGGGTGAAATCCCCCGGCATCGTCACGGCCACCTTGGTAGGCATGCGTCCGCGTGGCCACGACCACGTCGCCGAGCGCGGTATCGCGACCGAGAGCCCCGGCCACGCCTACGAGCAGCAGGGCACGCGGGCGGAATTCTTCTATGGCGCGGCCGGTGAGTGCCGCGGCCGCCAGGTTGCCTTCGCCGATCAGGGCCAGAGCGATCCGGCAGGCTCCCATGCGCAGCCGGCCGATCTCGTAACGCGTCCCATGCCGGTCGGTGTGCGGACGGGGATCGGTGAGGTGTGCGCGCACAGCGTCGTACTCAAGGTCCAGTGCGGTGACCACGACGATGTCGGCTTCCATCGCGGGTAGTCGTACCATTTTGGCTACCTCCCCGGCTATGCACACAGTTGGCGGACCTGCTTGGCCGACACGCCGAACAGCTGTTTGAAGTCTCGGGCGAACTGGTCGTGGCGAAGGTAGCCATAGTCGGAGACCACTTCCTTGATGGGTGTCGCGGTCAGCATCGGATCTTGCAGGGCGCGGCGGCATTCTTCGAGACGCAACCGTTTGAGTAGCTGCCGGACCGTGGCACGGCCGATGGGCAGCAACGCTCGCGGGAACGTCAGCATCACCACCCGCATCGAACGCAGCCCGGTCGAATGCGCAGTTTTCCACGGATAGGACAGGTCGTACAGCGCAATGTCCCGGGCACGGAAGTGCACCTGATTGCCTTGCTGCTCCATTCGTGCCCCGCCGTTGACACTGAGCAATATCCGGTAGCATTCGGGATCACAGGCTCGGATCAGCCGGTCGGTCCGCTGTGCCACGAGCTCGGAGTCCGCGGCCCAGGTGAACGTCTCGAATTCAAGGTCGCCGATCTGAACGACTGACATCGCCGCGAGCAGGTGGCCTGGTGCGCGCCCGTGAATCGCCACCGGTGCCACTTCTGTGCCAGCACCTGCCCGGTAGTAGTCGTAGCGCTCGAGCGGGTGAACCGTTCTGGTGTCGTATAACGTGCGCATGGCTGTTCCTCACAGTCCGAAACAACATTGAGTCCCGCCAATTGTCAGCCGTTGTGCCCGCCCCGGGAATTGACTGTGAGCGCACAACCGCCGCCGGTAGGTCGGGCGTAAGATGTAGATCTGTCAAAGCGAGGAGCCGGCATGGCGGTCGAGGAGTGGGCGCTCGCAGCGTCAGTCGTGTTTGCGGGGCCATGGTCGGGCCTCCTGGCGATGCTGACCACAAATCCTGCATCCGATGCTCGCCGCGATGGACGGCCGTGACTTCCGCAACTTCATGGGTGCGTTCCTTCGATTCCCGAGGAAGGCTTGGTTCAACTACGTCTGCACGATCGGGATGGCCGTCGCTCCGATCGTCGCGCTGGTGTCCCTCTGGGACGATCGGAGCGGCGCCTCTTTCATACTCACCGCGATCGGCCTGGGGCTGGTGGCCGTCGGTGTCTACGTCGTGGCCAACGTGTGGAAGGAACCGCACTACGACACGATGCTGACCTGGGATCCCGAGGCGATGCCGGCGGACTGGGAGGCAGGACGGCGGCGCTACTTCGGCATCAACTGGATCAACGCCGTGTCGACCTGGCGGCGTTCGCCCTTTTCCTCGCGGCTTTGCTCGCCCTCTGAAGCGCGCGGGGTCAGCGGGGCAGCGGCCCGAGCGCGGTGACGACGGCGAGGTCTCCGGACCGCTCCGCCCGCAAATATGATGATAGTGAACTGTCAATGCCGACTTTGCCGTCGACGCTGAGTGAGAATCCTGCCCGGGTGAGCCCACCTGACCGGGTCACCAGCGTGAACCTTGCTCCGGGCAGCAGGTAGGCGATCTGGGTGCCGCTGGTGTCGTACGGCATTGCCCAGATCGGATAGATGGTGACACCGTTGGCACCGGCTGCCCGGGTGTCAACGCACACCGGATAGCCGAGAAATTCCAATGTGGCGGTGCCATTGCCGCGCAGGAAGCTGCCAAACCCGGCCGCGTAGGTGAACCGTCCGTCGAGGCCGAGCTTCACGGTGAAGGGTGCCACCTGGCCGGAGCCCTGCTGGAACCGGTAATGCGAGGCCGGCAGCAGCCTGATTTCCCGATGCCTGATCCAGTCCGCGCTGATGACCGGCATGTCCGCGAACAGGACGCCGGAGCCGGACAGCCGCCGCGCGTCGAAGGTCACTGGCAGGCCGGTGAGCGTGAGCGTCGAGCCGCCCGCGCCGGAAAGGAACGTTGCGTAATCGGGGCTGTAGTCGATGGTGCCGGCCAGGGTCACGGTGAACCGGAAATCGGCGAAGTAGCCGGACGCGAACTGGTACGAATACGAGCCGGGCAGGACCCGCACCATCGGCACAGTTGTGGTTGCGTCCACTCCGGCGGGGCCGGTGACGCCCGGCAAGTACATCCTGCGGTAAAACAGCCGGGTGGCGTCCACGCGCAGCGGATGGCCGAGAAACTCCAATGTGGCGGTGCCGTTGCCGCGCAGGAAGCCTCCGGCGGTGGCCACGTCAAGCTCCGCGCCGTAGGAGAACCGGCCGTCACGGCCGAGCGCGAACAGGAACGGGCTGACCAGGCCCGCGCCCTGGACCTGGTAGCGCCGCGCGGGGAGCAGCCGCGCCGTGCGCAGGGCGAAGGGGCTTTGCCCCGGCATTTGGGCGAGGATCAGGCCGATGCCGCCCAGCGCACGCGCGTCCAGGGTCACTTCGAAGCCGGAGAGGGTGAGCGTGGGCGTCCCTGCGCCGGACAGGAAGTCCGCGAAGGCCGGGTCGTAGGTGACGGTCCCGGTGCCGGTCACCTGGAAGGTGAAGTCGGCGTGATAGCCGGACGCGAATTGGAAGCCGTATATGCCGGGTGCGAGCTGGATGTCTTGCACCGATCCGGCGTCCACAAACTTCGGTGTGACACCGGGGATGGGGATGAGGAAGGAGCGGTAGGCGAGCCGGGTCGCGTCGATCCGGATCGGGAACGTGACCGCGGTTTGGGTCGCCGCCCGCATCGCCACCAGCCGTGCCACCGAATCCGACTGTTTCGCCGGCGCTGTGCCCGCCGGCAATGCCTGACGCGCGACCACGGGTGTGATCGCGCCGGAGCCGTTTGGCGGGCAGGGCGGGCGAGTGGGAGTCGGAGCCGGGCTCACCCCGCCGGTCGGTCCGATCCCGCCGGGCGGCCCGTCCGTGTTGGTGCCGCCAGGTGTGATGGTCGGGCTGGACGGCGTGTCCGGGCTGGACGACGGGGCCGGGCTGGGCGACGGGGCCGGCGCCACGACCGTCGAGCGCTGGCCGTCGTCGTGGTCCGGCGGGCGGCCGGGCTGCGATGCCACGACCATGGCCATGGCGACCAGCGCCAGCACGACGCCGCCGATCCGGCCGATCGCCGGATTGGCGTGCGCGAGCTGTGACACGGTGGCGAGCCTGGGCGCCACTGCGTGGTGCACTGTGGACACCATCCGGCCGTAGGCGTGCTGGGCCTGGCGCATCAGGGCCGCAAGCGGGTGCCAGGACAGCACACCGACCGGCATCCCGGCCGCCGGGGTCACCGCCGTGGCCACAGTGGACCCGGCCGCCTCGGGGCGGCCGTGCGCCCACGCCGCGATCACGGTCCGCCGCCGCTCGTCCTCGTCGGGATCTGAATTCTCTTGTGCCGCAAGGATCAGCAGCCCGGGACCCAGCGCATAGTTGGCGCTGCGGACGGCATCGCGGAAGACACTGCCGCACTTTTCGCATCCGCCCGGGGCGGCATGGCCGGCAAGCGCCGCCTGTTGCTTGGTGGTCAGGTCGGCCAGGCGCAGCCCGTCGCCGGGCTGTGTGGCCAGCTGCGGCACCAAGGTGGCGGCCTGTGGACAGGAGCGGGCCGCGCGGGCCACCGCCTGGATCGCCACTCCGCGCCTGATGGCCTTCTTGCTGCGGTTCATTTCCCGGTCCACCCGGTCCACGGGCCAGGCCGGTCCAAGCGTGGCGGCCAGGCGGGCTCCCTTGATCTCCTGTCCCTCGCGCAGCCCGGCGGCCAGATAGGCGGTCATCAGCTCGCGGCCGGTGCTTGGCAGGGTGTCGATGACCGCCGCGACCGCTGCCACACCGGCCCGCTGGCCCAGTGTGTCGTATTCGCGCGGCGTCACAGGGTTGGCGTCCAGGCGCGGCTCATCGGCCGGCAGCTCGCCGCCCGCGGCCGCGCGGAAGTGTGCGCTGCGCACGTGACGGGCAATGCCCCAAAGCCATCGATCGACCGACTCGGCGGCCGGACCGTTTCTGGTGAAGGCTTCGAGCGCGCGCAGGAACACTTCACTGACGCAGTCGTCGGCCTCGTGGGGCGGGAACGATCTGGAGAAGAAGCGGCGCAGTCTGTCGGAATGGCGTTCGTAGAGAACGCGTTGCGCATGGGCATCGCCGGACCGCAGCCGGGCCCAGAGGTCGTTTTCATCGTGCGCGGTCATCGTGACCCTCCAGCAGGCGGTTGAACTCCTGTCGGTAGGTGTGTGCACGGCGGTGACACAAACCTCTCACGCGCCCTCCGAGATTTCCAGATAAATCTTGGAACGATGATCTGTTCACTCGATGGGGGAACCATGAATGTCGCGAGGCGCCGTGAGGCGAGCAATGAGCGGTCGGGTACATTCCGGCCATGCACGAAGAATGGCGGGTGTCGCTCGACGCCGAGGTGACATTCACAAATGGGGGCGGGCTGCAGGTGCAAGGCTTCCGCCTCGACATCCCGGGACCTGACGTCGACGACGCGCAGCTCGGCGAGCTGCTCGTGCGGCACCTGGGCCTGCTCATGGTGGGCGAGGTCCGCGTCGGCGACAAGGAGTTGATCCGCGAGGCGCACAAAGGTTCCCGCGGCGTCGCAGCAGCGGCGCCGCCGGGCCGGCGGCTGCTGGAGCTGAGCCACCGCATCCACGATGGGCTGATCACCTATCCGGGGCTGCCGGGTCCGCAGATCAGCGACCACCTCAGCTTCGAGGCCTCGCACGGGCACTACGCCGAGGGCACCGAGTTTCAGATCGGGCGGATCAGCATGGTGTCCAACACCGGCACCTACCTGGACACGCCGGCGCACCGCTATCGCGGCGGCGGGGATCTATCGACGATGCCGCTGGCGAAGGTGGCCGATCTCGACGGGATCGTGGTGCGTGTGGGCGAGTCGGTGCGCGCCGTGGATCGGCTGATTCTGGCGCCCCACGATGTCGCGGGCAAGGCCGTGCTGGTCCACACCGGCTGGGACCGGCACTGGGAAACTGAGGTATACGGCGCCGGTGGCCATCCTCATCTGACGCAGGACGGTGCGCGCTGGCTGGTCGACCGTGGCGCGGCGCTTGTCGGGATCGACTCGCTCAATGTCGACGACACCAGCGTCACCAGCGGCGGAGCGCGCCCAGTACACAGCATCCTGCTAGCCGCGGGAATCCCCATCGTGGAGCACTTGACCGGGCTGGCAGACTTGCCGCCGCACGGGTTCCGCTTCCACGCGGCGCCGCCGCTGATCGCGGGCATGGGCACATTCCCTGTGCGGGCGTATGCCGTGATCGGCCCAGAAAGCATCACGTTTGTTGACGCGACCTAGTGTCTCGGCAGGTGAAACTCACTGCGACGCAGTCCGTCGGCGGCGCCGGCACTTGCGTCAATGTCGAGGCGGCCACCAACTGCCCCTGAAGGAACGCGGCCTGGAGTCGCGGTTGTCGCTTGCGGACTCTTGCCCGTCTCCGTAGAACCGCTTTTCCCACGTGCGCTGCTTGTCTACGCCATCGCGGATGTAGGGCGTGAACATGGCGAGGTTGAGCAGGAGCCAGTTGAGCAGGCTCGCCGGGAAGCGTAGCGGCCGGACGAAGTCGATGAACAGGACGACGCGGGTGTGCGCGGAGTGGTTCCACGCCTCGTGCTCGTAGGCGTCGTCGAAGATGAGCGCCTTGCCCTCGTCCCACCGGCATACTGTGCCGTCGACCCGGATGCCGAGCCGCTCGCGCTCGCGCGGGACGAGCAGACCGAGGTGCAGGCGCAGCACGCCGTTGTAGGGGCCGCGGTGTGGCGGGAGGTGTTTGCCGGGCTCGAAGATGGAGAACATGGCCGACTTGAGGCCCGGGATGCGCTGGATGGCCTGCCAAGTGCGCGGGCATTGGGCGATGTTGCGTTCGGCCGTCACGCCGTAGCCGGCGAACATGAAGGTTTTCCAGCCCGCGTCGGTGGTCAGGTCGCCCACGTCGGAGACGATGTTTTGGAACGCCGGCAGCTCGTTTTGGCGGTGCAGCACCTGCTGGAGCTCGTCGCGGATCGCCGCCCAGTCGGCCTCCAACTCCTTTGCCCAGGGGAAGTCCCGGGTGGCCTGGACCGCGACATTGGGCACTTTGGAGCAGCGCCGGTTGAGCCTTTCCGCCCAGCCGAGGATCCGGATCGTCGTGGCGGCGAGCAGGCCGGGGCGCCAGATCGGTGGGACGTCGGCGACGGCGGTGTCGCGATCCGGGGCGGTGGTCTGTTCTGTGGTCATGCTGTCGGCGCCTCACGGGTGAGTTTCGGACTTTCTCGTTCTGGCGCGACGGTACCAAGTAAAAGTGTCTTGAACTGGCAAAATAGACCGAGTTAATTGCGATAACGCTTGGCCCGGGTTCCGGTCGTCGCTGCGGGTGTCGAAATTGTCCTCGTCGTTGTTGGAGTTGAAGTTCGACGGCAGCGCCTGGGCCGTGACGCGCTCGAAGTCATCCCCGCTGTCCCAGACCAACCGGCCGTCGTCGGCCGACCAGATCGAAAACGAGCGGCCGCCATAGGCGTAAATCGTCCGGTATGCAGTGCCGGCCGGACTCTTGCCGTCGACCAGACTGACGTTGAGCCGGCCCAGGGCGGCGTTGGCCTTCAGCGCGGCGGCGTTGGGAAACACCGTGGGATCGAGCGGATAGGCGGCGTTGCCCAACCGCACCGCCCCGGTCAGGCCGGGCCACTCCCGGACATCGGCCTCGTTGGCCGTGGCCAGATAGGTCCGCCCACGCACGCGGAAGGAGTCGATGCCCTCCGGCAGGAACATCCCCTTGACCGGCCAGTTGTCGATGGCGATGGCGTTGTCGCGGTCGCTGGGGTCAAGCCCACTGCCGTCGGCCGCAGCACGCTGACCACGCGCACGCTGCCGGGCGGGTCGACCGAATCCGGCCGGCTGTAAGAGTTGGGCTCGCCCTCGTTGGCCACCAGCAGCCGCAGGCCGGTCGCGTCAAAGGTCACCAAGTCGGGCAGCGACCCCACCGCGGTCGAGGCGACGACCCGCCCGTCCGGGCGCAACAGGACAAGGTTGCCGGGCGCGGTCTTGTCGGCGATGACTTCCCGGTGCACGGACCACGACCAGCGCCTGTGAGTGGCGAAATCCCGGTGCGTCCTTTCCGGAGGGTCGCGGATTTGACACCACCATGCCCCGGTCCCGGCAGTTTACCGGCAATTACAGGTTGTTGCCGTGCCCTCTGGTGGCGCGACGCCGCACCGTGATTGCGGCACGCCGACCGGCGTGCGCTGTTCCAGGCCCAGAAAGAGATCCTCAGATGACGAAAAACCGGAAATCCCGCGTATTCGCAAGGGCAATGGGCGCGATGGCAACGGCGGTCGCGATCGCGGCCGGCGTCTTCGCCTCCCCCCAGGCCGCACTGGCCGGGCCGGGGCCCTTCTACTACATCGTGGCCGAGCACAGCGGCAAGGTGCTCATGCCGGAGAACCACTCGAAGGAGCCCGGCGTCCGCATCGTGCAGATGACGCGGGGCAACTTCGGCGCCCAGCACTGGCGGGTTCGCCACATGGAGACCCTGCCCAACGGGCAGACCATCCGCAAGTTCGAAAACCGGCACAGCCAGCTGTGCATCACCATCGTCGGCTACGGCCCCGGGCTGCTCACGCAGGACCAGTGCGAGACCGGCGGCTGGGACCGCGAATGGGTTGTGTCCAATAAGGACGACCTGTGGGCGCAGCGGCCCGTGCTGATCTGGTCTCACCAGACCAACCTGTGCCTGAGTGTCGGGGGCGCTTCGTACGCCGACTTCGCGCCGATGTGGCAGTGGCCGTGTCACGGCAGGGCGGATCAGCTCTTCCGGGTGAACTACGTCGCGGGTACCTGAGAACGACGGGATGCGGCTGGACCGGGAAGCCGGGACCGTCCCATCGCGCCCGAGGTCGCTCTGACTGCGCACGCCAGAAGATGAGCCGCGCCGGGTCCGCTGTGAGGCTAGAGCCGCGTGCCTGGCACGCGGGCGCGGCCGAACGACGATAGAGCTCGGGAGTATCTGATGACCAGAACCGCTTACCGGACATGCCCGTTGTGCGAGGCAGCCTGTGGTCTGAAGCTCACGCTCAACGACACCGGCCAGGTGACGTCGGTGCGCGGCGATGAGAAGGACCCCTTCTCCCAAGGCTTCCTGTGCCCGAAGGGGGCCAGCCTCGGGCAGCTGGACGAGGACCCCGACCGGCTGACCGGGCCGCTGGTGCGCGACGGCGATGACTGGCGCGAGGCCGGCTGGGACGAAGCGTTCCGCATCGTCAACGACGGGCTGCGCCGGGTCCTCGACGTGCACGGGCGCGACGCGCTGGCCCTGTATTTCGGCAACCCCACCTTCCACACCATGGCCGGTTTCATGTACCGGCAGGCGCTGACGCAGGTGTCGGGCAGCCGCAACATCTACTCGGCGGGCACGATCGACCAGATGCCCAAGCATGTGTCGTCGGGGCTGATGTTCGGCGACGCGTTCGCGGTCGCGGTCCCCGACCTCGACCGCACCGACCACCTGCTCGTGCTCGGCGCTAACCCGTTGGTGTCCAACGGATCCCTGTGCGTGGCCCCGGACTTCCCGCGCAGGCTCAAGGAGTTGCGCCGCCGTGGCGGCAAGCTCGTCGTGATCGATCCCAAGCGGACCCGGACCGCCGAGGTCGCCGACGAACACCACTTCATCCGCCCGGGCACCGATCCGCTCCTGCTTTTCGGGATTGTCCACACGCTGTTCGCCGAAGGACTGACCGCCGTCAGCGACGAGCTCAACGGCGTGCCCGTGGTGGGGGCCGCACGATTGCGGGCGCTGGCCGCCGAGTTCCCGCCCGAGCGCGTCGCACCGCACTGTGGCGTGCCCGCCGAGACCATCGTCCGGCTGGCTCGAGAGCTCGCGGCGGCGCGGACGGCGGCCGTGTACGGGCGGACCGGGACGTGCACGGTCGAGTTCGGCACGCTCGCGAGCTGGCTCGTCGACGCGATCAATGTCCTGACCGGCAACCTCGACCGGCCGGGCGGGGCGATGTTCGCCAAGACCGCGAGCCTGGAGATCTTCCGGCCTGGCGTGCCGTTCACGACGGGCAACTTCCACAGCCGGGTGCACGGCCTGCCCGACGCGCTCGGTGAACTGCCGGTCGCCACCCTCGCCGACGAGATCGAGACACCCGGCGACGGGCAGGTCCGGGCGATGGTCGTCATCGGTGGCAATCCGGTGCTGTCGGCGCCCAACGGGCCGCGGCTGGATCGCGCGTTTGCCGGTCTGGACTTCATGGTGTGCGTCGACCCGTATCTGAACGAAACCACCAAGCACGCCAACGTGATCCTGCCACCACCCCGGATGATGCAGACCGCGCACTTCGACTTCCTGGTCCAGATCATCATGGTGCGCAACTATGCGCGCTACTCCGCGCCGATCCTGCCGCTCGAGCCGGGCCAACGCCAGGAGCACGACATCCTCGCCAAGCTGTTCCTGATGCTCGCCGGGCAGGGCGCCGACGCCTCACCGGAAGTGGCGCACGAGATGATCGTCGGCCAGGTGCTGGCCGGTGCCGGCTCTGCGGAAATCCGCGCCGGTCTTGAGGGCAGCGGTCCCGATCTGCTCCTTGACGCGCTTTTGAAGTTTGGTGGGTACGGCTTGTCGCTGGCCGCGATCCGGGATCAGGAGCACGGAGTCGATCTCGGTCCGCTGCAGCCGCGGATCCGCGAGCTGATCTGCACCCGGTCCGGTGGCATCGATCTGGCGCCCGTGGAGTTGGTGGCCGACGTCGCCCGGCTGCGGTCGCGCACCGCCGAGCCGGCCGCCGAGTTGCTCCTTATTGGACGGCGGCACCTGCGCTCCAACAACAGCTGGATGCACAACGTGCCGTCGCTGATGGGTGGCAGCAACGAGTGCACGTTGCAGATCAACCCCGTGGACGTGGCCAGATACGGCCTTGGGGATCGGGCGGTGGTCCGGTCCGCGGCCGGTGCGATGGAGGTGCCGCTCGAGCCGGTGGACACGATCATGCCTGGCGTGGTGAGCCTGCCGCACGGCTGGGGCCACGGCGGCAGCGGCCAGCGCGTGGCGGCCAAGAGCCCCGGCGTCAACGCGAATGCGCTCACCGATGAGGCCGTGATAGATGTGCCATCGGGCAACGCGGTGTTCAACGGTGTCCCGGTCACGATAGGCCCGGCCCCCGCCGGTTAGCATGCCGGCTATGCCCGGATCCGGAGGCTCGTGGCGTCTTCGACTCGGCCTTCTCCGCCGGCCACTAATCGAGCAAGCTAAATATTGCGTATGATGCATATCCTTATTAGGCTCCCATCCCTTGGCAGGGCTCCACTGTGGACAGAAAATGGTGCGGGTGCGCTCGCTACGCCGTTGTCTCTATGACGCCATGTGAGCTCGTAAATTAGGCTGGTGATGGGGGTTGATTCAG
>JBIOYB010000600.1:0-2014 GCA_044869915.1 Allorhizocola sp.
TCGGGGCGGCCGATGTCATGACTCACGAGCGCAATCACCACGCCCACAACGGATTCTATTATCCCGCGACGCGAGTTTGCCGCCGCGTCTGGCCACTTCGCCTTGACGTACGCCTGGGCGAAGCCAAAGACGGTTTCGCCCGCCGCCTTTGGTTGCAACGACTCCGGTAGCCCAGTTTCGGTATCGAACAGTTCTCCGGCATTGACGGCCTTCTTCAGATCTGTCCTGAAGTTGTCCGCGAGTGCCGAGCTGGCGAACGACTTGGAGGATTCCTTGCCGCCGGCCGCCCATCGGACCACGTATGACTTCTTCTTCGTCAGATGGCTGACCTTGGTCTGGATGGCGTAGATCTTTACCTGGCGGGTGGTACTCACGCGACGCCCTCCCGATGCCGTTCAAGCCAACGCCGCAGATCCCGGCGATAGACCCGCAATTCGTTGTTAGGCAAGCGAATGCAAGCCGGAGCCTTGCCGAGCTCGCGCCACCGGTAGAACGTCCGCTTCGACAGCGGCTTTAGGAGCTCGCATACCTGCGGAATCGTCAGTAGGTCGTCATCACTCATTGCCTTCCTCCCCGTTGTTGATCTCTTTTGCCGAAACAGTTTGGCGGGTCGCCTCGCAGTAGTTGGAGCTGCGCCTTCCATCGCTGGCGCTCGGAGATGGAACGCAGGATGCGGACGCGTGCTGAATGCACGTCTGGGTCGTCTGGCTTGGCAAGCTCGAACGTGTACCGCGAGCCCTTCCCCGCGTCCTGCTGCTCGTCGTCCGCTAGGGCTCCAGAAAGGACAGTTCTGACCCAGTCGCGTTGGTCCGCCCGGTGATCGGCCAGGGTCTTGCCCGACCACTGCCGCGAGATGAGCACCCGCCGTCCGGTGAACCCGAGCGTGCGTTCCTGGTGGACTTTGCCCGTGCACCGACCCGGCACCAGGCCAGGCTTGGCCTTGTCCGGCTGCACGCCGTACAACAGCCAGTTGGCGCATCGAGGTGAGCAGGGCAGGATCGCGAGCTCGGCTCGCAGCCGGTCGAAGTGCGCCCGCTGAGCCTCCGAGCCCACGGGAGCGTGCTCGGCCAGATCCTTGGTCAGGTACTTCGTGACATAGCGGATGGACCGCTCGGCGTCCTTGCTGCCGTGGGCGATCCCACGCAGATCGACCTTCCCGAGCCGCACCACATACGCCGGCTCAGCCGAGCCGAAGACGGCCTCGCCCCAGGACGGCAGCGCCCGCTTGGTCCGAGGATCCACATAGGACCGCGCATCGGTGTCCCACACCGGCGGTCGTTCGACGGTGTAGTGCATGGTGTCGAACGGTGGCCACCACACCTGGTGGTATGTGGCAGCCGCGACTTGACGCATGACCTGTCGGGGCATGGTGCCCCGGACCGCGAAGTGGGCATGTGGCGCCAAACGCCGCTGTAGCTCGACCGCGCCCGCGTACTGCACCTTCCACCCAACCGCGCGGCGTAGGTTCTGCCAGAACCGGTCAAGCACAGCAGCGAAGTGGATGGCATCCAGCGCAGCCGCTCGGTAGTTGTAGCTGCTCGGGTCGAGCGGCGTGCCCAGCAGCGGGTCACGCTGCCCGTGCAACGTGCCGCACTCGCACGGCACGAGCCAGCCCCGTCTTGTACGAGCACCCGTGTGCACCTTGCCGTGCGAGCCGAGCGTCACCGTCAACAGCGTGGAAGGCCGCAACGTGCGCCCGTCCCTCGTGGTGAAGGTGCGGCCTAAGGTCCGGTTTTCTACCGGCAACCGAGGCAGTTCGACCACGTCAGCGCGCCGCCTGGTCGACCGGGAAAGCGGCTTCTTGCCATCGCGGCAGGCCACCAGCCGCCCACGCACCCGAGAACCCGACAGATCCTCGTCGACCTCAGCGATCGCGGTATCGATCGCCGCTAGTGTCCTGCGCCGGAAATCCGTGAGAGATATCGGCTGAGTGAGGTGAGGATCTCCTCGGCGGTTTTCTTCCATACGAACGGTTTGGGGTCGGCGTTCCACAGTTTCGCCCACTGCCGGATGT
>JBIOYB010000601.1:0-22063 GCA_044869915.1 Allorhizocola sp.
AGGAGCGGGCGGCCTCCACCGGGAATGTCAGACCCAGGGAATAAGCTGCACGGGTGAGCGAGACCCTGCTGCTACTAGACGGCCACTCCCTGGCATACCGCGCGTTCTTTGCCCTGCCGGTGGAAAACTTCTCCACGGTCACGGGCCAGCCGACCAACGCGGTGTTTGGCTTCACCTCGATGCTGATCAACATGCTGCGCGACGAGAAGCCCACACACATCGCCGTGGCGTTCGACGTGTCGCGGGTGTCGTTCCGCAGCGAGCAATACAAGGAATACAAGGCGGGCCGCAGCGAGACGCCGACGCCGTTCAAGGGCCAGGTGAGCCTCACCCAGGAGGTGCTCGACGCGCTGCGCATCAAGCATGTGCAGATGGAGGGCTACGAGGCCGACGACATCATCGCCACGATGGCCCGGCAGGCCACCGAGGCGGGCATGAAGGTGGTCATCTCCAGCGGCGACCGCGACACCATGCAGCTGGTCAACGAGCATGTCACCCTGCTCTACCCGAAGCGTGGGGTCTCCGAGATCGCCCGCATGGACCCTGCCGCCGTTGAGGACAAATATTTGGTGCCGCCCGCGCGCTACCGCGATCTGGCCGCGCTCGTGGGCGAGACCAGCGACAACCTGCTCGGCGTGCCGGGCGTCGGCCCGAAGACGGCGGCGAAGTGGGTCACCCAATACGACGGCATCGACGGCGTGATCGCCCACGCCGACGAGATCAAGGGCAAGGCGGGCGAGAGCCTGCGCGAGCACCTCGCGGCCGTGATCCGCAACCACCAGCTCAACCGGCTGCTCGACGACCTCGAGGTGCCCCTGGCCGTGGCCGACACCCGTTGGGAGGGTTGGGATCGCGAGGCGGTGCACCGAGTGTTCGACGCGCTCGAGTTCCGGGTGCTGCGCGACCGGCTCTACGACTACCTGGAAAAGTCCGCGCCCGCCGAGGCCGACGAGGGGTTCGCGGTCAACGGCGAGCTGCTCACCGCGCCGGGGTCGGTGGCGGCGTGGCTGAAGGATCACGCGAGCAAGCCGGTGGGCATCGCCGTGAGCGGCACGGCCGGGCGCGGCACGGGCACGGTCAACGGGGTGGGTCTGGCCGGCGCCGAGACGGCCGCGTTCTTCGACCCGGCGGAGCTGTCCGAGGCCGACGAGAAGGCCGTGGCCGCGTGGCTGGCCGACGAGGGCAAGCCCAAGGTGCTGCACAATGCCAAGCCGGTGATCCTCGCGTTCGCGGCGCACGGGTGGCAGCTGCGCGGGATCAGCCACGACACCGAGCTCGCGGCCTATCTGGCCCGGCCCGATCAGCGGATGTATGACCTGGCCGATCTCGCGCTGCGCTATCTGCACCGGGAGCTGCGTGCCGAGACCAAGCCCGACAACGGGCAGCTCACGCTCGACTTCGGCGACGGGCCCGACACATCGGCGGCCGACGCGCTGATGCTGCGCGCGCGGGCGACGCTCGATCTGGTCGACGCGCTGTCGGCCGAGCTCGACCGGGCCGGTTCGGGCGCGCACGGCGGCACCCGCCTGCTCAGGGAGGTTGAGCTGCCGCTGGTCTATGTGCTGGCCGGCATGGAGCGCATCGGCATCGCGGCCAACACCGACTATCTGTCCGGCCTGGAGTCGCGCTTCGGCGGCGAGGTCAAGGCGGCGGCGCAGTCGGCTTACGAAGTGGTCGGGCGGGAGTTCAACCTCGGTTCGCCCAAGCAGCTGCAGCAGATCCTGTTCGAGGAGCGCGGGCTGGAGAAGACCAAGCGCATCAAGACGGGCTACACCACCGACGCCGATTCGCTGCAGGCGCTCCACGCCAAGACGCAGGATCCGTTGCTGGCGCACCTGTTGCGGCACAGAGACGTGGCCAAGCTGAAGTCCACTGTGGACGGTCTGCTCAAGTCGGTGAGCGACGACGGGCGCATCCACACCACGTTCTTCCAGACCGTGGCGGCCACCGGTCGGCTGTCGAGCACCGACCCCAACCTGCAAAACGTTCCTATCCGGACGGAGGAGGGGCGGGGCATCCGGCGGGCGTTCATGGTGGGCGAGGGCTACGAGTCGCTGATGACGGCCGACTACAGCCAGATCGAGATGCGCATCATGGCGCACCTGTCCGAGGACGCAGGGCTGATCGAGGCGTTCGCGTCGGGGGAGGACCTGCACTCGACGATCGCGTCCAAGGTGTTCGACACCGAGGAGGTGACCGCCGATCAGCGGCGCAAAATCAAGGCGATGTCCTACGGGCTGGCCTACGGGCTTTCGGCTTATGGGCTGTCGCAGCAGCTGGGCATCTCGACCGGCGAGGCTTCCGCGCTGATGGAGGACTATTTCGCGCGGTTCGGCGGCGTGCGCGACTACCTGCACCGCGTGGTCGACCAGGCCCGGCGCGACGAATACACCCAGACCGTGCTGGGGCGGCGGCGATACCTGCCCGACCTCAACAGCGACAACCGGCAGCGGCGCGAGATGGCCGAGCGCATGGCGCTCAACGCGCCGATCCAGGGCTCGGCCGCCGACATCATCAAGGTGGCCATGCTGCGCGTCGACACGGCCTTGCGCGAGTCCAAGCTCAAGTCGCGCATGTTGCTGCAGGTGCACGACGAGCTCGTGTTCGAGGTGGCGCCGGGCGAGCGGGAAGCGTTGGAGGCGTTGGTGCACGAGCAGATGGGCGGCGCCCACCAGCTCACCGTCGCGCTCGAGGTCTCCGTCGGCGTCGGCCGCGACTGGGACGCCGCCGGCCACTAACAGCGCCGGTGAACTTGTCAGCCCGGCGTGGCCGGTGCGGGCCCGGCCGAGTCGTGCGTCTGGTCTGATCGTAGTAGGACTTGGTATGACACTGCCCGGGCACGAGAAACCCACGGAGGTCACCATGACGACCACGCCAAACGATCCGGCCGCCGCGCTGCCCGGCCGCCCGCCCGTGGTGGACCTGGCCACCTGGCAGGCCGCCCGGGACGAGCTTCTGGTCCGGGAGAAGGCCCACACCCGCGAGGGCGACGCCATCGCCGCGGCCCGACGGCGGCTGCCGATGGTGGAGTTCGACGGGACGGTCGAGGTCGTCGGATCCGACGGCCCGGTCCCGTTCCAGGACCTGTTCCAGGGCCGCGACGAGCTCGTGGTCTACCACTCCATGTGGTACGACGGCGCGCCGCATCAGGGGCAGTGCGAGGGCTGCACCTTCAACCTCTGGCACATGAACGACGCCGTCTATCTCCACGCCCGGGGCGTCTCGTCGGCCGTGTTGACCTCGGGCCCGTGGGACGAGGTGGCTCCCTACGTCGAGTTCATGGGCTACACCCAGCCGTGGTATTCGGTGCGGGGCGTGGAGGCGCCGCTCTTCGCGCAAGAGGGGCACATCATCTGTTACCTGCGCGACGGCGACCGCGTGTTCCTCACCTACTCCACGACGGGCCGGGGCAACGAGCCCGCCGACGGGTCGCTCGGCCTGCTCGACATGACGCCCTACGGCCGTCGTGAAGGGTGGCAGGACAATCCCGAGGGCTGGCCCGAGGCTCCTGATGCCGGCTCGCCGGTCGGTGGGCATGGCTCGCCGATCTGCTGGTATTGGCGCTCGGACGCGGAAGGCAACGCCGCCTGGGGCCCGACCAGCCGCCCCGTGCCGCAGTGGACCCGCCCTGGCGCAACCCCCGTGGAAACCCTTGGCAGGCAAGGCCATCACCACTAAAAGCGGAAGGTGATGACTCCTGGTAGTGGTCAGGCCTTGCCGTGCAGTGCGGTGCGCAGGGTGGCTATGGCCTGGTTGATGGCGGCCTCGGCCGCGTAGGTGCCGCGCAGGGCGTTGAGCATCACGAAGTCGTGGATGATGCCCTGGTAACGCGCGGCCGTCACGGGCACGCCGGCTTGGCGCAGCTTGTTGGCATAGGCCTCGCCCTCGTCTCGCAGCACGTCGGCCTCTGCCGTGATGACCAGCGCGGGCGGCAGGCCGGTGAGTTGCTCGGTGGTGGCCCGCAGCGGCGAGGCGGTGATCTCGGCGCGCTGCGCGGGGTCGGTCGTGTATTGGTCCCAGAACCATTGCATCGCGTCGCGGCGCAGGAAGTATCCCTCGCTGAACTCGTGATAGGACGGTGTGTCGAAGCCGGCGTCGGTCACCGGGTAGAACAGCACCTGCTGCACGAAATGCACGCCGCCGCGCTGCTTGGCCAGCAGGGTCAACGCCGCGCTCATGTTGCCGCCGACGCTGTCGCCGGCCACGGCGATCCGCTGCGGGTCGAGACCTTCGTCGGCGCCGTTGGCGGCGATCCACCGGGCCACCGCGAAGCTCTCCTCGATCGCGGTCGGATATTTCGCCTCGGGCGAGAGGCTGTAGTTGGGGAACACGACCGCCGCTCCCGTGCCCGCGGCGAGCTCGCGCACGAGCCGGTCGTGGGTGTGCGCGTTGCCGAAGACCCATCCTGCGCCGTGCAGGTAGACGATCACGGGCAGGACTCCGGTCGCGCCGGCCGGCCGGACGATGCGCACGGAGACGTCGCCTGACGGCCCGCCCGGGACGGACCGGTCCTCGACATCGACGTCGGGTTTGGCGATCTCACCGGCCTGGACCTGGTCGACCGTCTCACGGCCGGCCACCGGCCCGAGGTCGAACAGGTAGGGCGGATTGGCGGTGGCCGCGGCGAACTCGTTGGCCGCCGGCTCGAGAACTACTTTGCTCATGCCCCAAAACCTAGCGTGCGTTTACATCGTGCACAAGTTAATCGGGTACGTGATATATTTTTCACATGAAGCAGGTGAAGACCGACGTCGCTGTGTCCCGTTCGCTGCTGCTCGACGACCAGCTGTGCTTCGCGCTCTACGCCGCCTCGCGCGCGGTGACGGGCGTCTATCGACCGCTGCTCGATGAGCTTGGCCTGACCTACCCGCAGTATCTGGTGATGCTGGTGCTGTGGCAGCGGGGCAGTTGCTCGGTGAAGGACCTCGGCGCGGCCCTGCACCTGGACTACGGCACGCTCACCCCGCTGCTGAAGCGGCTCGAGACGGGCGGCTATCTGCGCCGGCAGCGGCGCGCCAGCGACGAGCGCACGGTCGATCTCGTGCTGACCGACGAGGGCGGGGCGCTGCGGGACCGGGCACGTCCCATCCCGCCGGCGATCTCCCGCGCGATGGCGCTCACGGCCGACGAGACCGCGACCCTGCGCACGTTGCTGCGCAAGCTCACCGGCTCGGTGGCCGATGCCACGGACGGCCGGGACGTGTGACGAGTCCGGCCGCAAGGTGCGAAGGCCGGGCAGCGGCGGTCGCGGCCTTCTCAGTGGCCCGGCTCACAGCGTGCCCAGTCGCGCCGTGGCCCGCGGCGGGCTGCCGCTGTGGGGTGGGGCGGGCGGCCCCCAGCCCCACAGGCCGGCCGTGGGAGTCAGGCCGGGACGCGGGCGGTGATGTGGGCGACGGCCCGGTCGATGACTTCCGAGTCGTGCAGGATGCGCAGGTGGCCCAGGCCCGTGGTGGTCATGAGCTCGGCGCCGGGCCATGCGGCGGCGATGGTTTCGCCGTCGCTGTAGTGCATTTGCTTGTCCTGGCGGTCGTGCACGATGAGGGCGGCCGGCAGGGGCGACTGATGGGCGCGGGCTCTCGCCGGTACCGAAAAATGAATCATGCGGCGACCGACCCGAAGCTCAAGCCGGCGAAGGAAAGCTTGGCGGATTTTCTCCCCGAAACCGAAGGCCTGCGCAAATTCTATGGTGTACGGGATGGGGTCGGCCATGGGCGAGATGAGCACCAGGCGCGAGGCGGGCAGGCCGTCCAGGACAGCAAGGGCCGTGGCGGTGGCGCCGAGCGAGTGGGCGACGACCGCGTGCGCCGGGCCGGTGACCGCGGCGACGGCGGTGAGCGCCTCGGAAAACTCGTTGAGCAGGCCGCGCCCGGCCCCGAACGCGCCCGGCGCGGAGTCGCCGTGGCTGGGCGCGTCGAACGTGACGACCCGGTGCCCCGTCCACAGCAGCGGGTGGACGAACCGGTCGAGCTGGGTGCGCCAGCCGCCCCAGCCGTGCGTCAGGTACACGATCGGGCCATCGCCCCACGCCTCGGCCGCGACGTCGCGCCCGTTGACCCGCACGGTGAACCGCTCGCCCGCCTTGGCGACGGGCGCGGCCCGGCCGGCCTTCGCCCGTGGGACGTAACACCACATGCGCTCGGCCAGGACCGACCCAGGCCCGGGTGCTACGGCCTCGAGTGTTGAAAACAGTGGACGTGAAGCACGAACGATCGTGCTTTTTTGGAACGCCACTTCGATCATCCCCTCATGAGAATTGGCTTAGATCCGGACGTCCCGGATCAAACGATCAAACGCGCGACGCGTCCTGACCTCGGCGTCAGGATCGCCCATCAGGCGATGCGCGTGGAAGAAGCCCAGCATCAGGCTGTCGAGCTCGAACGCGAACTGCTCGGCGTCGGCATCCGGCCGGAACTGGCCCTCGGTGAGCCCCGTGCGGAACATCTGCGCGATCGACTCCATCAGGTCGAGATGATCGCGCACCAACTGATCGCGCACAGCGCCGGGCTGGTCGTCGAACTCGGTCGCCGCCGACACGAACAGGCACCCGGCCGCCGAATCGCGCACCATCGCCAACCAGTGCTCGAACAGCGCGCGCAGGCGGGGCTCCCCGCGCGGCGTCGAAAGCGCGGGCCGCACCACCTGGTCGGTGAACGACTCCCGCGCGAACGCCAGCACCTGCAGCTGCAGGGCCTCCTTGGACCGGAAGTGGCCGAACAGCCCGCTCTTGGACAGCTCGACCTCGTTGGCCAGCGAGCCGATGGTCAGGCCGGACAGGCCGAGCCGGCTGGCCACCTCGACCGCCCGCTCGAGCACCGCCTGACGCGTGGACTCGCCCTTGCTCACCCGACCACGATAAGCACGATCGTGCGCCATACGCAACCTACCTATTGCGGGAGCGGCATGCGGGGCTGCCCGGCGTCGACCCGCGATTGGCCCGCCCGAGGCCGCTGAGCACAGAGTGCTCGAGCGAGACCGGTTCCATGCCCGGGAAGAGGAAGCGCAGCGGGAAACGGGGAATCTCCTGACTGGTCGGGCAGAGATCCTGCGCCTCGATGTCCTCGTTGGGGAGGTAGCGCACCTGCCCGTTCTCCTCGAGCACGACCGTGCTCACGTCGTCGGTCGTGATGACGTGCCCGCGCACGTATTCGACCGAATCCCCGGGCCCGGACACGACCGTGACGGTCAGCGGCAGCACGGGCGTCGTGACCATCGGCAGCGCCGCCCACAGCAGCAGCCCGACGCCGAACAGCTGCGCGCCGACCGCGAACGGCCGTACGAACCCCGGCCGCAACGGGCCCGCGATGAACAGCGCCAGCACCACCGGCCCGGCCAGCAGCAGCACGGCCATCGCGCGGGCCCGCGGATCGGCCAGGCGCAACGCCTCGAGCAGCGTCTGTCCAATCAGGACGGCGTAGAAAGCGAGGCCCACCAGCGCGACCCAGACCCGCCGCGGCGAGAGCTGATAGGCCGCGCACAGCGCGAGCAGCAGCATGGGCAGGTAGATCAGCTGCCAGGTGAAGGCGGCGATGGTGAAACTGCCGAGCTTCACCCAGGGCGGCGTCTGCTCCGCCCACCGGGCGACCCACATCTGCCGGCCGGTCTCGCCGCCGGCGCCCAGCACACCCCCGATGGCAAGGGCCGCAACGAACATCGCGGACACCAGCCAGCTGCCGGTCGCGACGAGCGCCGCCACGAGGTTGATCGGATCCACGTGCTCGACGAGCAGCAGCGTGGTCTGCAGTTCGCCGCCCGCCTCGACCCACAGCCGCAGCACGGACAGCAGGACCGGCGCTCCAATCGCGACAGTCCAGAACCCGGTGTTGTCCCGTTCCGGCTTGGCGAAGGTCTTTGCGGAGGTCGTCACGGCTCAGCGCCGGTTGTTGTCGTCGTGGTCGCGCAGCACCGGATACCCCGGAAAGAGCGGGGGTTGCTGTTTGGGGCCGAGCACCACCTGCAGCGTGGCGTCGTAGGCCGCCTGCCACTGGCTCCGACTGCCCAGCTCCAGCTGCTTGCCGAGGTAGTGCGCGACGAGTCCCTCCAGGAACGGGTCGTCCAGCGGCAGTCCGACACCCAGCGGCTCGGTGTCGGAGAACGGCATGTCCACCTTCAGCAGCAGGTCGGGGGCGCGGTGCACCCGGCCGGCGATGGCCACGTCGTCGGTGCAGTGCACGTCGTAGGTGCCGTCGGCCACGCCCTTGGCGCACTCGGCGCCCGTGGCCAGCAACGAGTGCGGCACTCCGTACTTCGTGAGCACCTGGGAGGACGTCGATCCGCCCGTGGTGCACACCTTCGCCTGCTTGAGCTGATCGATGGTCTTGATCTTGTCCTGGTCCGCCCGACGGATCATGATCTCGGGGGTGGTGAGGAAGTACGGCCCGGCGAACCGCACGAGCTTGCGCCGCTCGTCGGTCACCGAGAAGTCGGCGACCACCAGGTGCACGTCGCCGCTTTGCAGCGAGCTGATCCGCTTCTCGGTCGTGAGCGGCACGAACTGGTAGCTCTCCGGTCGCGTGAAGCCGAGCTGCTGCGCCAGCAGCGTGGCCAGCTGCACCTCGAAGCCGGACCATTTGCCCGTCGCATCGTCACGTTCGCTCATCAGCGGCAGGTCTGCCTGCACGCCTATGCGTAGAACCCGCTCCCGGTCGGCCTTGGCCAGGGTGGGGGACTTCGCCCGGTAGTCGTCGACGGTCGGCCCCTGCGGCACGCAGGCCGCCGACGCCGCGATCAGCGCGACGCTCAGGAAGGCCGACAGGGTCGTCAGCAAAGATCGGGTAGCGGACACGTCGCCCACTGTAGCGTCAGCGGTCTATGTGCGAGTCGAACGACGTGTCGGCAGCATCGACCCGGGCAGTCCAATGTCGAGGAACCGGGCCAGCGAGTCCAATCGTGCGTTGTAGGCGAACCCGCGCGCGCCCTCCTCCAGGTGCACGCGCATGCGCGCGGCCGCCTGGCGCATCTGCTCGGGCAGCACGCTGGACATCTCGAACAGTTTGTGCGCTTGGGGGTTGCGCATCCGCCCCAGGGCCGCCGGATATTCGATCGGGTCGCCGCCGCTGCCGCTCAGGTGCAGGTTGAACATCAGCGGCCGGCCGTCGCGGCCGGACAGGGCGGTCAGTTTGTGGGCGATGCCGAGCGGGTCGCCGTCGGTCGCCTCGCCGTCCGTCAGGTTGATGACGAGAGGCGGAAAGGAGTCGGGGTGAGCGCGCATGAATTTCTTGCATTCATCCATCGCCGTGCGGATGGCGGCGCACATCGGCGTGCCGCCGCCGGCCTGCGGGTCGAACCAGATCAGCAGCGGCCAGGGCTTGACCTTGACCAGGCGGCCGTGCCCGTCGCTGGGCCCGGGCAGCAGGACACCGGGCCGCGCCTTGGGCAGGCGGCTGATCGGGCCCAACAGTCGCGTGTGGACTTTTGTGCCGTAGCCGATCACCCCCACGTGGAGAAAATCGCGCACCACCCCACCGTCGGTGCATCGCGCCAGGAGACCGGAGAGCAGGCGGTTGAGCATGTCGGCGACCCCGACCGAGGTCCAGCCCGCCATCGAGCTGGACTGGTCGATCAGGAACAGCACGCATCCGGGTGTCTGGAGGGTCATGCGATTGCTGTACACCTTTTCCATTCTGCTCCCGCACACTAGTCTCGCAACCGTGGATCGACCAGAGCCGGACATAGCGTCCACATTGGACAATCTCGCAGCGGCGATCAGGCAGGAGCACGAGCGGGCCGCGTTCCGCGAGTCGGTCATCGACCGGCTGCACGAGGAAAATCAGCGATTGCGCCGCGGTGAGCTCGAGGCGTTGCTGTCGCCCGTGCGCAACGGGCTGTTCCGGCTGCACGACATGGCGCGCAAGGCGGCGGCGCAGGTGCGGTCCAATCCCGACAGCTCACCGAGCAGTTCGCCAGGCAGCACGGCCGACCTGCTCGACGCGGTGGCCGACGAGGCGGTCGATATCCTGACCGGTGTCGGGGTGGAGCGGTTCGAGACTGTGGTGGGCGAGGTCTACGATCCGGTGCGACACCGTCCGGTCGCGGCCGCGGCGGCCGCAAACGCGGTAGAGGACAACACGATTGCCGAGGTGCGGGCGGCCGGCTTCGCCACCGCCGACCGGGTGATCAGGCGGGCCGACGTGGTGGTGGCTCGATTCGAAGGGGACGGAAGGCAATGACAGTTTTCGGCATCGACCTCGGCACCACCTATTCGTGTGTCGCCTATATGGGTGATACCAATCGGCCTACTGTGGTGCGCAACCTTGACGAGGCGGACACGACGCCCTCGGTGGTCTATTTCGAGTCGCCCGACAACATTGTGGTGGGCGCCGTCGCCAAGGACGCGCTGAAGATCGATGCGAAGAACGTCAAGACCCGGATCAAGCGCGACATGGGCCATCAGGTGACCTATGAGTTCCACGGCCGCCAATACCGGCCGGAGGAGATCTCGGCGCAGATCCTGCGCAAGCTCGCGGCCGACACGGCGGTCGGCACCGGCGGCGAGGTCAAGGACGTGGTCATCACGGTGCCGGCCTATTTCGGCATCAACGAGCGCGCCGCCACCAAGGAGGCGGGCGAGCTGGCCGGGCTCAACGTCATCGACATCGTGAGCGAGCCGATCGCGGCGGCGATCAGCTACGGCTCGCTGACGGCCGCCACCGACCGCACGATCCTCGTGTTCGACCTGGGCGGCGGCACGTTTGACACCACGGTCATCTCGATGCGCGACGGCAACATCATCACGGTGTGCACCGACGGCGACCACGACCTGGGCGGGGCCGACTGGGACGACGAGGTCAGCCTTTACCTGCTGGGCGAGTTCCGGCGGCAGCATCCCGACGTGACCGACCCGGCCGACGACGAGCAGGTGGTGGAGGAGGTCCGGCTGCAGGCCGAGGACGCCAAGCGCAAACTGTCCAGCACCACCAAGCAAAACGTGCGCGTGATGCACGCCGGCCGGATGGCCACGATCGAGCTGACCCGGGAGAAGTTCGAGGAGCTGACGCACACGCTGCTGGCCCGCGCCCTCGAGATCACGCGGCGCACGGTCGAGACGGCCAAGCGCAAGGGCGTCGACCGTTACGAAGACGTGCTTCTGGTGGGCGGCTCGACCAAGATGCCCGCGGTCAAGGAGCGGCTGGCCGAGCAGTTCGGGTTCGAGCCACAGCTCTACGACCCCGATCTGGCCGTGGCCAAGGGCGCGGCCATCTACGCCTTCGAGGAGACCTATCGGCGCATGCTGGCCGAGGGCGGGCGCCAGGCGGAGCAGGCCAATGTGCTGGCCAAGCAGGCGGGCCTGTCCGAGGCGCAGCAGCAGGCCATGCGCAAGCGCGTGATCCGCACGGTGGCTTCGCGTTCGTTCGGCGTCGTGATCTACGACGAAAGTGACCAGGCCGAATACGTCGATCACCTGGTGCACGCCAACGACCAGCTGCCGGCCAGCAAGACCGAGGAGTATTACACCTTGGAGGACAACCAGCTCGCGGTCATCGTGCGGGTGATGGAGCAGTCGGGCGCGTCGGAGTCGCGCGAGCTGGCCAACAATCGCGAGATCATCAAGGGCAACATCGCCATCCCGAAGGGAAAACCGCGCGGCTGGCCGATCGAGGTGACCTTCGACCTCGACGGCAGCGGCCTGCTCAAGGTGGCCGCGGTCGAGCGCGAGGCGGGCAAGCGCCTCGACCTGACCGTGCAGACCAGCTGATGTGTTGCCGCCGCGATGTTCGACCCCGAGCGCTACCGACGCGAGGTGCTCGATCCGGCCAAGTCGGCCGGCAATCGGCCCACGGACGATCTGATGCTGCGCTATCAGTTGCCGTCCAATTTGGACCCGGCCGGGATCGCCCGCGCGGTGGCCGACGTCACGGCGCACTGGCGGCAGCAGCGCGGCAAGCTCGCATACAGGGATGTCATCAATCGGCTTGAGACCGACCATCACCAGCTGCTGCCGCTGCTGACCGGGCCCGTGGCCCAGCTGCGCCAGCGGATCGCCGAGGCGCAGCGGCAGGCGCAGGCCCGCTCCGGCGACGTGGCCGAGGAGCTGGCCGGGTTCGCGGAGGCGACCGGCATGGTCAGCCCGGCGATGGTCGATCAGATCGCGGCGCACGGTCACGATCGCGCGCAGGTTATGGCGGTCGCGGCGCAGAAGGGCATCGCCGTGCGCCCGCCCGATGTGCTGGCGACGGAGCCTCCCGTGCCCAGCCCGCAGCTGCGCTCCGATCTGTCTACATTGGACTGCAGGCACATCGCCGACTTTCTCCTGGGCAAGGAGGCGCTTTCCGGTGGTTTTTCGATTTTTGAGGGGTACCGGCTGAGCCTCGACAGTGCGCACGTGGACCAGCTCGGGCGGGAGTGGGCGCAGCGCCCCGGCAACCGCAAAGCGGCCGAGGGCGTGCTGGCCGTGCTGCGCCTCCTGACACCGCAACAGATGCAGGCCCTGCTGCAGTTCCAGTGCGCGGCGGCCGTGCGCGGCCGGCGCGATCTGCACTTCAGCACGACCGACTGGCTGCGCGTCGCGCGGGCGCTCGGCCTGGCAGAGCAAGACGCGAAGCGGCTCGTGTTCGCGGTGCGGTGCGAAGAGGCTCGGGCGGCGCGCAGCCCGCTGGCCGGACAGCTCGACGAGCTGCTCGCCGCGCGTCAGGTCATGGCGGCCTACCAATTGGTCTACGGCGTGGCGCCCGAGACGCTGCCCGACGACGCCCGCGTGAGCGCGGCACAGGCCATCCAGACCGCCCAGGCGGCGCTGGAGCTGCGCGACCGGGCCGCGGCCCAGCGCGACGCCGACGCGGCGTGGCGGCTGCTCGACGACGCGGTGGGGCTCGCGCCCGACCTGCCGGGCGTGCGGGAGTTGCGGCGCGGGTGGCCGCCGCGGCCGGCCGGGCCGGCATCGTCCAAAGTGGAGGGCGCGGCCGTGGTCGTGACATGGCAGCGATCGCCGTCAACGGCCGGGCCGGTGGGATACACCGTCCTGCGGGGCGGGCGGGCGATCGGCGACACCACGCAAACGTCCTATCGCGACACCGATCCGCCGGCCAACGAGGCGCTTGACTACTCGGTCGTCGCCCAGCGCGGCGAGGCGGCGGCCCAGGCGGGCCCGGCGGCCGCGCCGGTGTGGGTGCTGCCCGACGTGGGCGAGCTCGAGACGGCGTCGTCCGACGATCTGGTGTCCGCGTCCTGGGCCAGGCCGCCGCGGGCCGAAGCGGTGGTCGTGCGCCGAGCGGCCCGGCCGCCCGCGGGCGTCACCGACGGCGACGAGGTGGCCGTGCCGCCGGGCGCGGCCGGGTTCGACGACCGTGGGGCGCGCAGCGGCACGACATACCACTACCTGGTCACGGCTGTCTACCTTGGAGCGGACGGGAAGACCAGGCACGCCAACGGGATCCGGTTCAGCGCGACTCCGGCCCGGCCGCCGCAGCCGGTGGCTGAGCTCGCGGTCGAGTCCGACCGGGCCGAGCCGGGGTGGCTCCTCGTGACGTTCGACCCGCCCGAGTCCGGCACGGTGGAGCTGCGCGAGCTGGACGAGCCGCCGGAGTTTGAGCCCGGCACCCGCCTGCGCACGTCCGCACTGCCTGGCCGCAAGGTGCGCCAAGCACACCCGGTCCCCGGCGGCATCCGCTGCCGCCCGACGACCGGCGCGGTGGTCCTGCTCGCGGTCACGGTCGCCGCCGACGCGGCCGTCATCGGCGCCCACCGGGAGTGGCTGCCGATCGCGGCACCGCCCGCGCTGCGCCAGCAGCGCCGCGGCGACCGCGTCCTGCTGACCTGGCAATGGCCCGACGACGTGAGCGAGATGGAGGTCAGCTGGCAGCTGCCCGACGGGCAGTGGCAGCGGGAGTCGGTGTCGGCGGCCCGGTTCGAGGCCGAGGGCGGGATGTCGGTGACCCCGCCGTCCGGCACGGCCGTGGCGTTCCGGGTCGCGCCGGTCGTGCTGACCCAGCGCGGCCGGCAGCTCGGCGACGCGCGCAGCATCGTCGTGCAGATGCCCGTGCAGGGGTCATACACGGTCAAGACGCGTGGGAAGCGGGTCACGGCAAGCGTTTCGGTGGCCCAGCCGGTGGAGGTCGCGCGGCTGGTCCTCGTGCTGAGCCGGGGCAGGCAGATGCCGCTGCGCGTCGACGACGGCGAGGTGCTCGCCACGCTCGACGAAGTACGGGCCGCGCCGGGCAGCCCGGTGACGCTGGAGGCCTCGGTGGCGGGCGTGCCCCGGCCCTACTGGGTGCGCTGCTTCGCCGAGGGCGGCGCGCTCGACCTGTCCGACCCGCCGCGCAAGCAGCTCTACGCAGGGCGGCGACTGTGGCGAAACTGACGTGTCCTTACTGCTTCGCCGAGGTGGATCGGCGGCGCCTGAAGTTCCGGTGCACCTGCACCGGCGGCGGCACGCTGTTCGACGCCGACGGGCGCAAATCGCGGGCCGCGCACGGGCAGTGCGGGCGGATGTCGTTCACCCGCGCCTGCCCGCACTGCCAGCACGAGATCGCCGGCGACTACTGCGATGTGCCGAGCAAACTCGTGGCCCTGGTCGGGGCGAAGGAGTCGGGCAAGAGCACCTACATCGGCGTGCTGGTGCACGAGCTGATGAACCGGATCGGCGAGGAGTTCGGCTTCTCACTGCGGGCGTGCGACGACCGCACCGGGCGCAACTATCAGCGGCACTTCGAGCGCTACCTCTACGGCGACCGGCAGACCATCCCCGCGACCCAGTCGGCGGCCAACGAGCTGCACGACCCGCTGGTCTATCTGCTCACCGCCGGAGGCGGGATCCTCCACTCCCGCAAGGCTTTGACGCTCGTGCTGTTCGACACCGCGGGCGAGGATCTGACCAGCGAGGCGAGCGTCGACCAGCACCTGCGCTACCTGGGCGCGGCCGACGCCATCCTGTTCCTGGTCGACCCGCTGGAGCTTTCCGGCGCGACGCCCGACGTGGCGCCGGCGGCGCGGACCAACCGGCAGGGGCCGCCGCCCGACGACCCGCGCGACGTGATCCGGCGGGTCACCAACCTGTTGCGGGCGCGATACAACCGGCCGGCGCCCAAGCGCCTGCCGCAGGCGGTCGCAATCGCGGTGACCAAGGTGGACGGTCTGCGGCCGGCCGTGGCGCAACACTCGCCCATGCACCGGGACAGGCCGCGCACGGGGCGGCTGGACCTGACCGATCGCGGGCTCGTTGACGAGCAGGTGCGGGCGCTACTGGGTCGGTGGGGGGCCGGGTCATTGGATCGCGAGCTGTCGGCCGGGTACCAAATCCATAATTTCTTTGGTCTTTCGGCCTTGGGACACATTCCGCGTGACGGCAACCTCGATCCCTTCGGCATCAGCCCGCTGCGCGTCGAGGATCCCCTGCTGTGGCTGCTGCACCGGTTCGGCATGATTCCCGCGGGCAAGGGGTAGGGCGATGGCACACCAGCTGCACTACACATCGGCGGCCAGCGGGCTGGCCGACCGGGCCGGATTCCAGTTCGTCGCAGCCAGTCCCGGCGCCACGCCGGCGATGCAGCAGGCGGTTTCGCGGCTGCTGGCCTATCGCCCGCCGCCGTCCGCGCCGACCCGGCCGTCACCGGCGCAGCTGCGCGACTTCCCGGTGTCGTTCGGCTTCGAGCGCACGGAGGCGGGTCTGGCGCTGGTGCGGTGCCGCTATCTCGGCGCCGACTATTCGGGGCGGTTCGGCAACTTCATCGGGCATGCGGTGGTGGCGTCGGTGCAGGAGCTGGAGGGCTTGCACCCCATCGAGTTGTGGGAGGCACCGTGGTGGGCGACCGAGCCGGGCGGGCCGCGCCTGCCCGATCTGGCCGCGCTGCCGCCGGGCCCGGTCACGGATCCTTCGTCGGTCGGGCAGTGGTTGCGCGCCAACGGCTCGACCGGCCTGCTGGCCCGGCTCATCGACGCCACACTGGCCACTTTGGACGGTGCGGCCGAACCGGTCGTGCTGGTGTCGCAGAGCATGGACACCATCGCGCGCTGGATGGCGGCCGTGTCGTTCTCCGTGCCGCGTTCGCGGGTGTGGGACCTGTCGTTCGTGACCTACACGGCCGATCCCGATCGGGTGCGCCATCACCTGATCGGCACCACGCCCGACTGTCTGGGCTTCTCGCACGGCCAGATGTTCCAGCTCGACGAGCACCCGAGCGCGGCCTCGGCGGCGCCGTCCCGATACGCGCAGGCGGTCGCGGCGGCATGGGATCGCGGCGACCTGGCGGCCATCGACACCATCGACGAGCTCGTGGCGTCCGTGCCGCCGCAGGACCGCGAGGCCGCCGCGATCGTGGCGGCGGCGTCGGCCGGGCTGCCGCTCATGGAGCCGGAAACGCTTGCGGCCGTTGACCTCATCGGCCGATCCGCACGGCAGCTGCCCGCGTCGCTGTGGTCGGGATTCACCGAAGATCTCGACCTGCCGATGGCGTTCGCGTTGCACGGTGCGGCGGTCGAGTTGCGGCACACCGAGCTGCTCGACCGGGTCGCGCCGGTGTGCGTGCGGCTGGCCCTGCCGCATCGCGCCGAGCGCCGGCGGCTCAAGGCGATCTCGTCGGTGAAGCACGATGTCGCCCCGGTCATGGCGGCCGTGCTGCGCAGGGTCGCCGATCTGCCGGAGCTCGCCGAGCTGATGCAGATCGGGCGGCGGTTGGGCATCCCGATCGACCCCGCGGCGCTGACGATCGCGTCGGGGCGGGCCGTCCGGTCCGGCAAGGGGACGCTGGACAGCGTGCTGGACGATGAAGCGCTGCGCGACGGCGTGATCGCCGGTGCCATCGTCGGCCTGACCGACGCCGAGGGGCCGCTCATCGAGCGCATGCTGACCGACGCGTTCTGCGCCTACAGCGCCGATCGCGATTGGACAAACGCGCCGCGCGTGGGCATGCGGGTGCTGCGCGACTACGGCTGCAAGCATCCCGACCGGCGGGTCGGCATCAGCGACGCGCTGGTCGACCTGGCCGACCGCAACCTGGTGTCCGGCAACGACATCGACATCTGCCTGGACAAGATCTGGCGTACGCCCGAGCCCACGGTGGCCGAATGCCTTGCCCTGTTTGGCGGGCGGGGCGTGCTCACGCTCGAGCGCGCCCGGCGCCGGCCGATCCTCGCCCTGGCCGGGCGCGCGCTGGCAACCGGTGCGGGCGGTGACGAGGCGTTCGTGCTGGCGCAACGGCTGCTGACCCTTGACCCGGAGGCGCCCGAGGCGCACGGGGTGGTGGCAATGCATCGACTGTCCCATCACGACCTGTTGCAGGGCTGCCTCTCGTTGGAGAAGACCGGGTCGACGAAGTCGCACCGCGATGCGCTGGCGCTTGCCGTTTCGGACTTCCTGGCGGCCAAACCCGCGGCGCAGGCCGAGCTGATCGCGGCCCTGGCCGGCGCCGCCCGGGTGCGCAAGGAGCTGGTGAGCGCGCTGCTGTCCACGCGCGGCAGGGCGGCCGAGCACGCCGTCGTCGAGGTGGCGGTGCGGCTGCTCAAGGCGGGCAGGCCCGAGGCGGCGATCAATGCGCGGGCGGTCAAGTTCATCCGCCGGCCGGGCGAGGCGGCGCTGATGTCCGAAAAGCTCAAGGCACGCGACCGGTCACTGCCGCCCTATCTGGACGAGTTGCTGGCGGGCAAACACGGCGGGCTGTGGGGCCGGCTGTTCGGCCGCGGCGACGAGCGGTAAGCCATGTTCTGGGCCGTCATCGGTTGGATCATCGCCGTCGTGGCGCAAGTGATGCTCGCCCCGATCGTGATCTCCGCGGTCGTGGTCGTGGGATCGTTCTACGCGCTGGGCATCTTCCTGCAGGAGCTGTGGCTCGTGCTCAGCGTGCGGCTGGCCGGCGCCGGGCCGTCGCCCGTGCCGCCACCGCCGCGCGGCGGCTCGACCGGCACACTGACGAAGCGGCCCGCCGAGCCGGCATACCTGTCCTATCTGGCCGTACAGGTGTGGCGCGACATGTGGAAGGTGTTGCGGCGCAGCGCTGTCCGGGTGTACCGCGACGGGGAGAAGGCGCACCGGCTGCTGGCCAAGGCCATGACCGACGAGGAATACGTGGCCGTCTTCCTGTTCCCCACCTGGATCGCGGCGTGGATCGGGACGGTGGCGCTGATCGTGCCGATCGGGGCGGCCGCGGTCGGGCTGGCCGGGCTGATGGCCGCGATCCTGCTGGCATGGGCGCTGGCCTGGCTCGCGGTCGTCGGGGTGCTCGGCGGGATCGAACGCACGCTCGTGCTGTTGCGGCGCATCGTGGTCGCGTGCCCGCACCCGGGCTGCCATCACCGGTTCGGGCTGCCGGTCTACGCCTGCCCGAGCGAAACCTGCACCGAGCGGCACTGGCGGCTGGTGCCCAACCTGCACGGCGGGCTGCGGCACATCTGCGCGTGCGGGGCCAGCCTGCCGACGCTCATCCTGCTGGGGCGGCACCGGCTCACGGCGTTCTGCCCGCGGCTGGACTGCCGCAAGCCGCTGCCCAAGCGCGCCGGGCGGGTGCGGGTCGAGCACGTGCCGATCGTGGGCGGGCCCGACGCGGGCAAGAGCACCTTCCTGGCACTGTCGGTGGGCGCGCTACGGTCCAAAGTGGAGGCGACATTCGAGGACGCGCGGGACGAACGGGCGATCACCGACGCGCTCGGCCTGCTGCGCCGGGGCGAGCGGCTCAGCGCCACCACGGTGGAGTTGCCCCGGGCGCTGATGCTCGACGTGCGCCCGCCGGGCGGCGACGGGCGGATCCTCTACTTCTTCGACCCGGCAGGGGAGTACTACACCAGCGGCGAAAAGGCCGACTCGCAGCGCTACCTCGACCACGCCGAGATCGTGCTCATCGTGGTCGATCCGTTGGCGCTCGACGGCGTGCAGCACAGCCTGACCGACGCCGACCGCCGGATCATCGGCCAGGCGGCCCCGCCCAACCAGAGCGCGGGCACGGCGCGGGAGAGCCCGGGCGCGGTGACCGACCGGCTGCTGCGCTACCTGCAGACGCGGGGCGACAAGGGCTGGCTGCGGCGCGTGCTGGTCGTGGTGAGCAAGACCGACGTGATGCGCCGCACGACGGTCGGCGCGACGCTCGGCGGGCCCGCCCCCGACGTGCGGGCGTGGCTGGGCACGGTCGGGTGGGGCAACTGGACCCGGTCGCTGGACACCGCCGCGAGCGACGTGCGCTATCTCGCGTCGGGGCTCGACCTGACCGAGGCCGCGTTCGCCGACGCCGTGACGTGGCTGACCGGGCTGCCCCTCGCGGACGGGCCGCCGCCCGCCCAGGGCAAGCCGACCCGGCAGCCGTGGGTCTCGCCCAGCCGGCCCGGCACGATCCCCAGGGGCTACGCCGCCGGGCGGATGACCCTGCTCGTGCTCGTGGGCGTGGCGTCCGTGGCGGCGACGCTCTACGGCGTGTGGATGGTCATAGGGTCGATGTTCGGCCTTTACTGACGACGAAGATCGCTGTGCCGGGGATGAGCCGGCCGCGGATCGGGCTCCAACCGCCCCAGATGTTCTCGTTGCGCTCCGGCCACTCCGGCTCGACCAGGTCGACGAGCGTGAGGCCGGCGGTGTCGATGGCACGCACCCAATCCCCAAGGGTTCGATGATGTTCGACGTAGGTGGCGACGCCCTGGACGTCCTCCTCGACGTAGGCGCGCCGGTCGAAGTACGAGTGAACGGCGTAGAGCCCGGCCTCGGTCGGGTCGTCGAGGAAGCACCAGCGCAGCGGGTGCGTCACCGAGAAGACCAGCCTCCCGCCCTCCTTGAGCACGCGGGCGATCTCGGTCAGCACGCCCGTTACATCGGCGACGAAGGGCAGCGCGCCATAGGACGAGCACACCAGGTCGAATACGCTGTTAGCGAACGGCAGGTGGTGGGCGTCGGCCTGGACGGCCGGCAGGCGCAGGCCCGTCTTCTCGTCCAGCCGCCGGGAGTGGTCGAGCTGGCGTTGTGAGAGCTCGAGCCCTATGACGTCGGCGCCCTGGGTAAGGAGATAACGCCCGCATTGGCCCGCACCGCAGCCTATTTCGAGCACCTTCCTGGCCTTGACGTCGCCGAGCAGGCCGACGTCGGCCTCGTCGATGCCTTCCGGGCCCCAGACAAAAGTGGCATCCCCGAGGAATGTGCCGTGTTCTGCCTGGTAGGCGTCTGCCGCACCGTCCCACCAGCGGCGGTTGGCGCGGGCGCTCTCCGTGTCCGACGCGTTACGGCGAAGCACTTGGGAGGTGTCTGCTGGGTACTCCATTGACGGAGGATATGGGCGCGTTGGAGAGGACCGTCACTACAGGGGTGGGGTTGCGCCATGTGGTAATAGGCACGGTAAGCTGTCATTCGGCGTTCGTGGGTTTAGCGGTTCTCGGCAGGGAGCAGATCCGTCAGTAGGCAAACGGGCGTCCCTAGGAGTCTGCACGACGCCATTCAACCGGAGCAACTGTCCACATGACGAGCAGCATCGAGACCACCTCGAGCGCCCCCAAGGTCACCATCGACGATCTCGGCTCTGAGGAAGCTTTCCTCGCCGCGATCGACGAGACCATCAAGTACTTCAATGACGGCGATATCGTCGAAGGCACCGTCGTCAAGGTCGACCGGGACGAGGTCCTGCTCGACATCGGCTACAAGACCGAGGGTGTCATTCCTTCGCGCGAGTTGTCGATCAAGCACGACGTGGACCCTGCTGAGGTTGTCACGGTCGGCGACCACATCGAGGCTCTGGTCCTCCAGAAGGAGGACAAGGAGGGTCGCCTGATCCTGTCCAAGAAGCGCGCTCAATACGAGCGGGCCTGGGGCACGATCGAGAAGATCAAGGAAGACGACGGCGTCGTCCGCGGCTCGGTCATCGAGGTCGTCAAGGGCGGTCTCATCCTCGACATCGGTCTGCGTGGCTTCCTGCCCGCATCGTTGGTCGAGATGCGCCGGGTTCGTGACCTGCAGCCCTATGTCGGCCGGGAGCTCGAGGCAAAGATCATCGAGCTGGACAAAAACCGCAACAATGTGGTGCTGTCCCGCCGGGCCTACCTCGAGCAGACCCAGTCCGAGGTGCGCACCGAGTTCCTGCACAAGCTGCAGAAGGGCCAGGTCCGCAAGGGCGTCGTGTCCTCGATCGTCAACTTCGGCGCGTTCGTCGACCTGGGTGGGGTCGACGGTCTGGTCCACGTGTCGGAGTTGTCCTGGAAGCACATTGATCACCCGTCCGAGGTGGTCGAGGTGGGCACCGAGGTCGAGGTCGAGGTCCTGGATGTGGATCTGGATCGCGAGCGGGTGTCGCTGTCGCTGAAGGCGACGCAGGAAGACCCGTGGCGTCAGTTCGCCCGCACCCACGCGATCACGCAGATCGTGCCGGGCAAGGTCACCAAGCTGGTGCCGTTCGGCGCGTTCGTGCGCGTCGAGGACGGCATCGAGGGCCTGGTGCACATCTCCGAGCTGGCCGAGCGCCACGTGGAGATCCCGGAGCAGGTCGTGCAGGTCGGGTCCGACGTGATGGTCAAGGTCATCGACATCGACCTGGAGCGCCGCCGGATCAGCCTGTCGCTCAAGCAGGCCAACGAGGGCTTTGTCGAGGGCGAGGAGCACTTCGACCCGACGCTCTACGGCATGGCCGCGACCTACGACGAGCAGGGCAACTACATCTACCCCGAGGGCTTCGACCCGGAGACGGGTGAGTGGCTCGAGGGTTACGACACTCAGCGGGAGGCGTGGGAGAAGCAATACGCCGAGGCCCGTGCCCGCTGGGAGGCGCACACCAAGCAGGTCCAAACCTCGCGCGCGGCCGACGCTGTCGCCGCCGCCGAGGCCCCGGCCGGCGGCAATGTGTCCACCTCGACGCCCACCCCGGCCGCTACGCAGGAGCCGTCAGGCACCCTGGCCACCGATGAGGCGCTCGCCGCACTGCGCGAGAAGCTCGCCGGCGGCGGCCAGTAACAACGGTTCGAGAAAAGCCCGGTCCCGTGGTGGGGCCGGGCTTTTTCGTTACCTTCCGGCCGCGCCGCTGGTGTTGGGCCGGGCTTGGTGTTGGGCCGCGCCGCTGGTGTTGGGCCGGGCTTGGTGTTGGGCCGGGCTTGGCTTTCGCCGGCCTACGTCTCTGCACCCGCGTCCGCGTCCCGGGTGCAGAGACGTCCCGGGTGCAAAGACGTCCCGGGTGCAAGA
>JBIOYB010000602.1:0-14560 GCA_044869915.1 Allorhizocola sp.
TTGAGGGGAGGGTGCACGAGATGAGGGCCGTTTACCGGGCCGGCGAGGTGCGGGCCGCCGAGGAGTTGCTGATGAGCACCCTGCCGGAGGGAGCGCTGATGCAGCGCGCGGCGCACGGGTTGGCCCGGCGCGCGGTGCTCACGCTCGCCGACCGCGGCGGTGTCTACGGTGCAAGGGTCGTCCTGCTGGTCGGCCCCGGCAACAACGGTGGTGACGCGCTTTTCGCCGGTGCGCTGCTGGCCAGGCGCGGCGCGCTGGTGTCGGCGCTGCTGTCCGACCCGGCGCGGGCGCACCAGCCGGGGCTCAGTGCGCTTCGGGCCGCCGGCGGGCGGATCGTCAATGATTACCCACAAAAGATGCGTTTGATTATCGATGGGCTCCTCGGCATCGGGGCGACGGGTCCACTGCGCGGCACCGCACTGTCGCTTGTGGAGGGTCTGCCGCCGGGCGTGCCGGTCATCGCGGTCGACATCCCCTCGGGCGTCGAGGTCGACACCGGCGACGTGCCCGGCACGGCGATCAGGGCCGATGTGACCGTGACGTTCGGCTGCCTCAAGCCCGCGCTCCTGGTCGGCCCCGCCGCGGCTCATGCGGGTCAGGTGGAGCTGGTCGACATTGGACTCGAGCCGTGGCTGCGCGGCGGCCCGGCCCTGCACATCGCCGACGCCGCCGACATCGTGGCCTGGTGGCCCCGGCCTCACATCGACTCAGACAAATACACGCGCGGTGTGGTCGGGCTGGCGACCGGCTCGGCGGACTATCCCGGTGCGGCGCTGCTGTCGGTCGCGGGTGCGCTGGCCGGGCCGGCGGGGCTCGTGCGCTACGCGGGAGGCGCACACGAGCTGGTCATCGCGGCCCACCCGACCGTCGTGGTCGCACCGCGGGCGGCCGAGGCAAAGCGTGTGCAGGCGTGGGTGTGCGGGTCCGGTCTGGGCACGACGCCCGAGTCCAGCGCGGAGCTGCGGGCCGTGCTCGGTTCGCCGGTGCCGGCCGTGCTCGACGCCGACGCGATCACGATGCTTGTCGACGGCTCGATGGCGGGCGAGCTGCGCCGCCGCGACGCGCCGACCATCCTGACGCCGCACGACCGCGAGTTCGCCCGTCTGGCCGGCGAGTCACCCGGGCCGGATCGGGTGGGTTCGGCGCTCAAGCTAGCCGCCTGGACGCGCGCGACCGTGGTGCTCAAGGGATACCGCACCATCGTCGCGACGCCCGCCGGGCAGGCGTGGGTCAACACCACCGGCACACCCGACCTCGCCACCGGCGGCACGGGCGACGTGCTGGCCGGGCTGCTCGGTTCGCTGCTCGCATCCGGCCTTGCACCCGTGCGCGCGGCCGTCGTGGCCACCTACGTGCACGGGCAGGCGGGCCGGCTCGCCGCCTCCGGCGGCCCCGTCACCGCGGTCGACGTGGCCAACGCCCTGCGCCCGGCGATCGCGGGCCTGATCTGAGCGAGCCCGCCGGGGCCGACAAGCGGCACTGTGGCGGCGTGGCGGCGTGGCGGCGTGGTGGTGCGGTGGTGTGGTGGTGCGGTGGTGTGGCGGCGCGGTGGTGTGGCGGCGCGCCTCCGGGCGTGTTCGGAAGTGATCCAGGGGCTGGTGCGGCGCCTGGCTTGTGTCGTGTGATGCTGGCGTGATGACTGATCGGCGCGAGGTCGCGATCGTCCGCTGGCCGGGCCAGACCCCTTCCGTTGAGGACGGGCCGGCCGGCTTGCTGGCGGCTTACCATCTGCGGACTGAGGCCGAGAAGGGCGCGGCCGTTGCCGACGTGGACGGGTTGCCGGACCGCTACCGGGCAGAAATCTCGGATCCGCGGACCGCGTTCGTCGACGATGTCGTGCTGTTGGCTCTGAGCGGGGACACGGCCGTGGGCTGCCTGGTGGTGACCGCCCCCGCCGATGGGCGATCGGAGATCAAGAGACTCTGGACAGACCCGGCATTCCGGGGGCGGGGCATCGCATCCGGCCTGCTCGGCGCCGCGCTTGCGCATGCTGCGGAAAGCGGCGTGAGCACCGTACGGCTATCAGTGTGGAAATGGCGGACCGGAGCCATCGCCCTGTACGAACGGCTCGGCTTCAGCGTCACCGAGTCATGGGAAGAGCGGGATCAACTGGTGTGCATGCAGCGCGCAGTGTGAACGATCATAGTCATTCGTTGATGGCCGCTATGAGGACGGTCGCTTCGTAGCGGACGGTGAGCTCTTGGCATACCTCGTACGTGGCCACGGAGCGGCGGCTTTTGAGGCGGTTGGCGCCGAGCTCGACCCGCGTGCCGAGCCTTGAAGTCCTCCGGGTCGAACTTCGGCGGCCGTCCGCCGGCCCTGCTTGACGGCCACGTGCAGCTTGGAGGTCAGGCCGCCGCGTGAGATGGCCGTGCGCGCGCCGGACGGCGAGGCCTGCCAGCGCCGCTTGCCGCGCCGGGGAGGCCCGCCAGCGTTAGCCCTTGCCGCTCCGGCGAGGCCTGCCAGCGCCGCCTACCGCGCCAGCGAGATTCCGGCGGCCACTGCTCCTCCTCCGCCGCCGCCATGACCCCCAGACGGTGAGCGGTGGGGAGGCGGCGAGCTGGCTGTGGCCCAAAGGCGGTGTGGTGACTGCGGCGGACGTGGCGGACGGCGGGTGGGCCGATTGTGGCGACGGTTCGGATGGTGGGGTCGGCGGCCATTTTGCCGGGTCACGCTGGATGGCTCAAACCTCCGCCGGGGAAGACGCCATGAAGCTAAGCAGGCGCTGGGCTTCCGCGTCGACGGCCGCGCGCTCTGCTTTGGACAGACGGGCGAACGGCTCGATGCTCACGTCGCCATTGGCATAGGACCACGTGCCGCGCACGAAACCGTCAACCAGAAACATGGGCACTCCGCCGGATGCGCCGCGCGCGATGCGCTGCCGGTCCTCCTCGCTCATCACCCGCGTCCGATCCCTGTGCCCCTGCAAAGCATTGTCGAACGCAGGCAGGAAGCGCACGGGAGCGGGCTCGTCGCCCGATGCGAGGGGTGCGTCGGGCAGGTCGTAGAGCTTCGTGCCAGACTCGCTCCTGTACGCCCGAAGGTCCAAGGATTCCACGACTTCGCGCAGCCGTGTGAGCCCCGCCCACGCTTGCAGATCCATCACGCTTGCCGGCCCAAACGACGCCAGATAGCGCAGCGTCAGCGTGGGCAGCTGCGCCTGGAGCATGGGCCGGCCCAGCCACGACGTGGCCAGGGCGACAGTGATTTCGGGCGGGTGCCGCGATGGCCCCCAAAGCGAAGCGGGCGGCGGGTGCACCAGCGGCTCCACGACTTCGACGGTGTCGGCGAGCCGCCCGCTGTGGTGGCCCGGGAACCGCTCGCTCAACAGTTTGCCGAAAGCCTTGCGCGCCAGCGTCCGATCGCCGAGTATCTCCCGCCCGGCGGCGGCTATCTTGTCCGGGTCCAGGCCCACGATTTCGTTCGCGAAATACGGGTGTTTGAGCGCGACCACGATAATGGGCTCGACGCTGGGCCGCAGCCACACGAAGTCGTCGCCCGCCGCAACGTGTTGCGTGCGCCGCATCATGGTGGATCGCACGACCACTCGCTCGGTGATGAGTGACGTCAACTGCTCGCGCTCGAATCCCGCCAACCGCGACCACAGCCCGATGTAGGGCCCATTCGGAAACTGTGCCTGCATGGCGACGAGGTGCCGGACGGCGTCCAAGGGTGGCATGTCGGCACGGGTCAGCAGCAGCTGCCGCCGCAAGAGTGTCCGGTTGAGGACCCGCTGCGAGAGCGTCGTTGTCACCGCAGCGACTCCACTCTCGCATCCCAGTCGCCCCGGTGGCCGACGAGCTCCACGAGCCTGGTGTCGTCGTCGCGGCGCGCGATGCGTACCTCCAAATAAGATTCAACCAGCCGCTCGACCTTGCCGTTGCCCCATTCCACCACGGTGACCGAGTCTTCCACCGACGCGTCCAGATCCAGGTCGTCGATTTCGAAGCCCTGCAACCGGTATGCGTCGACGTGCACGAGCGGCAGGGGCCCGCGATGGACCCGCGCGATGACGAACGTGGGCGACGTGACGTCGCCGCTCACCCCCAACCCGGCGCCGATCCCCTGGGTGAGCGCGGTTTTGCCCGCGCCCAGCGGCCCGTTGAGGATGACCAGGTCGCCGGCGCGCAGCACGCCCGCCAGCCTGCGTCCAAAAGCGACGGTGTCGTCGACGGTCGAGAGCGCAATCACCACTGCTCCAAGAATTCCTTTATCGCGTCGTTTACCTCGTCGGCGCACTCGAGCATCACCACATGCCCGCTGTTGGGGATTTTGACGTAGCGTGCGCGCGGCAGCAGCCGTGCGATCTCCTCCGAGTGCGCCAGCGGCGTGATCATGTCTTTGTCGCCCGAGATCAGCAGCACGGGCAGGTCTTCGAGTGTGCGCAGCGCCGGATAGCGCGCGTGCGAATAGAGCGTGCGCAGGTAGCGCGCGACCGTGTCGGTGCTGGTGCGCGAGTTCATCCGCTCCACATAGGACACGAGCGCGGCCGACGGCTTGTCGCCGCCGAAGCCGTATCGCCTCGTCAAAAGCCAGGCCAAGTCGGTGCTTGCCTTGCGCGCCTTGTCAATCATCCCACCGGTCAGGCGCGAGGCGCCGTTGACGATGGCCATCACGGGCGGCGCGGCGCGGCCGATCAGGTTGGGCAGCCCGAACAGATGCGAACCGTCGACCTGCCCGCCCGACGTCGCGATGAGGATGACCCCGCACACCCGCTCGGTGAACAGGCCGGGATGCTGCTCGGCCGCGGCCATGATGGTCATGCCGCCCATCGAGTGTCCGATGAGGACGAACTTGCCGTCGGGCACGGCCGCCTTGATCACATCGTAGAGCGCGTCGCCCAGCGCCGGCAGCTCGTATTCGCCCGTGCTCAGCGAGGTCGAGTATCCGTGCCCCGGCTGGTCGTAGAACACCATCCGGTGGGCGCCGAGCTCGTCGAGCGCCTGGCGCTGGAAGTGAAACGTGCCCTGGTCGAGGCAGAACCCGTGCACGAAAACGAGTGTGGGCTTGTCCGTGGGGGTCAGCGGCTCGACGATCTCGACGTGCAGCTCGATGCCGTTATCGGTGGGGACGGTCATCATTTCGTCGTAGGGCAGCCCGCCAAACGGCTCCTCCGCGTAAGGATCATCACCGCCGCGCCCGCGCTTGATGATCAGGCGCTCGACCGCCACCCCGGCCGCTACACCGGCGGCGGCCATGCCGACGACCGCGCCGATCAGCCCGGCACGCTTGCGCTTGGTCAAAGGTGCCTTGGAAGGCGTGTCGGTCTCAGTCAACGTGCGTCCTCGGGACGCGGCCACTGCCCATGCGGGCCACGATCTCGTAGGAAATGGTCTCGACGGCCCGCGCCCAGTCCTCGGCCGTGGGCTCGCCGGCGTCGCCCGGTCCAAACAGGACGACCTCGTCGCCGTCGCACACCTCGGCGTCGCCGACGTCGACCACGAACTGGTCCATGCACACCCGGCCCGCGATCGTATATCGAGCCCCGCCGATCTGAACCGGACCGACATTGGACGCGTGGCGGGGGACACCGTCGGCGTAGCCGATCGGCACGACCGCGACCGTCGCGGGCCGCTGGGTCACATAGGTGTGCCCATAGGACACGCCCTCGCCCGCGGCCAGCCGCTTCGAGTGGATCACCCGCGCCCGGGCCGTCATCGCGGGGCGCAGCGGCAGCACGGTCTCCACGGGGGGCAATCCATACATGGCTATGCCCAACCGGATCAGGTCGAAGTGCGTGTCGGGCCGGGACAGCAGCGCCGCCGAGTTGGCCAGGTGGCGCACCCGCGGCACGATGCCCACGCGCTTGGCGGCCTCGAGCGCCTCGTGGAACTGCGCCAGCTGCCGGTCGATCGACTCGTGACCGAGCGCGTCGGCATTGGCCAGGTGGCTCCAGACGCCGACGACCTCGATCAGGCCGTCGGCCTGCGCCCTGGCCGCCTCCTCCAGAAGGGAGATCCAGTCGGTAGCGGCGGCACCCCCTCGGCTCAGGCCCGTGTCGATCTTCATATGGGTACCGGCTGGGAGCCCGCTGGAACGCGCGCCCTCGATGACCGCCGCCAGCTGGGCGGAGCTGGACACGCCGAGGTCGACCCGCTGCCGGATCGCGGCCTCGACCGGCTGGCCGGGCAGCCACAGCCAGGCGAGCATGGGCGCGACCTCAAGCGGGCCCCCGGCCGCCCGGATCTGCGCGGCCTCCTCCAGCGTGCACACGCCCAGCCAGGTCGCGCCGCCCTCCAGCGCCGCCCGGGCCGACTCGACCGCGCCGTGCCCGTAGCCGTCCGCCTTCACCACAGCCATGATCTCCGCGCTCGTGGCGGCGTTGAGCAGGGCGACGTTGTCCCGGATCGCCCCGAGGTCGATCTCCAGCTCTGCCTGCCACATGCTCACAACATTACAGATCGCCGAGCGGGCGGCAGGTTAGGCTTAGTTACGTGCTTGTGCTCGCCATCGATACGGCCACTCCCGCGATCAGCGCTGCCCTCGCCGAGGTGGACCGCGACGCCGACGTGCGGATGTTAGGCCAACGGGTGACTGTCGATGGCCGCGCCCATGCGGAGCGGCTCGCGCCGCAGATCGCCAACCTGCTGGCCGAGGCCGGCGTGAAGCCACGCGACCTCGCCGCGCTCGCGGCCGGCGTCGGGCCGGGCCCGTTCACGGGGCTGCGGGTGGGCCTGATGACCGCGGCGACGATGGCCGAGGCGCTGCGCGTGCCGGTCTACGGCGTGTCCACTTTGGACGTGCTGGGCGCGGCCGGCGCCGATCTGGTCGACGGCGGCGAGCTGCTGGTGGCCACGGACGCGCGCCGCCGCGAGGTCTACTGGGCGCTCTATCGCGACGGCGTGCGCACCGGCCTCGGGCCCGAGGTGGACAAACCCTCGGCTCTCGCGCCGCTGCTGGCCGATCGTGGCGTGCTGGCCGGGGTGGGTGAGGGCGCGGCCAAATATGCCGATGTGCTCGGGATCGCCGCCTTCGAGCCGCACCACCCGCCGATGGAGCACATGGTCCGGTTGGTGGCCGAGCGGGTGGCGGCCTACGCCGGCACCGAGCGGCTCATCCCGCTCTATCTGCGCCGGCCCGACGCGGCCGAGCCGGGCGCGCGCAAGCCGGTGTTGGCGGGGGAGTCATGAACGCGTGGGGCGCGCCCGGAGGGCAGGACGGCGGGATCAACGTCGAGCGGCTGCGCTGGTGGCAGATCGAGGACCTGCTGCCGATCGAAAAGGACCTGTTCGGCGCGGAGGCGTGGACGGCGCCGATGTTCTGGAACGAGCTGGCCAACGGCCACCACTACCTGGTCGCCACCGACGGCGGCGGCGTGATCCTCGGCTACGCGGGCATCGCGGTCGGCAAGGGCGAGGCGTGGATCAACAACATCGCGGTCCGGCGCGAGGCGCAGCGGCAGGGCATCGGGCGGGTGCTGCTCGAGCGGCTGCTCGGCGAGGCCCGCAGGAACAGCGCGGGACAGGTGCTGCTGGAGGTCGCGGCGGAAAATGTGGCGGCCCAAAAGCTATACGCCGCTTACGGTTTCGAGGTGATCGGGGTGCGCAAGGGCTATTATCAGCCGAGCAACACCGATGCGCTCGTGATGCAAGTGTTTCTCCCGCCCCCCAGTCCTTTGGACTCACCCGCCTTGGAGCTGTGATTCGTGTTGCGTGATGAGCCCCTCGTCCTGGGCATCGAGACGAGCTGCGACGAGACGGGCGTCGGGATCGTGCGGGGGCATACGCTGCTCGCCGACGCGCTGGCGTCCAGTGTGGACGAACACGCCCGGTTCGGCGGGGTGGTCCCGGAGGTGGCGAGCCGGGCGCACCTGGAGGCGCTGGTGCCCACGATCGAGCGGGCGCTGAGCGAGGCCAAGCTCGGGCTGGCCGACATCGACGCCATCGCGGTCACGGCCGGGCCGGGGCTCGCGGGCGCGCTGCTGGTCGGCGTGGCCGGGGCCAAAGGGCTCGCGCTGGCCGCCGAAAAGCCCATCTACGGGGTGAACCATCTGGCCGCGCACGTGGCGGTCGACACGCTCGAGCACGGGCCGCTGCCCGGCCCCGCGATCGCGCTGCTTGTCTCCGGCGGGCACTCGTCACTGCTACGCGTCGACGATCTCGCCAGCGGGGTCAAGCCCATGGGCGCCACCATCGACGACGCGGCCGGCGAGGCGTTCGACAAGGTGGCCCGGCTGCTCGGGATGCCGTTCCCGGGCGGGCCGCCGATCGACCGGGCGGCGCGGGAAGGCACGGCCGTCGTGAGCTTCCCCCGCGGGCTTACGGCCGCTCGCGACATGCAACGGCACCGGTTCGACTTCTCGTTCTCGGGGCTCAAGACGGCGGTCGCTCGATGGGTCGAGGCCCGCGAGCGCGACGGACAACCCGTACCAAAAAATGATGTTGCCGCTTCTTTTCAAGAGGCGGTCTGCGATGTGCTCGTCACCAAGGCCATCGACGCGTGCCGGCACGAGGGCATCGACACGCTCGTGATCGGCGGGGGCGTGGCGGCCAACTCGCGGCTGCGGGCGATGGCCACCGAGCGGGCGGCCGGGCACGGCATCGCCGTGCGGGTGCCGCGGCCCAAGCTGTGCACCGACAACGGCGCGATGGTCGCGGCCCTGGGAGCCCATCTCGTGGCGGCGGGTGCCAGCCCGTCGGCGCTTGACTTCCCGGCCGATTCGGCCATGCCGCTCGCGCTTGTCGGCGTGTAGCTTTGGCGGACGTGATTGTGCGGATGTGGGAGGTGCGGGGCTACCCGCCGACCTTCAGCGAGCTGCTGCAGTGGGTGTGCGAGACCGCCGTGCCCACCATGGAGCAGCATTATCAGCACATCTCCAGCGAGGTGTTCTCGTCGACCGACCACCGGATCGTCGTCCTCTCCCGCTGGCACGGCCAGCCGCCCGAGGCCCCCACGCCACCCGCCGACCTCGCCGCCCGCTCCGCCCACGCCTGGGACTTCACTCCCGTCGACCGCTGAGCCTCAGGACCACAGGCAGGCGATTGGCGCAGCGGCAATGCGGTCGCTGAGCCGATAGGGCAGCGGACCGGTGTGCAGGATTAGGCCGGCCACAAAACGCTCTCCGAGTTGGTCGCGCAGCCAAGCCAGGTGTTTGGCGTCCGATGTGGACGGTGCGCCGGCTTTCACCTCGACGGCCACGATACGGCCGGCGGGGAGCTCGATGATGATGTCGACCTCATGTCGACCGTCCGTGTCGCGCAGGTGAAACATCTGGGGCGGACGGGCCAGGAGCGAGGCATGCGTACGCAGTCGGGCGATCACAAAGGTTTCCAGGAGACGGCCAAGCAATTTGATGTCGGTGAGGACATCGTTGATACCTGCGCCGATGGTCACCGCCGCTAACGCCGCATCGACCACGAAACGTTTGGGCGTGCGGGTCAGGCGTTTGAGCCGGTTGGTCTCCCATGCGGGCAACCGATCGACGATAAGGAGATTGCCGAGCAGACGGTCGTATTCGTCGGCCGTCTTCCGGTTGATGGACGCGGCCGCATAGAGGGCTTGGTGGTCAGCCACCAGTGAGGTGTTGAGGGAAAGCACCTCGAGATATCGGCGGAGCCTTTGTGGATCGCGAGCCTCGCCGAGCGCGACCGCATCGCGAGTGAGGATCTGCTCCACATAACTGTTCAGCCACCGGATGCGAAGGTCGCCTTCGAGCCGGAGCGCAGGCTCGGGGAAGCCGCTCGCCAAGGCGATCTCGAGATATCCGCGCAGGTCGGGCGCTGGGTCGGGAGTGTCGATGGCGTCGATGCCCGCGATGGTGACGCGATCCAGAAACGTGGGTTTTCTGGGGTTGCCCATGACCTCGTCGGGTGCGAGGCCGTTCATCGCCAGCCGCACCAACCGTCCGGTGCCAGGCCATGTCTCGGCATCGAGATCACCTCGCACGGAACCGGTGACGATGAACCTGCCCGGCCGCGGGTCGCTGTCCACCGTCCGCTTGATGGCGCCGAGCACGTTGGCCGCGGCCTGCCACTCATCGATGAGGATGGGTTCGGCAAGACCGCGGATCACCGAATCCGGATCGATGGCTACAGCGGCCGCGGTCGGCTCATGGTCAAGTCGAAGCTCGGATGCGGCAAGCTGGCGCGCGGTGGTGGTCTTGCCGACTGCCCGCGGGCCCACGAGGAGCACTGCCGGAAGTCCGGCGATCATCTCGCGGAGGATCGGGTCGACATGACGCTGCAGATAGCCCATGAACTGCACAATACCGCTTTTCCGCGCACTTGAGTACCTACATAACGCATGCTTGGGTACCTACATAACGCGCATCGGAGTACCGGCATTTCGCATACCTCGGTGCATCTTTCGGTAGAAAATCGGTGGCAAAAAAAGAGCTGGTGGGGATAGGTTCAGCCACGCTATGCGGCCACTACCTCACGCCGATCACGGCACTCCCGACACCCGGTCAGCCACGCGTTATCTGCTGTGGCTGGCCCGCCTGCAGTGGCGCACCATCGCCTACGGCATGACGTTCGGCATCACGTGGATGGTCACCGGCGCGCTGATCCCCGCGACGCTCGGCAGAGCGATCGACGCGGGTTTCACGCATGGTGACATGGATGCCCTGGCCCGATGGGCCGGGGCTTTTCTGTTGCTGGCGGGCGCCCAGGTGTTCGCCGGGATCATGCGCCACCGCAACGCGGTCTTCAACTACCTGTCGGCCTCGTTCCGCACGGTGCAGGTCGCGGTCGCCCACACCAACCGGCTCGGCGCGACGCTGCCCAAGCGGCTCGCGGCCGGCGAGGTGGTCGCGATCGGCGCGTCCGACATGAGCCACATCGGCAACGCGCTCGACATCACGGCCCGCTTCTCGGGCGCGATCGTCACTGTGATCGTGATCTCGGTCATCATGCTCAACGCGTCGCTCACGCTCGGGCTGGTCGTGGTGCTGGGCGTGCCGGTGGCGCTCGCGGTGACCAGCCTGCTGGTGCGCCCGCTACACCACCGCCAGATGGCCTATCGGGAGCAGCAGGGCGCGCTGACCGGCCGCGCGGTGGACATCGTTGCCGGGCTGCGGGTGCTGCGCGGCATCGGCGGCGAGTCGGTCTTCTCCGGGCGCTATCGCGAGGAGTCACAACAGCTTCGCGCCACGGGCGTGAGCGCGGCCCGCATCGACTCGCTGCTCGAGGCGGCCGAGGTGCTGGTGCCCGGCCTGTTCATGGCGTTTGTGACGTGGCTGGGCGCGCGTTACGCGCTCGCGGGCGAGATCACGCCCGGCCAGCTCATCTCCTTCTATGGTTACGCCGCCTTCATGATCGTGCCGCTGCGCACTTTTGGCGAGGCGATGGACAAGTTCACCCGTGGGCACGTGGCGGCCGGGCGGGTGCTGCGGCTGCTGCGCGAGCGGCCGGAGATCACGGATCCGGTGGATCCGGTGGAGCTGCCGGAGCGCGGTGCGCTGCACGATCCGGAGTCGGGGCTGACCGTCCAACCCGGACAGTTGACGGCGGTCGTCTCGGAGCGGCCGGAGGACTCCATCGAGATCGCTGAGCGGCTGGGGCGATACCAAGAAAGCGAAGTGACATTGGGCGGAGTCTCCTTGAGCCGGACGGCAAGGTCCCATGTCCGGGAGCGGATCCTTTTGGCCGACAACAATGCGCGGCTTTTCACCGGCCTGCTGCGGGAGGAGCTCAACCCGCTCGGCAGGCCCGGGATTCAGGAGGCGCTGCACACGGCGAGCGCGGAGGAGATCGTCGATGCGCTGCCGGAGGGGCTCGACTCGTTCATAGCCGAGCGCGGGCGCGAGTTCTCGGGCGGGCAGCAGCAGCGGCTGCGCCTGGTGCGCGCGCTGATGACCGGCGCGCCCACGCTGATCCTGGCCGAGCCGACGAGCGCGGTCGACGCGCATACCGAGGCGCGCATCGCCAAGCGGCTCAAGCCATTCCGGCAAGGGCTGACGACGGTCGTCACCACGAGCAGCCCGCTGCTGCTCGACCACGCCGACCACGTGGTCTACGTGGAGGACGGCAAGGTGCTGGCCGAGGGCACGCACCGCGCGCTGCTGGCCGACGAGCCGCGCTATCGCAGGGTCGTGACGCGAGAGGAGGCTGACGACTGATGGCCCGCGTGGCACTGCCCGTCGCCGACAAGCCGGCGGTCCGGGCCTATGCGCTGAGCACCATACACAAGCACGGCTGGCAGCTGTTCAAAGTCGTTGGGCTGCACGGGCTGGCCGCGCTCGCCGGGCTCGGCGCGCCAATGCTGCTGGGCCGGCTCGTGCAGAGCGTGGCCGACGGCACCACCCTGCGGGTGCTCGACCGGATCGCGCTCGGGCTGGTCGCGTTTGTGGTGGCGCAGACCGTGCTGACCCGGTTCGCCGCGTTCGCGTCGGCGCGCTTCGGCGAGCGCGTGCTGGCCGAGCTGCGCGAGGACTTCATCGACCGCGTGCTGGCCATCCCACTGTCCGTTGTGGAGCGTGCGGGCACCGGCGATCTGGTCACCCGCACCAGCCGCGACGTCGCGGCGCTCTCGCACAGTGTGCGGCGCGGCGTGCCCGAGACGCTGATCGCCGTCGTCACGATCCTGCTCACGGGCGGCGCACTGGTCTGGCTGTCGCCGCTGCTCGCCCTGCCGTGCCTGGTCGGCGCGCCGATCCTGATCGCCGCCGCCCGGTGGTATCTGCGCCGGGCCACCCCCGCCTACCTCCGCGAAAACGCCACCTCGTCCGAGCTCATCGATGGGCTAACGGAGGCGGTCGAGGGCGCGCGCACCACGGAGGCACTGGCGGGCAGCGGGCGGCGGACCAAGCGCATGCTGCACGACCTGCGCGAAAACTACCTGGCCGAGCGGGCGACGCTGCGCCTGCGCACCATCTTCTGGCCGATCGCCGATCTCGGGTTCCAGCTGCCGATCGCCTCGACCCTCCTCTTTGGAGGATGGTTCTACCTGCAGGGCTGGGTGCGGCTGGACCAGGCCGTGTCCGCGGTCTTCCTGGTGCAGCAGCTGATCGAGCCGGTCGACCGCCTGCTGAGCTGGATGGACGAGCTGCAGGTCGGTGGCGCCTCGCTGGCCCGCCTGATCGGTGTGTCCATGGTTGCCGACGACCGGGTCCCGACGGGCGCGACCTCTGCGGGCGAGCGGATCGTCGCGGCGGGCGTGCGATACTCCTATGTGGATAATCGAGATGTCCTGCACGGCATAGATCTGGCGATCGAGCCGGGTGAGCGTCTGGCGATGGTCGGGCCGTCCGGCGCGGGCAAGTCCACCCTCGGCCGCCTCCTCGCGGGCATCGACGCACCGCGCACCGGCAGCGTGGCGGTCGGCGGGGCGTCGCTTGTGGAGCTTCCGCTCGAGGAGCTGCGCGGTCACGTCGCCCTGGTCACGCAGGAGCATCACGTCTTTTTGGGGTCGCTGCGCGACAACCTGGCGCTGGCCAAACCCCAGGCGACGGAGGCGGAGCTGCGGGGTGCACTGAGCGCGGTCGATGCGCTCGACTGGGTCGAGGAGCTGCCGGAGGGCCTGGACACCGTCGTGGGCAGCGGCAAGCACGAGATCTCGCCGCCGCAGGCACAGCAGCTCGCGCTGGCCCGGCTGGTGCTGGCCGACCCGCACACGCTCGTGCTCGACGAGGCCACCTCGCTGATCGATCCCCGGTCGGCGCGGCACCTGGAGCGATCGCTCGCGGCGGTGCTGCAAGGCCGCACGGTTGTCGCGATCGCGCACCGGCTGTTCTCCGCGCATGACGCCGACCGGGTCGCGGTCATCGAGGACGGGCGCATCGCCGAGCTCGGCTCGCATCACGAGCTCGTGGCGGCCGACGGTTCCTACGCCGCGCTTTGGCGCTCATGGCAGGCCTGATTTCCAGCAGCGCCCAAACGGAGTTTTCGGCAGGATGGCGGCCCCGATTTTCGGCGACGGGTGTGCCCGCATCGCTGGGCGCCCGGCCCCACTCGCCGGCTTTCCCAGGTCGAGGTGTGGCGGCCGAAGGCCGACATCTCCGAGCCGGAAGACCGGCCGCCAAGAGCACGGCTTCGCCTACGGAGTTTGGCAGGACGGTGGGCCTGATATGAAGGTGGGGTGGACTCCGCCGACCCCTACATCCATGTCGATGTGAAGCTGCGCGGCGACGTGGTCGCGCGCGACATCATGGCATCCACGTTCGGCTTGGTCGCCGACGTGCCCGCGACGGTCACGACCGGGTGTGGCTTGCGAGTGCCGCTGGCGATGACGTCCGCGCACCCGGAGAGCGTGACCTGCCTGGCCTGCCGCGAGTTCGCCCACCGGCAACACCTGACCCTGGCGGATCAGGTCGAGCGCCTCGGCCGGATGCCCGGCAGCGCCATCACACCCGGCCAGGCGTCGGCGGCCGCGGCCTGGCATCGCGACTGCGCTGTGAGGTTCGCCGGGGATTAAGGCCTGCATCAAAGTGGGCGCCATGCCCGGCCAAAGCCTGTCGGTGATCGGCAATGGACGGCGCCTACGCGTGGCCGGGCTCGACGAGACAATTTTGATCGTTGTCACGCCAGCTGTTGCGGAAAAGCGTGAGCCTGTTGCTTTTTGGCGACCAGACACAAACCTCGCGGCACACGCCCCGAGGCGGCCCACCACCCACCAGCCAGCA
>JBIOYB010000603.1:0-5434 GCA_044869915.1 Allorhizocola sp.
CGTAACACACACCGCTCAATCCCATGTGCGAAAGACAGGGCTAGGCACACGCGCCAGCGGTGGCCCTTTACCCGGGCCACCGCTGGCGTGATCCGCGCCGCCCTGGCATGAACCGCGCCGCGCTGGCACGAACCGCCGCTCTCGCATGATCCGGGCCGCCCTCGCGTGAACCGCGCCGCCCTGGCATGATCCGGGCCGCCCTGGCGTGAACCACGCCACCCCGGCGTGATCCGCGCCGCCCCGGCATGAACCACGCCGCGCTGGCACGAACCGCCGCGCTGGCACGAACCGCCGCCCTGGCATGATCCGGGCCGCCCTCGCGTGAACCGCGCCGCCCGGCGTCGCCGCTGCGCAGGTCCAGCCGCGGCCGCCGAGCCACTGACACGCGATCAGCCGGTATTCGCGGCGAACTGCCGCGGCCAGCATGAACCAACGCGCTGGCATGAACCCCGCCGTCCGCGGGAACAGGAGAACGGTTTCTGCACTCCCGCCTCCGCTTAGGACGACGCTTAGGACGACCTATGATCATGGCTCTGCTGCTCGATCTGGCCAACATTCTCGGCGGTTTTCTGCTCGCCATCGCCCTGCTCAGAAGGCTCCCGCGGGTCGGCGACGAGCTGGGCCGGTTCGCGGCGCGCGTGGCGCCGTTCGGATGGGTGGTCGGCATCGTCGCGCTCGTAGCAGCCGGTTACTACCTCATCGTGCACCTGGTGTCGGGCCCGCACGTGTACCACTTCGAAGTGATCGGTCTCGGCGTCGGCGTGGCCCTGCTGTGGGACAGGCTGACCGGCCGGGGCGCACCGCGCGATCCGGACCGGGGCACCACGGGCGTGGCCCTCCTGCTCGCGATCTTCGGGCTCATCGCCATCGTCGTGGGCATCCAGGGCTTGTTCACGTCCGACTGAATAGACTGAGGACGATGTCTGCGTCCTTACCCACGGAGGTGAACCATGCGCATGCATTCGTTCGCGACGCGAGTCCTCCTCGTCACCCAAGCGCTCTCGCTCACGCTGATCGCCACTCCCGCCAAGGCATCCGCCACCGTCGAGCTGCGCGGCATCGACCTGGAGCGGGCCACCGTGCTGGACCTGCAGGCCGCGATGCGCCGCGGCCGACTCAGCTCCGCCACGCTGACCGCGTTTTACCTGCGCCGCATCGCCGCGCTCAACCCGACCCTGCACGCCGTCATCGAGACCAACCCGCAGGCGCCGGCCGAGGCGCTCGCCAGCGACGCGCACCGCCGGCGCCACGGCGGACGCGGCCCGCTGGAGGGAATCCCGGTGCTGCTGAAGGACAACGTGGACACCGCCGACCGGCAGCACACCACCGCGGGCTCCTTCGCCCTGATCAACTCCCGCCCCGCCCGGGACGCTTTCCTCGTCTCGCGCCTGCGCTCCGCCGGCGCCGTGATCCTGGGCAAGGCCAACCTGTCCGAGTGGGCCAACTTCCGCTCGCTCACCTCCACCAGCGGCTGGAGCGCCCGCGGCGGGCTGGCCGCCAACCCGTACGTCCTGGACCGCAACGCCTGCGGATCGAGCAGCGGCTCGGCCGTGGCCGCCGCGGCACACCTGGCCACGGTCACCATCGGCACCGAGACCGACGGCTCGATCGTCTGCCCGTCGGGCGCCAACGACATCGTCGGCATCAAGCCCACGCTGGGCCTGGTCAGCCGCGCCGGCGTCATCCCGATCTCGGCGCAGCAGGACACCGCGGGCCCGATGACCCGTAACGTGACCGATGCCGCCGCCGTGCTCTCGGTGATGCAGGGCGTCGACCCGCGCGACCCGGCCACGACCCCGGCGGGACCCTACGTGCGGCGTGACTACCTCCGCGCGCTGCGGCCTGATGCCCTGCGCGGCAAGAGGATCGGCGTGTGGCGCGGCGGCGGGGACGTCCCGGCCGTCAACGCGGTCACCGACACGGCCATCGCCACCGTGCGGTCGCTGGGCGCGACCGTCGTCGACCGCATCGAGCTGCCCGGCCTGGACGTCGTGTTCGACAACGAGTTTCCCGCGCTGCTGACCGAGTTCAAGCACGATTTGAACGCCTACCTGGCCGCCACGCCCGGCGATCATCCGGCCGACCTGGCCGGCCTGATCGAGTTCAACCGGCGCCACGCCGATGTCGAGATGCCGCACTTCCAGCAGGAGATCTTCGAGCAGTCCCAGGCGACCACCGGCGACCTGACCGACCCCACCTATGTGGCGCAGCGGCACTCGGCCACCACCGCGGCACGCGACGCCATCGACAGCGCGCTGGCCGCGAACCGCCTCGACGCCATCATGGCGCCCACCAACGGGCCCGCGTGGGTGTCCAATTTGGAGACTGGGGACGACTTCTCCGGCTTCGTCAGCGCCTCCACCCCCGCGGCAGTATCCGGTTACCCCAGCCTGACCGTCCCCGCCGGTCACGCAAACGGCCCGCTTCCCATCGGCATGTCCTTCTTCGCCGGCCGGTTCGGCGAGCCTACGATCATCGGCATGGCCTACTCGTTTGAGCAGGCCACACATGCCCGCCGCCTGCCCGCCTTCCGGCCGACGCTGCCGAGATCGTGAGTCCCGTTCATGCCAAAGTGCGCACCGATCGCATCGATGACTTAGAAACCGATCTCTTCGCCCACCCCGCGAGGGTGGCGAGCACTTGGGGGATTGTTCGCTACAAACTCGAGGGGGATGAGTAATGCGCCGAATCAGGATCGCGTTAGCCGCGATCGTGGCGCTCGCCGCCGGTAGCTTGGCAGTGCCAGGCCCGGCGAGAGCGACGCCTTATCCGGAGACCATGCTGCCGGACAGCGGAAACCACGACTACTGCTTCACCACGGGCTTCGCCAACAGCCGTGACCCGTTCACCGGCCACTACGCCATGATTACCCTGGACAGCACCACCGACATGACCAGGACCGACGTCGGCGCCTGCAGCAACAACGCGACCGACATCTGGTGGTTCGCGCTTGACCTGGCCGGGACCATCCGCGGCGAATGGCAATGCATTTTCACCTCTGGGTCGGTGTGCGACTCCGCCGACGTACGGATCGACTTCGACCAGATCGACATCGGCGAAAACGATGTCGCCGACCGCGACAAGACCTCGGTGCACGAGATCGGGCACAGCGTCGGGCTCGGGCACCACTCACCGGCCGCACACGACTGCGCCATGGTCTCCGGCGAGATCCCAAGCCTGGACATCAAATGGCGCCGATACGACGCGCACGACATCAGCCACATCAACGCCGCGTTCTGACGGCCGCATCGAAAAGGAGTGAGAAAGTGTTCAAGCGTTACGCATATGCAGTACTCGCTGTCTCAGCGGCCGTGACCTTCGCGCTCGGCAGCTGTGCCAGCGGACAGCAGGCCAAGGAGCCGGGCAACCAACCGGCCGCCTCGTCCGCGGCAGACTTCGCCGGCCTTGCCGCCCGCGGCTACGACGTGGACTACGACCGGTTGACCACCCCCAAGGACGCGGTCGAGGCAAGCGAGTTGATGGTGCGCGGCAGAGTGGTCGACGTCATCGAGGGCATCTCCTTCGACGGCAAGTCCGACCAGGCCGGCCGGGCCAACCCGTACGTCACTTTGGTGATCGAGGTCGACTCGGCCCTCAAAGGCGCCGTTGACCCGGGCACCAAGGTTTACACGCAGCTCAACAAGAGCTCCGCAAGCGACCCGGCCGTGCTGTCCAAGGCGGGCAAGGGCCTGGCCGTCGTCGCGGTGCTCGACGACATCAGCGACTGGTCGCCCGCGCCCGGCGTGACCGTTGTCCGCCCGGTGGGCATTCCCGCCACGGGCCCGCTCTACCTGGCCTTCCCCGACGGCCTTTGGCTGCAGGGCGCCACGGACCAGACCATGGTCGGCGTGCACGCGACACCGGCCGAGCTCGGCGAAGCCTGGGGCTCGCCGCAGACGCTCGACCAATACTGGGCGGCACTCGAAAACGCCGCCCGCTGAGCAGAAACCCTCCACGTTTCTGGCGGAGGCTGCGCGGCCACCGCCAGAAACCGTTTCAGGTTGCCGCGGCGGATGACTCGACCGCGCCGGCGGGCAGGCGCGACGCCACCCGGGGAGGCCGCCGCGCCGACGCCGGCACTTGCGATGTGATCACTCGGGAAGTCTCATAGTTGAAGCGAGCTTCAAGTCAAGCCGCGGCCCGCTCCACTGCGGCAAGGAACCCGCCGACGAACGCGTCGCCCAGCCCGATGGTCGTCGGCTCGGTGACGTCAAGCCGCAAGCCGGGCAGGCAACGAACGGCGCCGCCCATCCGGGCCTCCAAGGCCGCGGCGAACTCCACCGACTCCGGCCGCCTCGGCCGCTGCCCCATGAGCGCGTAATCCTGATCGGTGTATTCGTCGCCGTGGCTGTAGCGGGCGCTCGCGATCACGATGCCCTCGTTCAGCGCGCCCGCGTACCGCCCGGCGCGCTCGCCGAGCGCCGCCGACCAATACTTGGTGTGCACCACCAGTGTTGGCGCGGGGATGAGCGCCCGCAGCGACTCGAGCGCACGCGCCACCTCGTCCACCGAGAGCAGGTCGACAGCGCTGCCCAGGTACGACTGCATCTCGTCCTCGTTCAGCCCGTAGACGTCGATGACATCGAGCAGCGCGTCGCGGACCCGTTGACTGTGCCCCGGCTCATGGAAACCGGCATCCTCGTAGTAAACGATTCCCTCGGCGGGAAGCTGTCGCATGTGGACCCGCAACGCGGACAGACGCGAGTCAAGCAGGCGCCGGTCCCGTACCGCATTGAGTCCTGAAATGAGAAAAACCCGCGCGGTGCGGAGCAACTCCCCCAGCTCGGAGCTCAGCAGCATGGACCCGTTCGCCGGATCGTTCACGTAGATCAGCCTGTTCGGAAACGGCGCACGGATGTCGATGTCGCCCGCGCGCACCCGCAAATCCTGGTCGTACTGCACGATCAGATGCGGATAGAGCGTGTCGCTGTCGTCGCTGCAGATGTAGTCGCAGCCCGAGGGCAGCAGCCGGCGGATGACGTCGTTGATGCTGACCAGATGCAGGGTGGACGGCACGCCGAGCCGGCTCATCTCCTTAGCCGCTCGCACGGATGTGCCGCCCAGGGTCGTGCGGGTGGGGAAACGCCGCGCGAAGGAGCTCAGGCATGCGGCGGAGGCGACGAAGTGCTCGCCGCCCCCACCCTTCTTGAGATACGACAGAATCGAGATGACCAGCTCACGCTCGTTGGTGACCTCGGTCGCCGACGTCAGCTCGGCGTCGCGGATCCGGTATTGGCCGATGAGCTGTTCCATAGTCGGCGCCGACAGTTTGAGCTCGTAGTCGACGCAACCCCCGAGGCCCAGGACGACATCGGTGGTCATGTCAGTAGAGGGAAGCCTTGCCGGCCGCCTCGAAGAGGTCGATCTTATGCGCGGCCACGGCCTTCATGGCGTCGATGCACGGCGGCTCGGGCAATCCGGACGACGAGATCGC
>JBIOYB010000604.1:0-4923 GCA_044869915.1 Allorhizocola sp.
CGGGGTCGCGGCCTGGCGGGAAATGCCCTACTTCACCGACGCCGAGCGGGCCGCGCTGGCCCTGGCCGAGGCGGCGACGCGGTTGGCGGACAGGGCCGACGCGGTGCCGGACGACGTTTGGGACGCGGCGGCCAAGCACTACGACGAGAAGCAGCTGTCCGCACTGATCCTGATGATCGCCACGACCAACCTGTTCAACCGGCTCAACGCGACGACCCGGCAGATCGCCGGGGCGTGGGGCTAACTCCCATGATCGTGGTAAGAAAAGCGGCGCTATCACACCCCTTTTCTCACCACGATCATGACGGCTTGCCGAGGGCGTCCACTCGGCGGGCCGGACCGGCCATCCAGCCGGGCGATAGCGGCGAATTGTTTTTAGACAGGCGACTCGGGTCGGACGATGATAGGCGGCAATGGACGCGCATGACGAGGTTTGGCAGGCATTGGGCGCATGGGCGCTCGATGCCTGCGACCCTGTCGAGTCCGCCCAGGTCGACGCGCATCTGATCGAGTGTGACGAGTGTGGCACCGAGGCGGCCCGGCTGCGCGCGGCCGCCGACCTGCTGGAGCTGGCCCACCCGCTGGCCCCGCCGGCCTCTGCCCGCTCGCGCGTGCTGTCGGCCGCGCGTGCCGCCCGGCCCGCGGCATCCGCCGAGCTCGCCGGCCTGGTGAGCGGCTACCGCGTGCAGATCGTCGCACTGGACGCGGTGCTGGTCGGGCTCGACGCCCGGGACTGGGCCGCTCCGGTGCCGCGGCACGGCAGTGTTCGCGAGCTCGTGGCACACCTTTCCGCCAACGATCACGCGCTGCTGGGCGAGCTCGGCAACGCGGCGCCGGCCGCGCCGGCCGACGCCGACGACTGGCCGACGCAGGCGCATCTGCTGGCCGACCGGCTCACGGCGCCGGTACAGAAGGCGGTGCCGCTGGCCGGGCCCGCGGGCATTCGCCGGCCGGTGCGCGATGCTGTGGTGCAGCGGATGTTCGAGACCTGGGTGCACACCGAGGACGTCCGGATCGCGCTGCGCCTGCCGGGCCGTCCGCCCACAGCCGACAGCGTGCGCCAGATCGTGGCACTGGGCGTGGCGCTGCTGCCGATCGCCCTGGCCGCCTCCGGCCGCGCCCATCCGGGCAGGGCGGCCGACCTGCGGCTCACCGGCGAGGGCTCGGGCCGGTGGACGGTGCCGCTGTCATCCGCAGTGGACGGTTGGGCCGCAGCGGACGGCCGAGCTGTCGTCGTGGCGTGTGGGGTCGTCGCCGACGCGGTGGACTTCTGCCGGCTGATGGCGGGGCGGCTGCCGCCCCCCGCGCTGCGCCATACCGCGACCGGCGAGCCGGCCGTCGTCGCCGACCTGCTCCATGTCGCCTCGCTGCTCGGATGCGACGCAGACGTTTAGCGAAGGAAGCGGGCGGCGGCTCGGGTGCCCGCACCGGCGCCTACCCGGCCAGGGCGGTAGCGCCGCCGCGGTCGCTCGGGCGCGGCGTGCGGGGGCCGGCGAAGGGCGTGGTGCGGGGGCCGGCGAAGGGCGCGGTGCGGGGCTGGCGAAGGGCGCGGCGTGCGGGGGCCGGCGAAGGGCGCGGTGTGGGGGCTGGGAAAGCGGGCGGCGGCGGCTCGGGGTGGTTATCCGGCTTCGGTCGCTGTCCGGCCGAGGATCGCCTGCACGCCGCGGGTGAAGGCCTGCCACTCGAGGCGCTTGGCGGCGAGCGCGTGAGAGCCTGCGGTGGTGAGGCGGTAGACGCGCCGGCGGCGGGTCGACTCGGTGTCCCAGGTGCTGTCGACGAGGCCGTCTCGCTCGAGCCGGTGCAGCGCGGGATAGACGGTGCCCTCGGGCAGGTCGAACGCGCCGCTGGACCGATCGCGCAGCGAGCCGATGAGGGCGTAGCCGTGCGCCGTGCCGACCTGGTGCAGCGTGCTGAGCAGGAGCAGGTCCAGATGTCCGCGCAGATCCGTACTCAGCCGCATGCCTAGAAGGCTAGGCATAGCCAAGCTAGGTGTCAAATCAACCCGTCAAAGAACGCCGAGATGTCCCGCGCGACCAGGCCGGGCTCCTCGGCCGGCGCGAAGTGACCCCCGCGCGGCATCACCGTCCAGCGGCGGACATTGTAGAGCCGTTCCATCAGCGACCGCGGAGGCTCTCCCTCCGGCACGAAGTTGTGCCCGAAAACCGCGAAAGCCGTTGGCGCGGCAACGAATCCGGGCTCGACACGATGCCACCGATTGTCCCAGTAGTCGCGCAGACTCGTCGTGACGCAACGGCTCGTCCAGTAGACGGTCAGCAGCGTACACAGGAAGTCTCGCCCAAACCGCGCGTCCAGGTCGCCGCCCGAGTCGGTCCAGGAGCGCCACTTCTCCAGGAGCCACGCGGCCAGCCCGGCCGGTGAGTCGGTCAGTCCATAGCCGACGGTTTGCGGCTTGGTCGACTGGATCGCGCTGTAGCCGCGCTCGGTCGAGGCCCACCGGTCGAGCTCATCGGCGTAGGCCGCCTCCTCGGGGGTCTCCACACCCGACGGCGTGAGCTCGGGCGTGGTGAGATGGATGCCGATCACCGAGTCGGGGAAGTCGTGCGCGAGGAATGTCGCCACGCCCGCACCGAAGTCGCCGCCGCCCGCGCCGTAGCGCGGATAGCCGAGCGAAAGCATGAGCCGATGCCAGCGGTGCGCCACGAAACGGTAGTTGACGCCCGTCCGCTGCGGGCGCGGCGAGTAGCCGTATCCGGGCAGCGACGGGATCACGAGGTCGAACGCGGGCCCGTCGATGCCGTGCGCGGCCGGGTCGGTGAGCAGCGGCGCGAGCGCCAGATATTCGGCGAAACAGCTGGGCCAGCCGTGGGTGAGCACGAGCGGGACCCCACCTCCGCGTGTGGCGCGAGCATGGATGAAGTGAACCGGAACTTCGTCCTCACTGCCGCCCCTTCTGTGACCGTGCAAGGCCGTGGGGAAGTCGACGCCGTCGACGAGGTGGTGCTCGAAGGAGTTGAGCCACCGCTCCTGCTCGCGCCAGTCGAACTCTTCCGCCCAATAGTGAAGCAGATTTTGCAGGTATCCGAGGTCCGCGCCCTGGTCCCAGCCGACACCCGGGATCTGGTCGGGCCAGCGCGTGTGCCGGATGCGCCGCCGCAGATCGTCGAGCTCCTCGTCGCTCACCTCGATCGTGAATCTCACGCGCCGACCCTACCTTTAAGTCACGCCTGAAAGGCCTGCCGCCGCTTAAGATCGACATATTACGATGGATGGATGCGTATACTTGCACTCGTGGCGGCCACCTCGCTGGCCGTCTTCGGGCTCGCCGCACCAGCGTCGGCGGCCGAAGGTGAAGTCAGGGACACTGGCAGCCCTGACGCCGTACCAAATAGTTATGTTGTGGTCTTCAAAGCCAAGCCGAAGACCGACCTTACCGCGCAGCTGGCCACCAAGCACGCCGCGAAAATCACTCACGTGTATGACGCGGCACTGCACGGCTTCGCGGCGCAGATGTCGGAGCAGGAGGCCAAGCGGCTGGCCGCGGACCCGCGGGTCGACTTCGTGTCACAGGACACGATCGTGCGCGCGATGCCCAACCAGCCCAGCCCGCCATCGTGGGGACTCGACCGCATCGATCAGCGTAACCGCCCGCTGAACAACAACTACACCTACAACACGACCGCCGCCAACGTGCACGCGTACATCATCGACACCGGGATCCGCGTGACACACGTGGACTTCGGCGGGCGTGCCACCTTCGACTTCAACTCGGCGGGCGGGGTCAACACCGACTGCAACGGCCACGGCACACACGTCGCGGGCACCGTCGGCGGCGCGGCCTATGGCGTGGCCAAGGGCGTGCGCCTGCACGCGGTCAAGGTGCTCGACTGCAACGGCGGCGGCACCACGGCAGGCGTCATCGCGGGCGTCAACTGGGTGACCGCCAACCGCGTCAACCCGGCCGTGGCCAACATGAGCCTGGGTGGCGCGACAAACTCCGCATTGGACACGGCCGTACGCAACTCGGTCAACTCCGGTGTCACGTATGCGATCGCGGCCGGCAACTCGGGCGCGAACGCGTGCGGCTTCTCCCCGGCGCGCGTCGCCGAGGCGGTCACCGTCGGCGCGTCCACCATCAACGACGCGCGGGCCGGATTCTCCAACCTCGGTGCGTGCCTTGACATTTGGGCACCGGGCGAGGGCATCACGTCGGCGTGGGCGACGAGCGACAGCGCGGCCAACACGATCAGCGGCACGTCGATGGCGGCACCGCACGTGGCCGGCGCGGCCGCGCTCTACCTGGCGACCAACCCCGGCGCCAGCTCGGCGGCCGTACGCAATCACTTGGTGTTCAACGGAACGCAGGGCAGGCTGAGCGGGATCGGCGCGTCCTCGCCCAACATCCTGTTGCACACCATCGTGACCCCGCCCGCGCCGGGCACAAACGTGTTGGTGCGCGGTCAAACCCTCACGGCCGGTCAGCTGATCCGGTCCAATGTGGGCAATCACGAGCTGGTGATGCAGGGCGACGGCAACTTCGTGCAGTATCAGGGCGGCGTCGCGTTGTGGAACACCGGCACGCAGGGCAACCCGGGCGCGTTCATCGTCCTGCAAAACGACGGCAACCTGGTCATCTATCGCAGCAACGGCACGGCCGCCTGGCACACGAGCACGCACGGCACGGCCGCCGACACGCTTGTCATGCAGGACGACGGAAACGTCGTGCTGTACGGGCCGGGAGGCGCCGTCCACTGGCACAAGTAATCTTGGTCCGTGTCCCTCTGGCGTAACCGCGACTTCAACATTTTCTGGCTGGTGCAAACCCTTTCCGTGGCCGGCGACTCGTTCGCGCTGATCGCCGTGCCGCTGCTGGTGCTGCACGCCACCGGTTCGGTAGCCCACATGGGCCTGCTGACCGGTGCGGCCGGTGCGGCCGCCATCGCGACCGGATTCTTCGCCGGGGGG
>JBIOYB010000605.1:0-20631 GCA_044869915.1 Allorhizocola sp.
CCTGCTCGGGGCCGTCTCGGCATATCTGCTCTATCGTTACTACGAACAGCTATAGGGTGAGGATGACGCGCCCGACCGGTTCACCCTCGGCGAGGTAGCCAAGGGCCTGCCCCGCGTCGGCCAGCGGGAAGGCGCGATCGATGACCGGCGTGAGCTGGCCCGCCTCGAGGTAGCCGCGCAGCGCCTCCATGGCGTCCATCTTGGACGGTCGGGTCACGCCGGGGCGCAGGCGCCGCTCAAACATCGACCTGATGCCCAGCCCGGCGAAGCGTGGCAGGCTGCCCATCCAGCGCCGCCCGACGTGGCCGTAGTGGTCGTGTCCAATGAGGACATAGGTCCCGTCGCCGGCGAGCACCCGCCGGCACGCCGAGTAGGGGTGGTTGCCGGGGATGTCGACGATCAGGTCGTAACGCTGATCGCCCAGGGTGAAGTCCTCCCGCGTGTAGTCGATGACCTCGTCGGCGCCCAGTGAGCGGATCAGCTCCAGTTTGCGGGTGTGGTCGACGCCGGTCACGTGCGCGCCGTGGGCCTTGGCCACCTGCACGACCAGTGCCCCCACGCCGCCGCCGGCGCCGTTGACCAGGACCCGCCGCCCCGGTCGCAGGCGCCCGAGCGGCACGGTGAACAGGGCGATGTATCCCGTGGTCGGCACGGCGGCCGCCTGCTCGAACGTCACGTTGGCGGGCTTGGCCGCCAGCACGTCCTCGGGCACTGACACATATTCGGCATATGCGCCGCCGTTGCGCCACGAGAAGCCGCGCAGGGTCTCGCCGAAGACCTCGTCGCCTGGCCGGAAGCGGGTCACGTCCTTGCCCGCCGACTCGACCACCCCGGCCACATCGGTGCCCGGAATCGGCTGCTTCGGCCGCAACAATCCGGAACCCATCAGGCGCAGGGCAAACGGGCGGCCGGTCACGACGTGCCACACGTCCGGGTGCACCGAAGCGGCGCGCACCCGGATGAGGACCTCGTCGTCGCCCACCGCCGGGCGGTCGACTTCGGCCAGGTGCAGGCCGTCCGGCGTACCATATCGATCCTGAAGAATCGCCCGCATAGATCGCTCCCGAAGATCCACAACACTTCCACAACGCGTCGCTACTAGACAGAGCCTATGTGTGAAGAACAACAGCCCATAGGCGGCGGGGTCGCGCGTCGCACCGTGCTCGCCACCGCTGTCGCAGTGCCGGCCGCCGCGCTGCTTCTCGAGGCCCCCGCGCTGGCCGCGGCACCCAACCTGACCATCACGCTGGAGCCGCTGGAGGGCGGCACGGCTCGCTTCCTGAGGCTCGCGCCGTCGACATCGGCCGGCTCCGAAACCGCCAAGCTGATCTTCCGGCTCACGATCACCAACAACAGCGCGGCGACGGTGACCGTCACCGGAATCACGTTCACGTTCCCCGGGTCGGGCGTGGCCAACAAGGTCATGCTGGGCGTCAAGGAGCTATTCTCCAGCCAGGACAACACCATCGCGCCAAACGCGTCGAAGAGTTGGTCCAACGGCAAGACCACGGTAAACAACGTCAACGTCGATAATGCCGTGTACCTGGCCATGCCCGCGCCCACCCAGATCCGCGCGCAGGTCACCTGCTCCGGGTTTGCCGACCCGGCACTGTCGGCCGCGTTGAGCCTGAACGCATATGTGTGCCCAAACCCGGGCGGCTACCCGATGCCGTTCGCGCTGTCGGACATGCGTGTGGGCGAGGCGATGAGCGCCCGCGGCGAACACTGGGCCAACGGCGGCAGCGGCGGCACCCAGATCTACGCCCACGATGTGGGCGTGCGCGGGTGGGACGAGGTGGACGGCGTGTGGAGCGACCTGCTGCCGGGCACGGACGGCACCGCCAACGAGCACTATCGCATTTGGAACAAGCCCGTGCGGGCGGTGGCCAACGGCGTTGTGGTCGAACGGTTTGACGGCATGGCCGACAACACCGTGGTCGGCCAGCTGCCCAACCCCACGCCCAGTCCGGTGGACGGCAACCATCTGTGGATCCAGCACGGCGACGAGTACGTGCGCTACACGCACATGCGCAACGGGACCATCCCCGCTTCGCTCATGCCGGGGGCCATTGTGACGCAAGGCCAGATCGTGGGCCGCGCCGGAAACTCGGGCAACTCGTCGGCCCCGCACATCCACCTGGAGGTGCGCCGCGAGGGCACGTGGGCGCTGCGGCCCTGGGCACAGGGCAGCGCGTGGATGGTGGCGCAGTCGAGCAACACGCCGTTCAACCCCGACTCGGCGAGCTGGCTGGCCGCGAGCGGGCGAGGCATCCCCAACACGGCGATGCTCGTCTGGCCCGCGGCGACGAAGCCCACCTGGTACCCCCCTGGAAAAAAGGAAATAACCGTTTATGCTGTACCGCTTGCGAGCTACCAGACGGTCTTCAATCGCATGACGGCGGTCGGCTACCGTCTTGTTTGGTTTGATGGGTACGAGGTGGACGGCGCCACTTACGTCAACGCCATCTTCCGCCCGACCGGCGGGCTGGGTTGGATTGCCCGGCACGGCATGTCGCTGGCCGACCTCAACACCGAAATCACCAAGTATCGCAACGAGGGGATCCAGCCGGTCAATCTGGCAAGCTACATGAATGGGTCGACTGTCCAATATGCACTGTGCGGTGTGTATCAGGACGGGCCGGACTGGCAGGCCTACGGCGGCAGGAGCGCGGCCGTGCACCAGAGCCTTTTCAACTCCTACACCGGGCTGGGCTATTCGTCGCTGAACATCTCGATCGTGTCGTCGCCCGGCAACACGCCACAATTCTCCGGACTGTATGTGAAGCAGAACATCGGCGGCTTCGTCGCGGCGTCGTGGCTCACCCCGGCCGACTATCAGCAGCAGTGGAACGACAACTACGACGCGGGCCGTTACCTGTTCTACCTTTCGGCCTGCCAGCACAACGGCGCGCCCATCTTCTCGGCCATCTTCGCCTCCAGCCCGGGCGGCAGCGGCGGCACGGTCGGCCGGCACCACCTCGACCTGCCCGGCATCCAGTCCAACCTCATCAAGTGGACGGATCAGGGTCTGATCACGCGGTGCATCGCGGGCTACGAGCGCAACGGCGTGGCCAACTTCGGCGCGGGGTGGCGCAACGGATAGGTTTGCGCGTTTTCACCGGCTTCAGACAGGCCCGCCGGGCTAGGTCCGTCGGGCTAGGCGTCATGCGGGATCCCTTCCAGGCCCGCGATGAGTGTGTCAAGCCCGATCCGGAACTGTGCCGGCGTAACGAATTGCGCCATCGCCGCGGCGGCGGCGCTGGTGTGCGGATATTCCTGCGCCGGCACCTCGTTGAAGGCCGCGCGCCGCTGCTTGACACGGTCGGCGATGCGCGGCGTCGTGCCTGCGGGGATCTCGGCGGCGTCCATGGCGGCGAAACCGATGGTGTAGACCAGCAGCGTATAAAGCGCCTGCGCGGCCGCCCCGGGCGGGAACCCGGCCTTGGCCAGTTGCCGCAACACTTTTTCCCAGGCGGCCAGGGCCGTAGGCCCAAACATCGGGCCCGCGACGAAGAACGGCACCGCTCCGGGATGGCGTGACAGCAGCCCGCGCAGCTTTTGCGCCGCCGCCCTGAGGCTGTCACGCCAGTCTGCGTGATCCTCGACCGCGAGCCCGGCCAGCACGTGCTCCACGAGCGCGGCACGTAGGGCGTCGCGGGTGGGGAAGTAGGTGTAGATCGCGTTTGGCGCGGCGCCGAGGGCCGCGGCGACCCCGCGGACGGTGAGCGCCTCGGCTCCGCCGTCGTCGACGAGTTTGAGCGCAACGTCAAGCACCTGTTGCTCGGTGAACACCCGGATGCGGCCGGGTCGCCCTGGCGTGCGCGCTACCACATTGCCAATTGTACGGCGTCCAGATACTGTACGTCGTACAAATACCGAACTCGACAGGAGGCGTCCCATGGCGAGACTCACCGGTTCCTTGATGATCGCCGCCGCGCTGGTGAGCAACGCGGCCTTCATCGGGCTCGGCGCGATTTTCGGATACCCGGACGTGTTGCGTGAGCCCGCAGAGCAGATCCTTGCCCGCTACAACGCGGACAGGGCAGCCATCATCGCTCTGTTCGCGCTGCTGGCCGTCGCCGCGGCCGCGCTCATCCCGGTCGCGATCGGCCTTGGCGGGCGTTATGCCACCCCGATCGGGGTGCTGGCCGGCATCGTGCAGGTGTTGGGGCTCATCCGCTGGGTCTACGCCGTGCCCGTGCTCGCCGACTCGCCGGGCGACCCGGCAAGCCTGATGGCCTTCGAGGTGCTTCACGCATACTTGGGAGTCGGTGTGGGCGAGACCCTGGGCTACATTTTCACTTCGGCGTGGACGCTGCTGATCGTTGCCCGGCTGCTGATGCCGCGCTGGCTCGCGTGGCTGGGCGCCGTGTCCGCGCTGGCGATTGTGGCCGGAGTCGCCGAGCCCGCGGGTCTCGCGGCCGCCGGCCTGGTCAACTTCATCGGCTATCTGCTGTGGAGCGTCTGGCTGATCGCGTTCGGTGCCATGCTGGTGACCGCCAGACTCGACGGTCGATCGCGCTGATCACTAGGCTGGCGTGATGCACCGCAGTCGCGTGTTTGGCCTGTTCATCGATGCGCCCACGGCCGAGGCGGGCGAGTCGGCCGCGTTTTGGTCGGCCGCGCTGGGGGTGCCCGCGCGGGCGGTGGCGGGCGAGGAGCAGTTCACGGCGCTGACCGGCGCGATCCCCGAGCTTGCCATGGTCGTGCAGGCGGTCGACGACGCGCCGCGCTATCACCTCGACATCGAGACCGACGATGTCGACGCCGAGGTCGCTCGGTTGTGTGGGCTTGGCGCCGCGGAGATATCGCGCTGGCTCGACTGCCACGTGCTGCGCGCGCCAGGCGGTCACCTGCTCTGCGTCATCCCCATGCACAGTGATCCCGAGTTGTTCGCCAAGCGAGCGCGGGCGTGGCCCGCGATCGATGGAGACTGAGGCGCTGGTGGCGCGATGGGCTCCAGCCGCGGCACTACGCTGTGAGCCGTCTCCGCCCCTGGCCCGACGCCGCCACGTTTGAGGCAAATGCCGCCGGACGGCTGACACCCGAGCAGCCCAGCGTGGTGACACCGGTCGATCTGTCGGAGGATCGATGGCGAGTGGCCATCGGCGCCGGGCCGGCATTTGAGGTCAACACCGAGGTGGCTCGCGCGTTTCTCGCTCCCGGCCGATACACGGTCTACTACCTGCCGGGCGGGAAAGGTTCCCGCTGTCGGCCGAACCCCTCGTTGCCGCAGCGTGAGGTTCGCGGCACATACTGTGCGGGTGGCGATCACTCTTGAGCAAGCGCGCGGGCGGCTGGCCGGGCTGCGCCCGCGGATCGACGAGCTGATCGGGCTGCGGGCCGACCTCGCGGAGCTGCGGGCGGACCTGGCGGAGGCGGGCGCCAGCCCGCTGGGTGGCCTGCCCGAGGCCAAGGCGTTGGAGGCGCGCATCTACGCCGTCCTCGAGGCCCTCGCCGATGCCGGTGCTGAGGTGAAGGGCTACGCGCCGCTGCTGCTCGACTTCCCGGGCGAGCGCGACGGTCGGCCCGTGCTGTGGTGCTGGCTCGAGGGCGATCAGGACATCGACTGGTACCACCGCACGGACTGCGGCTTCCCGGGCCGGCGGCGGGTCTGAGCCGGATGGATCCGCTCACGCTCTGGTATGACCGGCCCGCGGAGCATTGGGAGAGCGAGGCGCTGCCCATCGGCAACGGCGCGCTGGGCGCGATGCTCTTCGGGGGAGTGGGCAGCGATCGCCTGCAGCTCAACGAGAAGACGCTGTGGAGCGGCGGGCCTGGTTCGCGTGAGGGCTACGACTTCGGCAACTGGGGTGGGCCCCGGCCGGGCGCGCTCGACGCGGTGTGCGCGCAGATCGCCGAATCCGGCGCGATGGATCCGGAGGAGGTGGCCGCGCGGCTCGGCCGGGCGCGTGCCGGATATGGCGCCTACCAACCCTTGGGCGATATCTACATTGACGCCTTTGATGACGCCGTCGCCGGTGTCCTCGTTGGTGCCTTCACCGACCGCGACACCGACACCGACACCGTTGCCGACCGCGACCGCGACCGTGACACCGTTGCCGACCGCGACCGCGACCGCGACAGCGACACCGACCGCGACACCGTTGCCGACCGCGACCGCGACACCGTTGCCGACCGCGACCGCGACATCGTTGCCGACACCTTCGCTGACGCCTTCATGGATGCCTTCGTTGATGCCGGGGAGGGCGGCTATACCGGTTACCGGCGGGAGCTCGATCTCACGGAGGGCGTTGCACGGACCACGTTCACGGTCGATGGGATCGGTTACACGCGCGAGTATTTCGCCAGCCATCCGGCGGGTGTCATCGTCGTTCGCCTGACGGGGCCGGTCTCGGTAACCGTTCGCATGTCGACGCCGCATGACGCGGGCCTGACCGTCTCAGATGGACGGATCACGCGGCGCGGGGCGTTGGCGGACAATGGCATGATCTTCGAGGCGCAGGTTTGCGTGCTCCACGAGGGCGGCCACCGCGTGGACGGTGCTGGCGGTGTAACCGTTACCTCCGCAGACACCGTTACCATCATTTCTTCTGCCGGTACCGATTACGCGCCCACATATCCGTCGTATCGCGGCGCCGACCCGTCGGCGCGTGTCACGGCCGCCGTGGATTCTGCCGCCGCCAAGGGATTCGCCGCGCTGCGCGCCGAGCACGTCGCCGACTATCAGGAGCTGTTCGCGCGGGTGAGGCTCGACCTCGGCCAGAGCGTGCCGTCAGGCCCGTCAGCCGTGTCAGCCGTGTCAATCCCGACAGACCGGCTGCTCGCCGCGTACCGTGAAAAAGAAGACCGGGCGCTCGAGGCACTCCTCTTCCAATATGGACGCTACCTGCTCATCGCCTCGTCGCGGGCGGGCTCGTTGCCGGCCAACCTGCAGGGCGTGTGGAACGATTCCACCACGCCGCCGTGGTGCGGCGACTACCATCCAAACATCAACCTGCAGATGAACTATTGGCCCGCCGAGACCACCAATTTGGCCGAGACCGCGGTGCCGCTGCACGATTTCATCGATGCGTTGCGTGCGCCTGGTCGGGTCACGGCGCGGGAGATGTTTGGCGCCCGGGGATGGTTGGTGCACAACGAGACCAACCCGTTCGGCTTCACTGGCGTGCACGACTGGGCTACCGCGTTTTGGTTCCCCGAGGCGGCGGCGTGGCTCACGCGCCATCTTTACGAACACTATCTGTTCACCAATGATGTCGCGTTTCTGCGGGAGCGAGCCTATCCGGCGATGCGTGAGGCGGCGCTGTTCTGGGTGGATTGCCTGCGCATCGATCCGCGCGATGGCAGGCTTGTGGCCACGCCGTCCTATTCGCCGGAGCACGGCTCCTTCACGGCCGGAGCGGCGATGTCGCAGCAGATTGTGTGGGATTTGTTGACCAACACGCTCGAGGCAGCAACCGTTCTCGGTGTGGATACCGATTTCTGCGCGACCCTGTCCGACGCACTGTCGCGTTTGGACCCGGGGTTGCGCGTCGGATCCTGGGGCCAGCTGCAGGAGTGGAAGGACGACCTCGATTCGCCGAGCGATACGCACCGGCACGTGTCGCACCTCTACGCCCTGCACCCGGGGCGGCAGATCGTGCCCGGGTCGGCGCCCGCCCTCGCCGACGCCGCGCGGGTTTCGTTGAACGCGCGCGGGGATGCCGGCACTGGATGGAGCAAAGCTTGGAAAATAAACTTCTGGGCGCGGTTGCTCGATGGTGAGCGTGCGCACACCATCCTCAGTGGACAGTTGCGTGAAAGCACGCTGGACAACCTCTTCGACACACACCCACCATTCCAGATAGACGGCAACTTCGGCGCCACGGCGGGGATTGCCGAAATGTTGGTGCAGAGCCATTGCGGGGTGATCCACGTCTTGCCCGCGCTGCCGTCCGCGTGGCCAAGTGGCTCCGTCGACGGGCTGCGCGCACGCGGCGGATACACGGTCGGCGTGACGTGGTCGGACGGCGTCGCCACAGAAATCCGTCTCACCGCCGATCGTGACGGCATCGTCCGCGTGCGCGGCGCACTGCTCGCGTTCGAGCGCGGTGATGGTGATGGGGACGACATCGTGGAGATCGGTCTCGGTGCCGACCGTGACGGCACCGCCCGCGTGCGCGGCGGCGGCAGCTTGGAGATCGGTCTCGCCGCCGACCGGGCTGCCAGCGTGGAGATCGGTCTCGCTGCCGACCGTGACGGCACGGCTCGCGTGCGCGGCGGCGGCATGGGGATCGGTCTCGGTGCGGACGGCGTCGGCCGGGTGGGTGGCGGATCGCTCGGGTTTGCGCGCGACGGCGACGGCGTCGTCAGTTTCGCCGTCGCCGCCGGTGTGTCTTACCGCATCACCGCCGGGTGAACAGCCGGCCGGCGACATCGACTCCCACGACCGCCCCATGGTGGTCGCGGGAGAAGAAACCGCGCAACCCTTTGAGCCCACCGCTGGTGACGACATATTCGTCGCCGGGCAGCAGGCCCATGTCGGCCGGCTCGTGGTCGGGCGGCAGTTCGGTGTCGGCCGCGGCCCGGATTTCCGGCCGGATCTGGGCGGCGATCCGCATCCGCATCCCGTCGGCGTCGATGGTGAGCGTCATGGCATCGTTTTCATAGGCGCCGGCGACCTGCCGGGCACGCGCGTCGTCATAGGACAGCGGCTCCGGGTCGCGATCGGTCACACCGAGATAGTGGTGCAGCGCCCAGCGCACGATGGCCTGGTTGGCCGGGATGCCGTTGGGCGCGGCATTGGACACAGACACGACCGCGAAACCGCGCTCGGGCACGGTGACCAGCGCGGCGAACTGCCCGTCGGACGACCCGAGGTGCTCGGCGGTGCGCACCCCGCCGGCGTCCCGCAGAAACCAGCAGATACCGATTGAATCGCCGAGGTTGCTGCCCCGCAAGGTGGCCGTCGGCTCTTTCATCTTTTGCAGTATCTCGAAAGGTAGCAACCGTTCTCCGCTTTGCGCCCGACCGTCGCCGAGGTGAAATCGTGCCCAGCGCAACTGGTCCGCCACGGTGGACGCGATGCCGCCGCCGGGGTTGTTGCCTCGCCCACCCGGCCGCCACGGCCGTGCGATCGACAGCGCCCCGTCCGGCCCGGCGTTGTGGCCCAGGGCAAACCGCCGGGTCATCACGTCGTCGTGGGCGAAGAACGTGTGCGACAACCCGACCGGCTCGCACACGAGCGAGGCGACGGCCCGTTCATAGGTCATGCCCGTGACGTTCTCGATGATCCGCCCGGCCAGGTTGTATCCCGCCTGGCTGTATGACGTCCGCGTGCCGGGCGGCGCGATCAGGTTGAGCCCGGCGAGCCCGGCCACGTGGGCCGCGAGCGCGTCGTCGCCCTCGCCCGTGTTGGCCAGCAGGGCCCAGTCGAGCCCCGACGTGTGGTTGAGCAGCTGCAGCACGGTGATTTCGGCCGCGGCTCGTTCGTCGGCGAGCTTCAGCTCGGGCACATACCGGCGCACGGGCGCGCCCAGGTCCACCCGGCCCTGCTCGACCAGGCACATGAGTGCGGTTGCGGTCAGCGTCTTGGAAACCGATCCCACCAGGAATACCGTGTCCCGGTCGACGGGCAGCGGGTTTTCGATGCTTGTCACGCCGTGGCACGCGTAGATTTCCCGGCCGTCCGCCCAGACGCCGACGGCGAGGCCCGGGATCCCGAACTCAGCCGCCGTCGCCGCGACAAATCCGTTCAATGCGTCAACATCGTGTGAAGTCAATGCGTCAACATCGTGTGAAGTCATGCACCCATGCTCGAAGGTTGACGCAGGGTCAATGTCAAGCCGTGAGCGTCAGCAGATTGCGCGCCTTGACCGCCTTGAGCGAGAGCGTGCGATATCCCACCTCGTCGAACAGCACGGTGATGCGGTCGGTCTCCTCGCGCATCACCACGCCGCCGCCCCACTCGGCGTGGCTGACGCGCGCCTGCACCGGGAACCCACTGTCCACATCGGACAGTGATCGGGCCGAGCCGTCCTCGCAGTTGTCGCACGACCCGCACAGTCCTTCGAGCTCCTCGCCGAAGTAGCCGAGCAGGAAGTGCCGCCGGCAGTCTTCCGTCTCGGCGAAGCCGCGCATCATCTCGACCCGGGTCAGCTCGATCGTGCGCATCTGCGCCGCTTCCTCGGCAGCGGCCGCCACCGCCCCGGCGACGTCGCGGGCGGGCGCGATCCAGCGCAACCCCTGCGGGCTCGTGACGATCGCCTCGGCCTGTTGCAGAAGGTTGGCCGAGCGGGTCACCCGGGCGCGGGTCACGTCGAGCTCCCCGCAGAGGTCGTCGATGCGTACCGGCTGACCGTCCTTGTTGGACACCGCGGCGGCTACGCTGGTGAGCAGCTCCTCATCGACCGTGCCGGACGAGAAGAACCGCGGCAGCCGCAGGTCCTCCGGGCGGAAGTAGAGCACGGCTGTGGCGGGAGCGCCGTCCCGGCCGGCGCGGCCGATCTGCTGGTAGTAGGAGTCCAGCGACTCGGCAGGCGCGGCGTGTACCACGAATCGCACATTGGGCTTATCGATGCCCATGCCGAAAGCGGAGGTCGCCACGATGATGGCGTTGTCGGAGTGCAGGAAGGCGTCGTGCACCTCGGACCGCTCGGCCGTGGACAGGCCGGCGTGATAGGCGTGCGCATCCTCGCCGATCTTGCGCAGCGCCTCGGCGTATTCCTCGGTCTCGTCGCGGGTCTGCACATAGAGCAGGCCGGGCGGGTCAAGCGCGACGATCCGGTCGATGATCTCGCGCCGCTTCTCCCGCTCGGTGAGCTCGCGCGAGACCTCGAGCCGGATGTTGGGCCGGTCGAAACCCTTGACGAGCTGGACCGGATCGCGCATGCCCAGTCGCTCGACGATGTCGTCACGCACGGGCGGAGAAGCGGTGGCGGTCAGCGCCAGCACCGTCGGGTGGCCCAGCCGCTGCACCGCCTCGCCCAGGCGTAGATAGTCGGGCCGGAAGTCGTGCCCCCACGACGAGACGCAGTGCGCCTCGTCGACCACGAACAGCGACGGTTTGGCGTCGAGCAGCTCGGCGATCACGTCATCCTTGGCCAGCTGCTCCGGCGTCAGGAACACGAACTCCGCGCCGCCGGTCTGCAGCGCCTCAAACGCGTCATCGATGGCCCGCGCCGAACGGGACGAGTTCACCACGTGCGCCACATGGTTCACAGTGGCGCCCTTGGCCATCAGGCCCTTGAGCTGATCGCGCTGCAGTGCGATGAGCGGCGACACGACGATCGTCGTGCCGCTGAGCAGCACCGCGGGCACCTGATAGATCGCCGACTTGCCGGAACCGGTCGGCGAGACCACCAGCGTGTCCCGCCCGGCCATGACATGCGTCATGGCCTCGGTCTGTGTCGGCCGCAGGCTGTCCCAACCGAACACCCGCCGGGCGGTGTCGGCCAACCGTTGCACATCGTCGTCGCTTGCACGCATCGGCACAGTGTTCCAGATCCGATGAGTTTGCGACCTGCCGCCCGTCCTACCGTTATGACATTGGAGAAAGAGGAGGCACCCATGACACACACGCTTGACGTGCCCGGAGCGGTGCTCAGCTACGACGTACGGCAGGCCGCGGGCGGCGGCGCACCCACCCTGCTGTTGATCGGGTCGCCGATGGGCGCGGCCGGATTCGGCACGCTGGCCGGGCACTTCCAGGACCGCACCGTCGTGACCTATGACCCGCGCGGGGTCGAGCGGAGCAGGCGCACCGACGGCGCGAGCGAGACGACGCCCGACGAACACGCCGACGACCTGCACCGGCTGATCGCGGAGGTGGGTGGTGCACCGGTGGACATCTTCGCCAGCAGCGGGGGCGCCGTCAACGCGCTGGCGCTCGTGGCCAAGCATCCGGAGCAGGTGCGCATGCTCGTGGCGCACGAGCCTCCGGCCGCCCAGGTGCTGCCGGACCGCGTGCAGGCGCTGGCCGCGTCGCGGGACATCCACGAAACCTATCTGCGGGCCGGCATAGGCCCGGCGATGGCCAAGTTCATCACGCTGGTGAGCTTGCGTGGCCCGGTGCCGGCCGGCTTCGCCCAGCAGCCGGTGGACCCGGCCGCCTTCGGGCTGCCGACCGAGGACGACGGCTCCCGCGATGACGCGCTGGCCGGACAGAACATCCTGTCCTGCACGCACTACGAGCACGACTTCGCGGCGCTCCGGGCGGCATCGACCAAAGTCGTTGTCGCGGTGGGCGCCGAATCAGAGGGCGAGCTGGCCCACCGCGCCGGGCTCGCCGTCGCCGAGCGGCTCGGTGCGCCACCCGTCACGTTCCCGAGCAATCACGGCGGTTTCCTGGGCGGCGAGTATGGCATGAAGGGCGACCCCGACGCCTTCGCCGCGAAGCTGCGTGAGGTCCTCGCCGGACGGGCCTAAGCCGCGGGAGTCCGCATAACGCGGCCGGGTCAGTCGTCGAACTCGAACCCGGCCGCGTCGGCCTCCGCGATCAGCCGGCGCATCCGATCGGGATCGGCCGACACCGGGTCCATCAGCGCCTTCAGCTCCTGCAATGCGCTTCGATCCTCGCCGTACGCGCAGAACATGCCGGCCTCCGGGTCGTAGCCGAAGCGCCCCTCCAGCGCCGGCGCCTGCGTGGCGACGAGCCGCTGAGCGACACCCTCCCAGAAGTAGCCGTTGGGCTCGTGACCCAGCTCCTCGATGAGGACGTCGACGGCCGTGGTCCCGGCATTGAGCAACAGCGAGTATTTGCCGGGCGTGGTCTCGATGAGTTTCAGTGCGGACACCGGCGAATGATGGCATGACCGCCACACGGTGGCAACCGCGGGCGTGCCGCGATCGGGGCGTCAGCCCGGGTCGGCCGTCAGCCAGATGCTGCGGGCCTCTTCGCGGTGCTTCGCCTCGCGGCCGGGCGGCTGCGGTGGGCGGGGCAGCAGGGGTGGCCGATCGACCAGGGGCTGGACGAGCGGGGTGGCGGTGGTGACTGTGACGTCGGTTTCGTTGTGGCGCAAGGAGAGTGAGGCTTCGGGGCCGTCGCGCAGGGTGTAGGTGACGCCCTGCGGCTGGATGTCGACGTCCAAGCGTAGGCCGCGCCAGCCGACGGTGAAGGCGAGCCGGGTGATGGCGCCCGGAAGCTGCGGGGCGAAGCAGAGCAGGCCGTCGTGCTGGCGCAGCCCGCCAAACCCGGCGACAAGCGCGGTCCACACGCCCGCGAGCGAGGCGATGTGCAGGCCGTCGCCGCTGTTGCGGTCGAGGTCGAGCAGGTCGATCTGGGCCGCCTCGTAGGCGTAGTCGTAGGCGAGGTCCAGCTGCCCGACGTCGGCGGCCGTCACGGCTTGGATGGCCGCCGACAGCGAGGAATCGCGGACCGTGCGGCGTTCGTAGTAGTCGACGTTGCGCGCCCGGTCGTCGGCGTCGAAGAGGTGGCCGAACCAGTATTGCGCCATCATCAGGTCGGCCTGTTTGATGACCTGCCGCCGGTACAGGTCGAAGTATGGCGCGTGGAGCAGCAACGGATATTTGTCGCGAGATGCCTCGAAGTCCCACTCCGGCAACCGGGTGAACCCGTCGCACTGCTGGTGCACGCGCAGATCCGGGTCGTAGCAGACGTGGACCGCCTCGGCCGCGTCGCGCCAGGCCGCGGTCTCGGCGGCGGTGACGCCGAGGTCGTGGGCGAGGTCGGGATGTCGTTGCGCCGCATCGGCCGCACTGCGCAGGTTGTGCGCCGCCGCGAGGTTGGTGAACAGGTTGTCGTTGACGATCGCGGTATATTCGTCGGGCCCGGTGACGCCAGCGATGTGCCAGACGCTGTCGATGTCGTAGTGGCCCAGCGACATCCACAGCCGCGCGGTCTCGACCAGCAGTTCGAGGCCGACCTCGGCCTCCAGGGTGTCATCGCCGGTCACTGTCCGATAGAGAGTCACGGCGGCGGCGATATCGGCGTTCACATGGAATGCCGCTGTACCTGCGGGCCAGTAGCCGGAGCACTCATGCCCCCGGATGGTGCGCCAGGGAAACACGGCCCCGCGCAACCCGAGCGTCGCCGCGCGCTGCCGCGCCAGGTCCAAAGTGGAGTGGCGCCAGCGCAGCGCGTCGGCGGCCGCCCGCGGCTGCAGATAGGTGAGCACCGGCAGCAGGTAGGTCTCGCTGTCCCAGAACGCGTGCCCGTCATAGCCGGGCCCGGTCAACCCCTTGGCGGGCAGGCAGCGCCGCTCCGCCCGCGCGCCCGCCTGCAGCACGTGGAACAGCGAGAACCGCACCGCCTGCTGCAGCTGCGGATCGCCCTCGACGCGCACGTCGGCGCCGTCCCAATAGTCGTCCAAATAGGACCGCTGCTCGGCGAGCAGGCCCTCGAATCCGGTGTGCCGGGCCCGGGTCAGCGCGGCCGCGGCCTGGTCGCGCAGCGCCGACTCCGATCGCAGGCTGGACCAGCCATAGGCCAGCAGCTTCACGATGCGCAACCGCTGACCCGGCTCGAGCGTGCACACGAACGTCGTGCGCGCCCAGTCGTCGTCGGCGACCGTGTCCACGTTGACGTCGCACGGCGCCTCGAACGTGTGCGACATGCCCGCGGCCATCCTCAGCCCGCTGCGCCGGGTGCGGTGCACGAGCGTCGCCCCGTCGTCACGGACATCGTGCTCGATCGCGGCCAGCGGGTCGTCGAGCACCGCGGCCACCCGCGGATCGCCGGAGCGCTGCGGCGCCGCCTCGTTGGCCACCAGCTCGGACTGCACGACCAGCCGCACCGGCCCGCCGATCGCCTCCACCGTGTATTCGACCGCGGCGACCGCCCGCTGGGTCAGCGACACCAGCCGGGTGGAGCGTACGCGGACCCGGTGCCCGGCCGGTGACTGCCAGTCGGCGTGGCGGGTCAGCGTGCCGGCGCGCAGGTCGAGCACGCGGTCGTGCCCCAGCAACTGTCCATATCGGACATCGAACGGGGTGTCGTTGACCAGCAGCCGGATCAGCTTGCCGTTGGTGACGTTGACCACGGTCTGGCTCGACTCCGGAAAGCCGTAGGCGACTTCGGCATAGGGCAGGGGCCGGATCTCATAGAACGAGTTGAGATAGGTGCCCGGGATGCCGTATGGCTCGCCCTCGTCGAGGTTGGCCCGCAGCCCGATGTGCCCGTTGGACAGCGCGAAAATCGACTCCGTGCGGGCCAGCAGGTCGAGGTCGAGCCCGTGCTCGCACACGCGCCACGGCTCGACGGTGAACTCGCAAGTCATCAGGCGGCCTCCGTCCCCTCCAGCAGCTCGGCCAGGTCACGCACCACGATGTCGGCGCCGTGCGCCCGCAGCGCGTCCGCGTGCCCTACCCGGTCGACACCGACCACAAACCCGAACCCGCCGGCGCGCCCCGCCTCGACTCCCGCGAGCGCGTCCTCGAACACGGCGGCGTGTGCCGGGTCGACGCCCACGCACTGGGCGCCGGCCAGGAACGTGTCGGGCGCGGGCTTGCCCCGCAACCCTCGCTCGGCGACGGCGATCCCGTCGATCCAACCCTCCACCAACGACGCGAGCCCGGTGGCCTTCAGCACCTGTGCCGTGTTGGCGCTGGCCGAGACCACTACGCGATGCAACCCGGCGGCGCGGGCGCTTTCGAGGTACCGCATAGAGCCTGGAAAGACCTCGACCCCCTCCTCGCGGATGCGGTGCAGCAGCGCCTCATTTTTCCGGTTGCCCAGGCCGTAGATGGTTTCCTCGCCCGGCTCGTCATCGGGCGCGCCCTCGGGCAGCGTGATGCGGCGGCTGGCCAGGAAGTCGCGCACGCCGTCTGCCCGCGGCTTGCCATCGACGTATGTCTCATAATCGGCGACCGGGTCGAACGCGACGAACGGCTCACCCGTGCGCCGCGCCAGCTCCCGCAGGAAGGTGTCGAACGTCTCCGCCCAGGCCTTGTCGTGTACGGCCGCGGTGTTGGTGAGCACGCCGTCCAGATCGAACAGGCCCGTGGTCACGGTCTCAGGTAGCCCCAGCATGTCCGCACCACCCTTTCGATCATCCACTACTGACACGTTATCGCTTTTGTTTCCGTGTTGCCGCTGCCGTTCGTCGGGCCGATATCGGCCGTATCAACGTCTTTGATGAAACCGTTTCCCGCGCGGCAGACCGTTCTCCATCCGATTTCTTTTTGGTACCCGGCGGGGCCAAGACCCCGGCCGCCCAGCGGCCGCCGGCGAGCCCCCGGCCAGCAGCGCGCCGCAGCGGCAGGGACTCACGCAAGAACGCGATCCCGGGGCGCGGACCCCGAGCAAGCCCCTGGGCCAGGGCCCGCGAAAGCGCCTGCCTTCGGCAGATATTCACAAAGGTGAACGACCTTGCTAGATTCGTGTGATCGATCTACTTCGATCTCGAATCCCCGGAGGTTGGCGATGCGGCGAACGGCACTGCGCACGATCGTGTTGGCGGCGGTCACGGCGGTCCTGTCCGCCTTGCTGCCGTCCCCGGCACAGGCCAGCCCGTGGATGTACGTGTTCATCGAGCACCTGCCCGCGGAGACCTGCCTGGCCATCGCCAGCGGCGCCGACGGCGCGATCCCGTCCCAAGAGCAGTGCGTGGACACCGGATTCCAGCTGTGGACGTTTGAGGATGCCGTGGCGGGCCACTACCGGATCCGCAACATCGCGACGGGCAAATGCCTGGCCAACGGCGGCACCACGGTCGTGCGCCAGCTCAGCTGCGCCGACGGCCCCGCCCAGATGTGGGATCTGACGGGCAGCGGCCACGTCTTCCGGATCTCCAATGTCAGCGTGGGCAGGTGCATCGCGCGGCACAGCTTGAGCGGGGCAATCGTGCTCGGCACGTGCGTGCCGTCGTCGTCCCAGTGGCACCTGCTCTACTGACGGGCGGGGGCTCCGTCGGAGGATGAGGACTCCGTCACCGCCAGGCCGGCATCTCGGCGGCCAGGCTCAACTGGCGGATCTCGGCGCGGTAGCGCTCGTGCACCACGTTGCGGGCCACGCCCAGCGGCCAGGGCAGCGGTCCGGCGGGACGGTGGCAAGGTGCCGCCATGCCACGAGAAATGTCTCGCCCACGATGTCGTCGGCCAGATAGCGGCCGGCCCGGCTCACGGCACACCCATAGACGTCGTGATGATGTCGCTGGTATATGTCCGTGAACCAGGCGGAGGGATCAGGTTTCACTGGTTGGAGCTCCTTCGTGCGGAAGGTGCGCCGTCGCCAGTAATGTGCGCCAGGCCCCGATTCTTACAGCTGTTTCCTACAGCCGTGGTCAGTAGCTCTGGTAGGGGCTGTATTGGTAGTGATGGAATCTCCCGTCGCAGGTGTAGATGGAGACCCGGTTGCGGGCCGATCCGTGTGACGGTGGCAGGGTGATGATGTTCTTGGTGACCGGCCCTCGCCGGCCGTTCGACTGGATGTTGTAGGGGCCGCCGCCGGCCATCCACGCGCCGTTGCTCTTCAGGATGTCGATGTACGCCGTGCAGCGGCTGCTGTCGAAGGCGACGTTCATGTACAGGTCCGCGACCAGCGTCGTACCGCCGGAAAGGCTGATGCACGAAGCAACCGCGCTACCGCTACAGCCGCCCTGGATCGTGACATCTGCCTGGGCCGGCTGGGCCGCGACGATCGGCACGAGCATCGTCGCCGCGGCGGCGACGGCCAACCGTCGCAGCATCCTCTTCGAGGTATCCCCCAATGCGAGTTTCATGGGGCCCAGTGTTGAGCGCGGCGTTCCCGGTCCGTCCTCGGATCTTCATCGGAGATCCGAGGACGATGCGTGGATTGGCTAGACTCGCAGGTTCGGGGGGGTCTAGTGATGGTCGATATTTCTGTCCGCCTGCTCGGCCAGGTGGAGGTCTGGGCCGGGCAGCGCCCGTTGCCGATCGCCGGCCGGCGGCAGCGGTTGATCCTGGCGATGCTGGCCATGCGAGCCGGCCGCACGGTAGGCGTGCCGGAGCTGATCGCGGCGGTGTGGGACGAGGATCCGCCCGAGACGGCCCGGCGGCAGGTGCAAAACGGGGTCTCCCAGCTGCGCGCGGTCCTGGGGCATGGCGACGAGGTGCTCGCCAGCCATCCGGCGGGCTACCGGTTGCGGGTGCCCGGCGATCGGGTGGACGTGGGCCGGTTCCGCGCCGAGGTCGCCGAGGCACGCCGGTTGGCCGCGGCGGCTCGGGCGTCCGATGCGGGGCGCGCCTATCGCCGGGCGCTGGCCCTGTGGCGCGGCCCTGCCCTCGACGGGCTGGGCGGCGCGCTCGTCGGCCGGCATGCCGCGACGCTTGATGAGGAACGGCTTTGCGCTCTGGAGGAGTGCGTGGAGCAGGAGCTCCTCGATGGCCAGGCGGATCGGCTTGTCGCCGAGCTGACCGAGCTCATGGCCCAGCATCCGCTGCGGGAGCGGTTCGCCGCCGCGCTCATGCTCGCGCTGTATCGCGGTGGCCGGCAGGCCGACGCATTGCAGGTGTACCAACGGATTGCGGCCACGCTCGCCGAGACCCTCGGCGTTGATCCGGGCCCGGCGCTGCGCGCACGCCACGAGGCCATCCTGCGTAACCGACCCGACCTGGACCCGCGGGAGCGCGACGGCCCCGCTCTGCGCCCCGCGCAGCTTCCCGCCACAAACGCCCAGTTCGTCGGTCGGGAGCGGGAGATCGGCGTGCTGGACCTGCGGTTGTCGAAGCACGGCGGGCACCCGATCCTGATCACCGGCTCCGCAGGCGTCGGCAAGACCGCGCTGGCGGTGCACTGGGCACACCGTGTCGCGCACCGGTTCCCCGACGGGCAGTTCTACGTCAACCTGCGCGGGTTCGACCTGGGCGCGGCCGCGATGGATCCGGCCGACGCGGTGCGCGGGTTCCTCGACGCCCTGGAGGTGCGGCCGGAGCGCATCCCGGCCGGCCTGGACGCGCGGACCGCGCTGTATCGCAGCCTGCTGGCCGGCCGCCGGGCGATCGTGGTGCTGGACAACGCGCGCGACGCCGCCCAGGTCCGCCCGCTGCTGCCGGGCAGCCCGACGTGCCAGGTCCTGGTGACCAGCCGCAATCAGCTGGCCGGCCTCGTCGCCACCGAGGGCGCCCACCCGCTCGCCCTCGACGTGCTCACCACCGATGAAGCCCGGCTGCTGCTGATCCGCCGCCTGGGCGCCGACCGGGTGGCGGCGGAGCCGGGCGCGGTGGACGAGATCATCGTCCGGTGCGCGCGGCTTTCCCTCGCCCTGACCGTCGTCGCCGCGCGCGCCGCGATCCCTCCCGGCTTCCCGCTCGCCGTCCTGGCAAAGGATCTGGCCGAGGCCCAGACGGCCTTCGACGCGCTGTCCGCCGAGGATCCGGCCACCGACGTGCGGGCGGTCTTCTCCTGGTCATACCGGATCCTCGGCCCGGACACGGCAAGGCTTTTCCGGCTTCTGGGCCTGCACCCAGGCCCCGACATCGCCCTGCCCGCCGCGGCCGGCCTCGCCGGCGTGCCCGTCACGCAAGCCAAGCCGCTGCTCACCGAGTTGAGCCGGGCCAACCTGCTGACCGAGCACAGCCCGGGGCGATACGCGCTGCACGATCTGCTCCGTGCCTACGCCGGCGAGCTGGCGCACACGCACGACACCGAGCAGGCCCGGCATGCGGCAACGCACCGGCTGCTCGACCACTACGTGCACACCGCCTGCGCCGCGGCCAAACTGATCAGCCCGCAGCGGCCACCGATCGACCTCCCCCCGGCGCAACCGGGCGTGACGCTCGCCCACCTGACCGACCACGGCCAGGCCCTGGACTGGTTCGCCGCCGAGCATCGCGTGCTGCTGACCACATTGGACACCGCCGCTCGGGAGGGATTCGACTCACACATCCCGCCGCTGGTCTGGTTCATGGACACCTACTTCCAGCGGCGAGGCCACTTTCAAGACTTCGCGTCGACCAACCGGGCGGAGCTGGCCGCGGCGCACCGCATGGCCGACCGGCCGTCGCAATCGCGGACACATCGTGCCCTGGCCGCCGCGCTCACCGAGCTCGGCCCCGATGGCGGCGCCTGGAGCCACTTCCAGCGGGCGCTGCGCCTGTCCCGGCGGCTGGGCGACACCGCCGGCCAGGCCGCCGTCCACACCAGCCTCGCCTGGATGCTGGCGCGTCAGGGCCAGCACGCGAGGGCCCGCCGCCACGCCCGCCGGTCGCTCGACCTGTTCACGGCGGCCGACCTGCGAGGCGGGCAGGCCCGGGCGCTCAACGCGATCGGTTGGTACAGCGCACTTCTCGGCAGCTACGAGCACACCGTCCGCTATTGCCGGCGGTCGCTTGCCATCCATCGCGAGCTCGGTGACGCCTTCGGCGAGGCCGGTGCGCTGGACAGCCTGGGATACGCGCATCGTCACCTGGGCGAGCACCAGCGGGCGCTCGCCTGCTACGAGCAGGCCATCACGCTTTACGCCGCGATCGGCGAACGCTTCGGCGAGGCCGAAACCCTGGCCCATGCCGGGGACACCCATGCCGACCTGCACCACACCGACCGGGCACGGGAGGCGTGGCAACGCTCGCTTCGCATTCTCGACGAACTAGGCCATCACGACGCGGACGAGGTACGCGCCAAACTGGACCGTCTCGCCCTCTAAATTAGGCTCCCATCCCTTGGCAGGGCTCCACTGTGGACAGAAAATGGTGCGGGTGCGCTCGCTACGCCGTTGTCTCTATGACGCCATGTGAGCTCGTAAATTAGGCTGGTGATGGGGGTTGATTCAG
>JBIOYB010000606.1:0-2850 GCA_044869915.1 Allorhizocola sp.
TTCGTGCATTGCCCATCCGTGGGCGCGGCGAGCCCTGGCCATAAGGTAAAGCCCGGATCCAGCAGCCGATATCAAGCAGCCGACAGCAAACAGTGAACTGACAGGAGCTCGAACATGGCCCGAACCGTCCTGGTGACCGGTGGCAACAGGGGCATCGGCCTCGCCATCGCGCGGGCGTTCGTCAAGCAGGGTGATCGGGTGGCGATCACCCACCGGGGCAGCTTCGACCCGGCGAGCCTGCCCGAGGCGCTGGCCGTCACTTGCGACATCACCGATTCGGCGGCGGTCGACTCGGCGTTCGCCACGGTCGAGCAGGAGCTGGGCCCGGTCGAGGTGCTCGTGGCCAACGCGGGCATCACCGACGACACGCTCATCATGCGCATGTCCGAGGAGCAGTTCACCCGCGTCATCGACACCAATCTGACCGGCGCGTGGCGGTGCGCCAAGCGGGCCAGCACCAAGATGCTGCGCAACCGCTGGGGCCGCATCATCTTCATCTCGTCGGTGGTCGGGCTCTACGGCGGCCCAGGCCAGGTCAACTACGCCGCGAGCAAGGCCGGTCTGGTGGGCATGGCCCGTTCGCTGGCCCGCGAGATCGGCACGCGCAACATCACGGCCAACGTGATCGCGCCCGGGTTCATCGAGACCGACATGACCGCGTCTCTGCCCGACGAGCGCAAGGCCGAGATCATCAAGGCCATCCCGGCCGGCCGGCTCGCGAGCACGGAGGAGGTCGCGAGCGTGGTCGCCTGGATCGCCGGCGACTCGGCCGGATACATCAACGGCGCCGTCATACCGGTCGACGGCGGACTAGGAATGGGGCACTGATGCTGTTAGAGGGCAAGAGCGTTCTTGTCACCGGCGTGCTGACCGAGCAGTCAATCGCGTTCAACGTCGCGAAGCTGGCTCAGCAGCAGGGCGCCAAGGTGGTGCTCACCGGGTTCGGGCGGATGTCGCTGGTGGAGCGGATCGCCAAGCGGCTGCCCGTCGAGGCGCCCGTCATCGAGCTGGACGTGACCAACGCCGAACAGCTGGCCGGGCTCGCGGAGCATGTGCGGTCCTATGTGGACAGTCTGGACGGCGTGGTGCACTCGATCGGGTTCGCGCCGCAGACCGCACTGGGCGGCCAGTTCCTCGACACGCCATGGGAGGACGTCGCGACCGCGGTACACGTTTCGACGTACTCATATAAGGCATTGGCAATGGCCACACTGCCGCTCATGGAAAAGGGCGGTTCGATCGTCGGGCTCACCTTCGACGCGACCATCGCCTGGCCGGTTTACGACTGGATGGGTGTGGCCAAGGCCGGGCTCGAGTCCGCCTCGCGCTATCTGGCGCGCTATCTGGGTTCGCGCGGCATCCGCAGCAACCTGGTCTCGGCCGGCCCGCTGCGCACGATGGCCGCCAAGTCCATCCCCGGCTTCGAGAAGTTCGAGGACAGCTGGGTCGAGCGGGCCCCGCTGGGCTGGGCTCTGTCCGACACCGAGCCGGCCGCGAAGGCCGTCATCGCGCTGCTGTCGGACTGGTTCCCGGCCACGACCGGTGAGATCATCCACGTCGACGGTGGTTATCACGCGACCGGTGCCTGAGTCTGCGCGGGCCACAGGTCTGTGCACTCGCTGCGTCGATGGCGGCTCGCTTCCGCTTTTGCGCGGGCCACAGGTCTGTGCGCTCGTTGCGTCGACGGCGGCATGCTTTGCGGCCGCCATTGACAGGGCCGCGAGCCGCCGTCGACCAGAAGGCTAGCCTTTAGGCATGTATGATGCGTTCCTCCTGCTCTCGTTCGGCGGACCGGAGCATCCCGACCAGGTGATGCCGTTCCTGGAAAACGTGACCAGGGGGCGCGGCGTGCCGCCCGAGCGGCTGGCCGAGGTGGCCGAGCACTACATGCGCTTCGGCGGCGTGTCGCCGATCAACCAGCAGTGCCGGGACCTGCTCGCGGCGATCGAGGCCGACTTCGCGGCCAATGGGGTGGACCTGCCGGTTTACTGGGGCAACCGCAACTGGCACCCGATGATCGAGGACACGATGGCGCGCATGCGCGACGACGGCGTCAAGCGCGCGATCGCGTTCGCGACAAGCGCGTATGGGTCCTATTCGTCCTGCCGCCAATACTGGGAGGACATCGCTCGGGGCGGCCCCTCTCCGGTCGTGGACAAGCTGCGCCACTTCCACGATCACCCGGGCTTTGTCGAGCCGTTCGTGTCCAACACACGCGCCGCGTTCGAGACGCTCGATCCGGCGGCGCCGACCCGGCTCGTGTTCACCGCGCACTCCATCCCGACCTCGATGGCCGCCTCGAGCGGGCCGTCCGGTGGGCTTTATGAGGCGCAGTTGCGGGAGACCGCGGGCCTGGTCGCCGAGCGTGCCCTGCCGGGGGTCGCGTGGGAGCTGGTGTGGCAGAGCCGGTCCGGGCCGCCGCACATCCCGTGGCTGGAGCCCGACGTCAGCGACCACCTCCGCGTGCTCGCCAAGGACGGCGTGGCCCAGGTTGTGGTGGTGCCGATCGGGTTCGTCTCCGACCATCTGGAGGTCATCTGGGACCTCGACGAGGAGGCCGCCGAGACAGCGCGCGAGCTGGGGCTCGGCTTCGCCCGCGCGAGCACGCCCGGCACCGACCCCCGCTTTGTGGCCATGGTGCGCGACCTTGTGGCCGAGCGGACGTCGTCCGGTGAGGTGAGAGCGGGGCTCGGTAAGCTCGATCACTGGGACGTCTGCGCTACCGACTGCTGTCCGGCGCCCGCTCGACGATAGGAGCACCGATGGCCAGGGATATCGCGCCGTGTAGATGGAGTTGTTGGTCAGCACCAGAAAAGGCTTGCCCGTGCCGCGCAGCTTGCCGATGAACTC
>JBIOYB010000607.1:0-9504 GCA_044869915.1 Allorhizocola sp.
CGTGCAGCTCAAGCGGCGGCACGACCTCATACCCAACCTGGTCGAGACGGCCAAGGCCTACATGAAGCACGAGCGCGAGACCCTCGACGCGGTGATCCAGGCCCGCAACGGTGCCGTCACCGCCCAGACCGCGGCGGCCGCCAACCCCGGCGACCCGGCCGCGATGCAGGGCCTGGCCGGAGCCGAAAACGTGCTCACCCAGACCCTGGGCAGGCTGTTCGCCCTCGCCGAGGCCTACCCCGACCTCAAGGCCAACCAAAACATGATGCAACTGTCGGAGGAGCTCACCTCCACCGAAAACAGGGTCGCGTTCGCGCGCCAGGCCTACAACGATGCGGTGATGAACTACAACAACAGGCGCGAGACGTTCCCCTCGAGCGCGGTCGCGGGCATGTTCAACTTCGCGCCTGCGGCACTGTTCGAGACGGAAAATCCGGAGGAGCGCCAAGCGCCCCGGGTCCAGTTCTGATGAACTTCTTCGAGCGGCAACGGGATCTGCGCCGGATGTCGGTGCGGTTGGTGCTGCTGTTCGCCATCGCGGTGGTCGGCATCATCGTCACCATCGATCTGGTGGTGCTGCTGGCGTTCAACGCGTTCGGCGCGGATCCCGGCAGCATCGCCGGGATCGTGGGCGTGGCCTCGCTCGCGACCGCGGCGGCCATCGCGCTGGCGACGCTCTACCGCATGGCCACGCTGCGCGGTGGCGGCGGGCGGGTGGCGCGTGAGCTCGGCGGCGACTACGTTCCGGAGGACACGACCGACCCGCAGCTGCGCCGGCTGCGCAACGTCGTGGAGGAAATCGCGATCGCGAGCGGCGTCCCGGTACCAGAAATATATGTTCTTCAAAACGAGGCGTCGATCAACGCCTTCGCCGCCGGATGGTCCACATCGGACGCGGCCATCGCGGTGACGCGCGGCGCGCTCGAGCGGTTGAACCGTGACGAGCTGCAGGGCGTGATCGCGCACGAGTTCAGCCACGTCGTCAACGGCGACATGCGGCTCAACGTCCGGCTGATCGGGCTGCTGTTCGGGATCCTCTTCCTGGCGGTCGCGGGCGAGACCATGCTGCGGGCGAGCGTGTTCACCCGGTCGCGCGACGAGAAGGGCGGCGGCAACCCGTTGCCGCTCATCGGGATCGCGCTCATCGTGGCCGGCTACATCGGTGTCGTGATTGGACGCGTCATCAAGGCGTCCGTGTCGCGCCAGCGCGAATACCTGGCCGACGCGAGCGCGGTGCAGTTCACGCGGCAGACGACCGGGCTCGCGGGCGCGCTGAAGAAGATCGCCGGGCTGCCCAGCGGGTCCACATTGGCCAATCCACGCAACGAGGAGGTCGCGCACATGCTGTTCGCGGCCGGCAAGCTACGCGAGATCTTCGCGACCCACCCGCCGCTGCTCGACCGGATCAAGGCGCTCGACCCGACGTTCGACCCGGCTCAGCTGCAGGCACTGGAGCAGCAGTGGGCGCAGTCGCCGCCGAGCGGGCTCGAGGAGGACCGCACGCTGGGCCTGACCCCACTCGAGCCGGGCGTGCCACCCGAGGATGTCGTCGCCACCATCGGCGCGCCGACCGAAGCGTCCTACCGGCACGCGACCGCCCTGCTCGGCCGCATCCCGCTGGATGTCCAGGAGCGGGCACGCAGCGTCGACCACGTCGTCCCGCTCATCCTCGGGCTGCTCCTGTCCTCCGACCCGCAGGTGCGTGCGCGCCAACTGTCGGACCTCACCGGGCTCTACGGGCAGGCGCTGGCCGACGCGTGCGCACAGGAGGCGGCAGTGCTGTCCACTTTGGACCCGCTGCTGCACCTGCCGCTGGCAGAGCTGGGCTTCTCGGCGCTACGCCGGCGCACCGAGGCCGAGCAGCGGGAAGTGCTCAACGCCATCTATGCGCTCATCCACGCGGACGGGCGGATCAGCGTGTTCGAGTATTGCCTGTCGGCCATGCTGCACGCGCACCTTTACCAGCGCATGCACCCCAAGCCACACTGGAACAGCGAGCGCCGGCCGCTCCGGCGCAGCACCGCCGAGGCCGCCACGCTGCTCGCGGTGCTCGCGCAGGCAGGCAGCCCCGACCCGGCCGCGGCATACGCGGCGGGATGGGAGGTGCTGTTCCCGGGCCAGCCCGCGGCATACACTCCCCCGGCGCGCGGCGTGCTCGAGCTTGAGTCCGCGTGGCACGGGTTGCGCGAGCTCGACCCGGGGGGCAAAGAGTCGCTGGTGCGCGCGTGCGTCGCGGTCATCGCACACGACAAGACCATGGCCGTGACCGAGCTCGAGCTGTTGCGGACGGTTTGCGCGATCCTGCAGTGCCCTCTGCCGGCGCTCGCCAGCGTCGGGTGAGCGGGGTTGGGGTCGGGGTTGCGCGAGGTGGGGACGTGGTCGGGGGGTTGGTTTGTGGCGCGTTCTTGGCTGGCGTTGGGCTGTTGGGCGGCAGGCCGTGGCACTCCCTATGGGCCTTAGGCGCCACAAACCAACCCCCCGCCCACGCCTAAAACCTCGCGCTCCACAACGCGCCGTCAGCACCTGGGTGGCACCGGTCGCCCGCCGTGGGGATGGGTGAGTCGCGCCGCGTTAGGCATCGTCCGCGTCTGTCTGCAGCCGACGGCGAAGCCAGTGGCAAAACCCATCGACCTTCAGCGGTCGCCACGAAACCGATAAATAGCGATCCGAAACGACAACCATCCACCCGCGCCGCCCTTAAAACGCCGCTCCCCCCAGTTCCTCCCCTCGCGGAGCCCCCGAGGTTCCCGCTCACTGCGGGCAGTCTTGCGGTGATGGGTGACTATACGTGCATGAGAGTGCTGCGCGTTATCGTCGAGGGCGCGGCGGGGCTGTGCGCCGCTTCGTATCTTGGGCGCTGGGTGTTTCCGCTGACAAGAAACTCGGTGCTGCCGTTCGGCGGCACGCCGCTCGTGCCCGTGCTGGAGGTGGCGGCCATCGCGCTGATCGCCGTGTGCGTCGCGATCCTGGTGCGCCCGACGCGATTGGGCTGGGCCGTGGCGACAGCGGCTCCGGTGGTCACGGCGCTGACGCTGCCCGCCTGGATGGCGCCCGTGCCACATGGGAGTGCCGAGATCTGGATGGTGTTTGGGGCCGGCCTCACCCTGGGTGGCATCGCGCTGGCGGTCGCCAATGCCTCGCCCGCCGGCCGGGCGGCGATCGCGGTCGGTTTCGCGGCCGGTGCGGTGACGACTGGGCCCATCATCGGTCTAACCCTGCCAGCGGACACGCGGGACGCGGACGCCCTGCTGGCCGTGATGCGCGGGTATGCCATCGCCATCGCTGTGGTCATGACTGTCGCCGCGCTGGTGGCACTCGTGGGTCGCGGGGCGGACAGGGTGCCGAGGGCCGGCGAGGTGGGGATGTTCACCGCCTGCCTCCTGGGCGGGCTTCTGCTCGTCGCCGGTCATCGATGGCTGCCGGGTGCGTCCATGACGGATGGCGTGGTGCGGTTCGATCCCTATCCCCGGGTGGGGCTCGCCGCGGTCATCGGTCTGGTTTTCCTCTGGTACGCCTACCGTCGCGGCGGGGCCGATGCCGCCCGCTGGATCGTGGTCGCGCTCGGCTTGGCCGCGCCCGCCGTGCTGGGTACGCTTTCCAGCGCCGAAGCCGCGCCCGCCACAGCGCTCATCGCGGTAGCCGTGCTCGCCGCGGCCGCGGGCACTTTGCTCACCGCGGTCGCCGACCGGCTCGCGCCGTGGGACGGGATCGGTGTGCTTGCCGCGACCGCCGGCTGGCTGCTCGGCTCGCCCTACGTGCTGCACCGCACCGACGGCTTGGGCGTGATCGGCGAGGGTCTCCTGGTGGCCGGCACGGCGTTTGGGCTCGCCGCGGGCGCCACTCGACTCTGGCGGTCCACAGTGGACAGTGTCGCGGGGCATACCGCGCTCGGCCTAGCCCTGCTCATGCTCGCGTCCTCGGCGCTCGTCGCGCCGGCCATGCACGCCGCGTCGACCGGTGCCGCCTGGGGTCAGGTGACGCCTCTGCCCATCACCGCGCTGGGCCTCGCCTGCGCGGTCGCACTGGGACTGCTCTTTATTGCCGGACGCAAGCGATCGAGCCTGTCGGATGCCGAAATTTCGGGCAATCGGGCGAATCCTTTATAGGCGAACGCACCGATGCAGGAGGTTCTCAAATCGAAGAACCTCCTTGTGCCCGCGACCGGTTCGCAGCATATTCTTCATCGTGCCCAACGACGGGAAGACGGAAGTCGTGGGAAAAGGATCGGACAAGGCACATGGCAGTGGTCGCATCGGCGCATGGCGTCTCGAAACGGTTCGGGCCGACCGAGGCGCTGGCCGCCGTGCATCTGGCCGTCCAGGCGGGCGAGGTGCACGGCCTGGTCGGGCGCAACGGCGCCGGCAAGTCGACGCTCGTGTCCGTGCTGACCGGACTGACCAAACCGGAAAGTGGGCGGGTGCGCTTCGGCAGCGAGGCGGCGCCCCCGCTCGCTGATCGCGAGGCGTGGCGCGGGCGCGTCGCCTGCGTGTACCAAAAATCTATGATCATCCCTGAGCTCACCGTGACGGAAAACCTCTTTCTCAACCGCCAGGCCGACCGGCGGGTGATCTCCTGGGGCCGGTTGCGGCAGCGGGCGTCAAAAATCCTTGATGGCTATGGGGTACCGGTCAAGCCTTCCCTTTTGGCCAAGGAGCTCACGGTCGAGCAACGGCAGCTTGTGGAGATCGCGCGGGTGCTGTCGACCGGCGTGCGCTTCGTCGTCCTCGACGAGCCGACCGCGCAGCTCGACGGCCCGGCGATCGACCGCCTCTTCGCGAGCATGCGCGCGCTGCAGGCCACCGGCGTGACGTTTCTGTTCGTCTCGCATCGCCTGCAGGAGGTCTACGATATCTGCCAGAGCGTGACCGTCCTGCGCGACGGTCGCGGCGTGCTGTCGACTCCGGTGCAAGGGCTGTCGCACCGCGACCTGCTCTACGCGCTCACCGGCGAGGGCCAGCCCGGCCCGCTCGCCATCGAGGCGGGGCCGGCCGAGCCGCCGCCACCTCCCCCCGAAAAGCCGAAACCCAGGCCGCGCAAGAAGAAGGAGCCGGTCGTGGAGGAAGCCCCGGCACCGCCGCGCGAGATCGTGCTCGACGTCGCGGGACTGTCGCTTGTGGACCGGTTCACCGGCATCGACCTCGACGCCGGGGTGGGCGAAATCGTTGGCGTGACAGGCTCGGCGAGCAGTGGCAAGGTCGCGCTCGCGGAGTGCCTCGTGGGCGTGCGCGCCGCCGACTCGGGCACCGTCACCGTCGACGGCGTGTGTCCGCGGCCGGGCCGCCCAGAGGACGCGCTCGCGGCCGGGATCGGTTTCGTGCCACAGGATGGCTACCGCGCAGGGCTCATGCCGCTGCTGTCCATAGCCGAAAACGTGACCCTGCCCATCGCCGGTCAGCTGGGCCGGCGCGGCCTCATCGAGCCCGCGCGGCTGCGCGAGGCCGGGCGCAAGGCCATCGCCGACTTCGACATCCAGGCCACCGGCCCGAAGCAGCCGGTCTTCAAGCTCTCGGCGGGCAACGCGCAAAAGGTGGTGCTGGCGCGCGCGCTTTCGACCCAGCCCAAGGCGCTCGTGCTGATCAACCCGACCGCAGGGGTGGACATCCGGTCCAAGGACTCGCTGTGGAACAGGGTCATGGTGGCGGCGAGCAACGGCACGGCCGTCGTGCTCGTCTCCGACGACCTCGACGATCTGCGCATCTGCGACCGGGTGCTGGTGTTGTTCCACGGCCGCGTCGTGCTCGAGGCCCGCCGGGGCTGGGCCGAGGCGGACGTGGTCTCGGCTATAGAAGGCGTAGAAGGTGTGACCCCGTGAGAGTTCGAGTTCGCGATCTGATACTGATCCCGGTCATCGTGGTGCTGGTCGTGGTCGGCACGCTCATCGATCCGGTGTTCCTCACCCCGGGGCACCTCATGGAGATCCTGCGGCAGCAGACGGAGCTTTCGCTGCTGGTGCTGGCGGAGGCAGTCATCCTGATCGCGGGGCGGTTCGACCTGTCGCTGGAGTCGACGGTCGCGCTGGCGCCGGCTTTGGCCGTCGGGCTGGTCGTCCCGGTCGCCGCGGGCGGGCTGGGCGTGGGGCTCGCGGTCTGGCTCGCCATCCCGCTGTGCCTGCTGATCGGCGCGGCCGTCGGCGCCCTCAACGGTCTGCTGATCCTGCGGTTCCAGCTGTCGGCGTTCGTCGTGACGCTGGGCATGCTGATCACGGTGCGCGGGCTGCACACCGGGTTCACCGGAGGCGAGCGCCTGTCCGACCTCCCGTCGTCGGTGGCCTACCTCGGCCGTGCGCACTGGCTGGGCCTGCCCGCCTCGATCTGGATCTGTGGGCTGATTTTCGCCGCGGGCATCGCCTTTCTCGGGTATTTCCGGCACGGCCGCGCCCTCTACGCCATCGGCGGCAACATCAACGCGGCGCGGGCGGCGGGCGTGCGCACGAGCCGCATAGTCTGGATCGCGCTGATCGCGGGCGGGGTGCTGGCCGCGCTGGCCGGGCTGCTGATGGCCGGGCGCGTCGGCTCGATCGCGGCCACACAGGGCCAAGGCATGATCTTCACGGTGCTCGCCGCCGCGGTGATCGGCGGGGTGACCCTCGACGGCGGCAAGGGCACAATCTTCGGCGCCCTGTGCGGCGTGCTCGTGCTCGGCCTGACCGAAAGCGCCCTGAAGCTCGCGGGCGTTGCGGCCCAATGGATCCAGGCCGTCTACGGCGCGGTTATCCTGGTCGCGCTGGTGCTCGCCCGGCTCACCTCGGGTCAGGCACAAGACCGATCGGACTAGGATCGCTAGGTGCACATGCGTGAGGGCCGGATGGTCCTGCTCGCCTGCCTGGGACTGCTCATGTTGGGCGGGCTGGTCTGGCTCATCGAAAACACGGCGCGGCCACCGCTTCCGGTGATGACCGGGACGTTGGTGCTGGTGGCCGGGTTGGTGGTGGTGCCGTGGATCGTCCTGGTCGGGCGGCGCATCGGGACGGATCCGCGTCCGGCGCTGGTGCTGCGGCGCTCGATGATTGTCGCGGCCGGGATCGGGCTGGCCGGGCTGGTGCTCGGCGGTTTCGTGGTGCGCGACAACGATAACGCGAGCGTCGTCATCGCGATATCGGTCATTGTCAGTGGTGCGGTGGCGCTTGTCGGCGCGGTACTCGTGCCGTGGATGTTTGTGCTCGTGCGCACGGTGACCCGGGAGCGGGCGGCGCGGGTGCGGGCGGAGGAACGGGCGGCGGTCGCGGCGCACCTGCACGATTCGGTGCTGCAGGCGTTGACGCTGATCCAGAAACAGACCGCCGAGCCGCAGGTGTTGCGGTTGGCGCGGGGCACCGAACGCGAGTTGCGGGCCTGGCTGTATGGGCCGCCGCGACCGGTGGGCTCGGCCGCGCCGGAGGGCGATCTGGCTGCCGCGGCCACCGCGATGGCGGAGGAGATTGAGGATCTTTTTGCGGTACGGGTGGAGCTGATCACGGTCGGGACCTGTCCCCTTTCCGGGCCGGGCGAGGCGATGCTGGGTGCGGTGCGCGAGGCGTTGACCAACGCGGCCAAGCACGCGGGTGTGCCGTGCGTGTCGGCACTGGTCGAAGTCGGCGACGCCGAGGTCTACGCGCTGGTGCGCGATGCCGGCCGGGGTTTCGACCCGAGTGTCCACAGTGGACGCAGGGGCATCGCCGACTCGATTGTCGGGCGATTGCGGCGGCACGGGGGCAGCGCGACGATCCGGTCGGTGACGGGCTCCGGGACCATGGTGGAGATGCTGATGCCGGCGCCTGGATCGGGTACCAAATGATTAGGGTCTTTGTTGTAGACGATCATGCCGTGGTGCGTTCGGGTGTGCGGGCGGAGGTCAGCGGGGAGGCCGATATCGTCGGCGAGGCGGCCGACGTGGCTTGCGCCGTCGAGGGAATCCTCCGGCTCGACCCGGACGTGGTGCTGCTGGACGTGCACCTGCCGGGTGGCGGTGGGCTGGCCGTGCTCCAGGCCGTCCTGCCCTCGCGGCCGCGGATAAAGTTCCTGGCGCTGTCGGTGTCTGACGCGCCGCAGGACGTGATCGCGGTGGTGCGCGGCGGCGCGCGCGGTTACGTCACCAAGGCGATCAGCGGGCCGCAGCTGTGCGAGGCGATCGCCCGGGTACACGCCGGCGACGCATACTTCTCGCCGCGGCTGGCCGGATTTGTGCTCGACGCCTTCCGGGGGGCCGCGGTGGCGGGCCTCGATCCCGAGCTGGATCAGCTGACACCGCGCGAGCATGAGGTGATGCGGCTGGTGGCCGTGGGCTTAACCTACAAGGAGGTGGGCCGGCAGCTGTCCATCTCGGCGCGGACCGTGGAAACACACACCGCCGCCGTGCTGCGCAAGCTGCAGCTGTCCAGTCGGCGGGAGCTGACCCGCTGGGCCAATTCCCGCCGGCTGGTCTGATCACACCACACTGCGGCCGATCCGCGCGGGCAGATCGTTGTCACGTTGCGAGTCGGGAAACGCCCCCGGCACACGGGGCGTGGCTGCGATCTCCCAGTGGTCGCTGGCGCCCGGCGCCGCGCTTGGCGCGCCTGGGCAGCGCGGGAAAGCCAGGCCACGCGGGGACGGTGAGCGCCAACCCCACGGGAGCCAGCCACGTGAGCCAGCCCCACGGACGCGCCAGCCTGCGGGGCGGTGAAGGCGGCGGGGCGTTAGCGCCGCAGGAGCGGTGAGCGCCGCAGGAGCGGTGAGCCCCGCGGGAGCGGTGAGCCCCGCGGGAGCGGTGAGCGCCGCAGGGGCGGTGAGCGCCGCGGGGCGTTAGGGCTGCGGGGTGGTGAAGACGTTGTCAGCCAAGGCGGATCGCGGGATGTCGGTGTTGAGCGCGATCAGGTCGGCCAGGCTGTGGCGGTAGTCGATGCCGAACGCCCGCCGGATGGCGGTCAGGCTGTCGGCGGCGGGGCCCCGATAGTTGAGGTAGTGGAACCGGTCGCCGTCGCGCAACGCCTCGAACTGCCGCTTCCAGATGGCCTGCTGCAGCTCGCCGAACTCGCTGCCGCGCACGTGCGGCTCGGCCAGCATCCCGGTGAAGGCGTCCATTGTGGACACCGACCCGTAGACGGCCTTGAGCCGGGCGGCCAGTGGCGTGCGGCGCACGCCGGCGACCGGCAGGCCGTCGGCATACACCAGCCGCACCCAGTCCAGACTAGACGGATCGTCGATCCCGATGCCGGACATGGACTCGCTCCCCTCGCCTGTGATTTCGCGGAACGAGGCGCGCGCCGATAGTCCGTAGGCGGCACGCAAAGCGTTGTATGACGGCATGCCGTGGTCACGCCCGCGCTCGACGTCGATCGCGGCGACGTCGAACAGGGCCGTGAAGCACCCCGGCGCGGGTGGCCTGCAGTCCGGCGGGTCGTGCAGCTGCACGTTGCGGATCACGCCGTCGACCACCTCGTCGTTGCGGAACTGCGGCGCGGCACCGAGCCCGGCCAGCAGCGGCCCGAGCTGGACCTGCCCGACCAGGTCGGGGTTGAACAGGGCCAGCCCGGCCGGCAACGCGATG
>JBIOYB010000608.1:0-14699 GCA_044869915.1 Allorhizocola sp.
GATCGCGTGTTCGGATTCGGATCGGCGGTGGACGCGATCGAGGCCGGGTTCCAAAAGCGAGAGATCGATCAGCTCGAGCGCCGCCCGCTCCACCTCGTCGGTCATCGCCTCGATGGCGTAGGACCCAGCGAAGGGGTCCACCGTCGCCGTCAGGTCGGTCTCGTAGGCCAGGACCTGTTGCGTGCGCAGGGCCAGGCGGGCCGCCTTCTCCGTGGGCAGGGCGATCGCCTCATCGTAGGAATTCGTGTGCAGGGACTGGGTCCCTCCCAAAACCGCGCCCAATCCCTGAACCGCCACGCGCACCAGGTTGACCTCCGGCTGCTGGGCGGTCAGCTGCACGCCCGCGGTCTGCGTGTGGAAGCGCAGCATCCACGACTTTGGATCCTTCGCGCCGAACTCGTCGCGCATGACGCGGGCCCAAATCCGCCGCGCCGCACGGAATTTGGCGATCTCCTCGAGCAGCGTGGTGCGTGCGACGAAGAAGAACGACAGCCGGGGCGCGAAATCGTCGACGGCCAGGCCGGCCGCGATGGCGGCGCGCACGTATTCGATGCCGTTGGCGAGCGTGAACGCGATCTCCTGCACGGGCGTCGCGCCGGCCTCGGCCATGTGGTAGCCGGAGATCGAAATCGTGTTCCACTTGGGAATCTCCGCGCGACAGTAGGCGAACGTGTCCGCGACCAGGCGCAGCGAGGGCTTGGGCGGGAAGATGTAGGTGCCGCGGGCGATGTATTCCTTCAGGATGTCGTTTTGGATCGTGCCGTTGAGCGCGCTGCCGGTGACCCCCTGCTCCTCGGCGACCAGCTGATACAGCAGGAGCAGCACGCTGCCCGGCGCGTTGATGGTCATGCTGGTCGAGACCTTGTCGAGCGGGATCTCGTGGAACAGCACGCGCATGTCCTCAATGGAGTCGATCGCGACGCCCACCTTGCCGACCTCGCCGTGCGCCACCGGGTCGTCGGAGTCGTAACCCATCTGGGTGGGCAGGTCGAACGCCACGGACAGGCCCATGGTGCCGTGGGCGAGCAGCTGCCGATAGCGCGCGTTGGACTCGGCGGCCGTCCCGAAGCCCGCGTATTGGCGCATGGTCCACGGGCGCTTGGTGTACATGGTCGAATACACGCCGCGCGTGAACGGGTAATCTCCGGGGCGCTCCCCGTCGGCGGGCCCATAGACGGGCTCGATCGGGAAACCGGACTCACTTAGCCGCCGTTCAGTCACACACCTGATCGTAGGGCGGACGGGGCCCGCCGGGGTTGAGGTGTTTGTAACAGCCGCGCATAGGGCAGAATAGGGCGCGGTTGCCCCCATACCCTCACGGAAGTTGACCATGCATTCCCCCTCTCGCGCAGCACCCGGAGCCATAGTCGGCGGGCGATATTCGCTGCGCACCGCCATCGGACACGGCGGCATGGGCACGGTCTGGCGAGCCACGGACACGATCCTGCGCCGCGAGGTCGCGGTCAAGGAGGTCGTGCTTCCGCCCGGCCTCGCGCTGTCCGACCAGGAAGCGATGTATGAGCGGACGCTGCGCGAGGCGCGCGCCGCCGCGGGCCTGTCGCACCCGAGCATCGTGCAGGTCTTCGACGTCGTGACCGAGGAGGGGCGCCCCTGGATCGTGATGGAGCTGCTGGATGCGCGCAGCCTGGCCGACATGGTGCTCGAGGACGGGCCGATCGCGCCGCGCGCGGTCGCCAAGATCGGCATAGCCCTGCTGGGCGCGCTGGAGATCGCTCACGCGGGCGGGGTGCTTCATCGCGACGTGAAACCGGCTAACGTCTTGATAACAAAAGAGGGCCGCTGTGTCCTGACCGACTTCGGCGTGGCGAAGCTGCCGACCGATGTGCAACTCACCACGCCCGGCATGGTCCTCGGCTCGCCGCACTTCATCTCGCCCGAGCGCGCGCTGGGTCACCGGTTCGGCCCGCCCAGCGACCTGTTCTCGCTCGGCGTCACGCTCTACACCGCGGTCGAGGGCCGCCCGCCGTTCGACAAGGGTGATCCACTCGCGACGATGCACTCGGTGGTCGAGGATCCGCCCCTGCCTCCGCAGCGCTGCGGCCCGCTGATCGACGTCCTCTATGGACTGATGGAAAAGGACCCGCAGCACCGGTGGGACGTCAACGTCGCCCGTGGTGTCCTGCGCGAGCTCCTGGCCGGTCCGCTGGCCCAAAACACCCACCCGCAGCACGTGACCGACCCCTACGCGGTGGTCCCGCAGCCGCCGATCACCACGCCGGTCTACGCCGACTCGAGGGCCGACAAGAAGAAGCAGATCGGCGGGCGGGCCATGCTGCACACCGGCGAGATGCCCACGGATCGGGTGGGGCGTCGGCAAAACACGAGCGCGCTGCCCGTGCTGGCCTCGCATGCCGAGTCAAAGCAGCCCAACCGCATGCGCATCGCGCTCGGCGCGGGCGCCGCGCTCATCGTGTTGATGGCGACCGCGGCGTGGGCCCTTCTCGGCGGCGACGACCCGCAGACACCGCAGACCCAGCCGCAGACGACCAACCACCCGAGCACCGCGCCACAGGCCGGGCAAAAGGTGGAATACAACGGGATCGTCATCGACGCGCCCGAGGGCTGGAAGAGGTCCAACACGCAAAGCTATCTGGATCTGCAGCACCCGGCAGACAAGGATCGCTGGCTCCGGCTCAACGTGGTGGCGGCCGAGAAAAACGCGCTGAAGGCGTTGGAGAGCGCCGACAACAACCACACCTTCTGCAAGGACGGCCAATACACAAAGATCGACCTCGGGACGGCCAAACTGGGTGGTGTCGACGGGGCTCAGCTCGAGTTCACCTGCACGCTGCCGGGCAAGGCACCACGGCACGGTCTGTGGCGCATCGCGATCATCAACGGTGCGGCCAGGCACCTCTATCTGCAGACGTGGGAGACCAGCTTCGCCGAGGACAAACTGGTGTTCGACGCCGCGCTCGCCAGCTTCTCCGTCAAGCAAACGGCGACGACATCCTGAGAAGACATCCTGAGAAGACATCCCGGGAAGACATCCCGGGAAGACATCCTCCAGACATCCTGACACCTGCCGCTGCGGGAATAACCACCCGTGCTGTGCTAGAAATCCGGAATGACCGACCTCGTCCAACGCGTACAGGCGTGGCTTGAAGCCGACCCCGATCCCGCAGCCCGGGATGAGCTGCAGGACTTGCTGAGCAAGCTGCCCGACCCGGCGGCGGTCGCCGAGCTCGAGGACCGGTTCGCTCGCACGCTCGCGTTCGGCACGGCCGGGCTGCGCGGCCCGCTGCGGGCGGGGCCCCACGGCATGAACCTGGCGGTGGTGCGCCAGGCCGCGGCCGGCCTGTCGCGGTGGGTCGCGGCGCGCGAACCGGACGGGCTGATCGTCATCGGCTACGACGCCAGGCGCGGGTCCCACGAGTTCGCGTTGGAGACCGCGCGGGTGGCCACCGGCGCCGGGCTGCGGGCCGCCGTGCTGCCGCGCCCGCTGCCGACGCCCGTGCTAGCGTTTGCCGTGCGGCACCTGGACGCCGCGGCGGGCGTGATGGTGACGGCGTCACACAATCCGCCGCAGGACAACGGATACAAGGTATACCTGGGCGCATCGCTGGGCGCGGACCTGGGCGCGGGCGCGCAGATCGTGCCGCCCGTCGACGCCGAAATCGAGGCGCTCATCCGTTCCGTGCGGGTGGCCGAGGTGCCGCTGGGCTCCGGATGGAAGACGCTGGACGACGCGATCGTGGAGTCCTATGTGGACGCCGCCGCGCGGGTGGTGGATCCCGTTGAGCCCAAAGAGCTTTCGATCGCCTACACGCCGCTGCACGGGGTCGGGCTGCACGTGCTGCGGTCGGCGTTCGTCAAGGCCGGCTTCGCCCCGCCGGAGTCGGTCGCGGCTCAGTCCGAGCCGGACGGGATGTTCCCGACCGTGAAGTTCCCCAATCCCGAGGAGCCGGGCGCGATGGACATGGTGCTGGCACTCGCCCGCGAGAAGGCCGCGGACATCGTCATCGCCAACGATCCCGATGCCGACCGGTGCGCGGTCGCCCTGCCCGGCTTCCGGCCGCTGCGCGGCGACGAGGTGGGCATCCTGCTCGCGGATCACCTGATGCGCAAAGGGATTTCGGGCACCTACGCCACGACCATCGTGTCGTCGTCGATGCTGCGCAAGCTGTGCGAGGCCCACGGGATGGGCTATGCCGAGACGCTGACCGGCTTCAAGTGGATCGTGCGCGCCGGGACGGATCTGGTGTACGGCTACGAGGAGGCGCTCGGCTACTGCGTCGCGCCCGCGATGGTGCGCGACAAGGACGGGATCACCGCAGCACTGCTGGTCGCCGAGCTCGCCGCGGGCCTCAAGGCCGAGCTGCGCACCCTTTCGGACCGGCTCGACGAGCTCTACCTGCAGCACGGCCTCTACGTGACCGACCAGCTGTCGGTGCGCGTCGACGACCTCACCGAGATCTCCGACGCCATGGCCCGGCTGCGCGCGAAGATCCCGACGTCGCTGCTGGACGAGCCGGTGACGTCCGTGGAGGACCTGCTGCCCGAGGCCGACGTCGTCATCCTGCGCACGGCATCGGCTCGCGTCGTGGTCCGGCCGTCCGGCACCGAGCCGAAACTGAAGGCCTACCTGGAGGTCGTCGAGCCGGTGGCCGACGCCGATCTGGTGTCGGCACGGGAGCGCGCCGCGGCCACGATCGTGGCGCTACGCACCGAAACCGCTGCGGCACTTGGCATCTGGTCGGTCAGCCCCTAGAGGATGCGCCAGAGGTGGACATCCCGCACGTGGGTCCCATCGCCGGCGAGGGCGTTCATCAGCGAACCGAGCTGGGACACGTGCGGGCCTGGCGTGTCGTCCGGCAGCACCAGGATCGCGGCCCGCCAGTACGCGACGTCCTCGCGAAACTGCTGGCGCATCTCGGGTGTGACGGTCGGGAGCCTGCCCGTGCGGTAGACGTCGCGCATGAGCAGCGCCGTGGGCCGTGGCTCGGTGCCAAACCGGGCGCGGCCGCTCGAGTCGGGGCCGAGGAAGTAGCCTCCGACAAGCGGGAAGTCGCCGGCCACGCGCTGCCACTCCATCGCCGAGGAGAATTCCTCCGACGTGATCGGCACCGTGGCGACCGAACGCCCGGGCGGCACCCAATCGCGCCACTCCCCGCTCGTGATGAACTGCGGGGGCGCCGGGCGATCGCGCGCTGGGATCGGTACCGGCAAAATGGGAAGAAGAGAAGCGATCAGGCCGGCCACCGCGATCCGGCGCCATTTCACGTCCCGGATGCCCCGGATCAGGTCGACGGTCAGTGCCAGCAGCACGCCGAGGATCGGCACGAGCACAAGTCCAAATCGGACCGGGATGACGTGGTCGAGCAGCGGCGCCTTGCCAAACAGCAACCACGGCAACGGGATCCCGGCGTTGCGCCGGCCGACCAGCAGCCAGTCGCCGAGGCTCAGCACGAAGAACACGCCTGCCGTGATGGCCAGCGCGCGCACCAGAGCTCTGTCCCAGAGCCAGATCGCGGCCGCGACCGCGAACAGCAGCAGCGGCCAGCCGAAAAACGTGCTCTCCTCACTGATGTTCCACGATAGTCTGTCGCTTGTGGACAGTCCGCCGAACGACAGCCGGGAAAAGGCCGGATAGGCCGCCAGATCCGCCCGGAAGTAAGCCACACCCGGCGGCATACCGTGATATGTGCCAGGGCCTAAAAACTGTTTCATCAGGGGGTACGCGAGGAGCGTGGCAGCGATCAGTCCTGCGAGCAGCAGGCCGGGCCAGATCCGTTGCCGTGTCTTGGTGAGCAGCGCATAGGCGCCCATGAAGACCGCGCAGGCAAGCGCCGTGTACAGCAACACCTCCTCGTTGATAAACGCCTGATAGGCCACGAGCAGGCCGAGCGGGATGCCGTCGCGGGCCCGGCGCAGACGCAGCGCGGCCAGCACGATGAACGGGACCAGAAACTGCGCGGTCCAATTGATGTGCCCGTTAGCATGGCTGATCATGCCCGGGGCAAAGCCGCAAAACCCGCCGCCCACCGCCGCGGCCAGCGGCGATCCGACCATCCGGCGGAACACCAGAAACCAGCCGAACGCCGTGCCGGCCAGCCCGAGCGCGATCAGCAACGCGAAGCTGGCCTCCGGCCCGAACGCCATCGTCACCGGCACCATCGGGATCGTCAGGCCGAGCGCGGCCGTGTTGGCCATCAGGTTCACGCCGTCGGGCGTGTTGAGCATCGTCGTAAAAAACGGGTCCACGCCCTCGGTGACCACCCGGACGGCGTGGCGCAGATACCAGATGAACTGCGAGTGGTCGGAGTTGATGGACACCCGCCGAGAATCGAGGTCACGCCACAGCCGGGCCGACACCCAGAAGCCCATCACCAGATACAGGACACCGATGATAGGGACAGCCCACCTGCTCGGCCGGCCCTCCCCGCGTGTCCCCTCCACCGTGACCTTCTGATGTCCGATCATGGCCGTCGCCCGCAGCGCCACATTTCGACGCTAGCGGCCGGTCACGTCCCGCGCTGACGTTTGGCGAAGTCAGGCCTTGCCTCATGCGAAGGAGACTTCTTCCATTACGGGTATCTTCGTGTGCCACCGCCATAGACCCAGCGCCACCGGATGCGCCGGCAGATCCGCCGACACGATGATCGTCGCCTCCGGCATCCCGATGTCGAATTGAAGCGCGCTTATCGGGACATCGCAGCATTGGACAACCGCGTCCCGCACGGGGTATTGCTTGTGCGCCAGCCGCTCGGCTGCGGCTCCTGGCCCATCGATTGAGGATTGTCCATAGTGGACCGGCACCGACGATGATGCTCATGCGCCACTCCATTCGACAACTGGCGGCTCGGTTTGCAGCCCGCAGACAGCATGCGCCGCTGGACGCCGTTGGGAGCGTGCGACGTGTCCGCCGGTGTCCGCTGACGTCCTCAGGACGCTATCGCGGCCGATATGCCTCGTATGCCTCGCGCAGGTCGGCTGCCTCGGCTATGCCCGACCGCTCGACACCTGCCGCGAGCTCGTCCACCCGCCACCAGTTCGACGCGACGACACGGCCCGAGGTCACAGCGGCTAGCGCCTCGGCGGCAGCCTCATCCGGCTGGTCTGCGGCAAGCAGTGCGAGGCCCAGGTCGAGCCGGGCCGCCACCACGCGCCGTGGACGGGCAAGACCGTCCACGGCGGCCGTCTCAAGCTGAGCGATGACCGCCCGGGCATGCTCCTCCGCCGCCGGATCGCCGGCCCACGCCAGCGTCGTCGCCGTGTAGGAGTCGGCCTTGCCAGGGTCGTAGCGGTAGTGGTGCTCGGGCCGGTCCGGGACGGACAGCGACGAAGTCAACCGCGTCACTCGGTCGAGCACCACCCTCGTCTCAGCGCGTTGGTGTAGCCGCGCCCGTGCCCGCCCTTCCTGCGCAGTGGCCTGGATATGGGCTGAGCTGCCCACGGGGGCGACGGCTTGTGCCTGTTGCGCGAGGTCGACGGCGCGCCGGTAGTTACCGGCGGTGAGCTCGTCCCATGCCTGCGTCTCGAGGCACCAGGCCCGGATCTCGGCGTGCTGGGCGTGCTCAGCGAGGGTGGCCGCGGTGGATAGGCGCGCACGGACAGCCCGCGATCCTCCCGCAGTGCCCGGAGCCGGGCGGCGAACGGCATATCCATGCGGCGTCTCCCAGTGGAGCTGGGCGGCGGCACAGGCACCTCGAGGTGACGCGCCGCCGCGTCCAGGGTAGCTGGTGGCCCATCGACGGCCGGCAGTCCGCGCGGTCAGAAACGCGGCATCCCCCCGAACTGGCGGTCACCGGCGTCGCCGAGGCCCGGCACGATGAACATCTTTTCGTTGAGGCCCTCGTCGATGGACGCGGTGATCAGGCGCATGGGCAGGCCGGAGGCCTTCAGGCGGGCGACCGCCTCGGGCGTGGTGAGCGCACACAGGACCGTGATGTCGGTGCAGCCGCGGTCGGTCAGCAGGCGGCAGCAGTGCTCCAGCGAACCGCCCGTGGCCACCATCGGGTCGAGCACCAGCACCGGGATGCCGGTCAGCTCGCCCGGCAGCGACTCCATGTAGGGCCGCGGCTCGAACGTGTGCTCGTCGCGGGCCAGCCCGACGAAGCCCATGGTCGACTCGGGCAGCAGGGCGAGCGCGGCGTCGGCCATGCCCAGCCCGGCCCGCAGCACGGGCACGATCAGCGGCGGGTTGGCCAGGCGGGTGCCCTGGGCCATGGCCACGGGCGTCTCCACCGGGAATGTGGTGGCGGCGAAGGCCCGGCTGGCCTCATAGGTGAGCATCGTCGACAGCTCGTGCAGCGCCGCACGGAAGCTGGCCGAATCGGTGCGCGAGTCGCGCATGGCGGTCAAGCGGGTCTGGGCCAGCGGATGATCCACGACGAGTACGTCCACGGGCCCAGCTTAGAAGCCGATCAGTGGGTGGACCTAGCGGCCGCCGGAAGCGGTACTCTAAAGCTACTCTAAACAAGTTAGAGTAGAGCAGTGATCGTGGCAGACCTCGAGATGGCGCTGGCAGCGGAGGTCTCCGTTCGCGCCGGAGCGATTTCGGGGCTGCCAGAAAATCAGTGGTTCGACCGCAAGAGCGTCCTCATCAAGCCCAAAGATCTGGCTCGGCACCTGGTGGCGTTCGCCAATGCGGAGGGCGGCGCGGTCGTGCTTGGCATTCGTGACCGCAAAGCCGAAGGCATCTCTGCCAGGCAGGAGTTGGTCAATGCCGCTCGGCAGGCCCCCATCGACTTCACCTCGCCACCGGTGCGGGCCCGGTTCACCGAACCGGAGTGCGTGCTCGATGACGGGACGCGTGACCGGCTACTCGTGATCTGGATCGAGCCGGGTGAACGGGTCCATGAGACGGTGGATGGCGAGTGCTACCTGCGGGTGGGCGACGAGTCGCGGCGGCTCTCCTTCGATCAGCGCAGGGAGCTCGAGTACGACCGTGGCCAGGCGCAGTTCGACGGGCAGGCGGCGGCCGATGTCCAGATTGGACACCTGGACGAGGACGATGTCTTTGCCTACGGCCGTGGCATCGGGGTGAATCGCGATCTGCCGCAAGTCCTCCAGGCGCGAAGCCTCTTGACCCGCGCGGGCGACGTCACCAACGCGGCATATCTGCTCTTTGGCAGAGACCCACGCGACCTCTTACCACAGGCCCATGTGCGCATCCTCCGTTTTCTTACCACCGAACGCGGCACGGGCGCCCGGCAGGGCCTCGAAGAGGGATCGGACATCCGGATCGAGGGGTCGATTCCCGCCATCATTGAGCGCGCGCAGCAGGTCATGTCGAGGCTCGTGCCGACGCGCCGAGCCCTTGGCAGCTCAGGGAAATTCGAGCCGATGCCACTGATTCCGCATGACGCTTGGCTTGAAGGGCTGGTGAATGCGGTGGTTCACCGCTCATACAGCCTGGCAGGCGATCATATCAGGGTGGAGATCTATCCAAATCGGATCGAGATTGAAAGCCCGGGTCGATTTCCCGGACTCGCCGACACCTCAAACCCACTGACCATCGGCCGATTCGCGCGCAATCCACGGATAGCCAGGGTCTGCGCCGATCTTCACTTCGGACAGGAGCTCGGAGAAGGCATCAAGCGCATCTTCGAGGAAATGCGGAGGTTGGACCTGACCGATCCGGTCTATCGCCAGACCTCCGGGAGCGTCCGACTGATCTTGACGGCGGTTCAGCGTCTCGACCCCGCGGTTGCGGCGCGCCTACCGGCCGGATCGCAGGAGGTCCTCGACCGGCTTCGCCAGGCCGGAGGGCCGGTGGGGACCGGGGATCTTCAGGTCAGCCTCGGCGTGAGCCGGCCCACCCTGCTTCAGCGGCTACGTGCGCTTCAAGCGGCCGGCTTGATCACCTGGTCCGGTAAGAGCGCGCGGGACCCGCGGGCTGCGTGGTCGCTCACGGACAAGTGACCATGCACTTACGGGATAAGTAGGATGGGCCGTGTGACGGCGGTGGTGGGTCTAAACGTGACGGGGTCGGATGGGGAGTTGCGGCGATTCCTGCATGGGCTGCCGGGGGTCGATCAGGTGGGGGCCGACGCGCGCGCGGCGGCGCTGGGCACCAGGTCGATCAAGACGACGGCCAAGGCGTGGGCGATTGATCTGGCGATCCGGATGGTCGATTTGACCACGCTGGAGGGTGCCGATACGCCGGGCAAGGTGAAGGCGTTGTGCGCCAAGGCGAAGCGGCCCGATCCGGCCGATCAGGGCTGCCCGCCGGTGGCGGCGGTGTGCGTCTATCCGGCGCTTGTGCCGGTCGCGGCCGAGGCGCTGAAGGGCTCGGGCGTGCACCTGGCCAGCGTGGCGACCGCCTTCCCGAGTGGGCAGGCCCCGCTGGCGGTCAAGCTGGAGGACACCCGCGCGGCCGTGGCCGCGGGCGCCGACGAGATCGACATGGTGATCAGCCGCGGTGCGTTCCTGGCGGGGCGCTATCTCGAGGTGTTCGACGAGATCAAGGCCGTCAAGGGGGCGTGCGGCAGCGCGCACCTGAAGGTGATCCTCGAGACCGGCGAGCTGGTGACCTACGACAACGTGCGGCGGGCGTCGTGGCTGGCGATGCTCGCGGGCGCCGACTTCATCAAGACCTCGACGGGCAAGGTGACCCCCGCGGCGACGCTACCCGTAACGTTGATCATGCTGGAGGCCGTGCGCGACTTCCTCACCGAAACGGGTCGCAAGGTCGGGGTGAAACCCGCGGGTGGGATCCGGACGACCAAGGATGCCATCAAATACCTGGTGACGGTCAACGAGGTGGCGGGCGACGGCTGGCTCGACCCCGACTGGTTCCGCTTCGGCGCGTCGACGTTGCTCAACGATCTGCTGATGCAGCGCACGAAGCTGAAGACCGGACACTACGCCGGGCCCGACTACTTCACTTTGGACTGATTTCGATGAAGTTTGAGTACGCGCCCGCCCCCGAGTCGACGGCCATCGTCAACATCAAGCCGTCGTATGGGCTGTTCATCGGTGGCGAGTTCGTGGACGGAGCGTCCAGTTTCAAGACCGTCAACCCGGCGAGCGAAGAGGTGCTGGCCGAGGTCGCGGAGGCGTCCATCCAGGACGTTGACCGGGCGGTCACGGCGGCCCGTGCCGCGTTCGCCAAGTGGTCCAAGTTGCCGGGCAGCGAGCGGGCCAAATACCTGTTCCGGATCGCGCGCATCATCCAGGAGCGGTCCAGGGAGCTGGCCGTGCTGGAGTCGCTCGACAACGGCAAGCCCATCAAGGAGTCGCGCGATGTGGACGTGCCGCTGGTGGCCGCGCACTTCTTCTACTACGCGGGCTGGGCCGACAAGCTGGAATATGCCGGGTTCGGGCCACACCCCAAGCCGCTGGGCGTGGCCGGTCAGGTGATCCCGTGGAACTTCCCGCTGCTGATGCTGGCGTGGAAGATCGCGCCCGCGCTGGCGTGCGGCAACACGGTGGTGCTCAAGCCCGCGGAGACCACGCCGCTGAGCGCGCTGCTGTTCGCGGAGATCTGCCAGCAGGCCGACCTGCCACCCGGCGTCGTCAACATCGTGACCGGTGCCGGGGGGACGGGCGCGGCGCTCGTCGAGCATCCAGACGTGGACAAGGTCGCGTTCACCGGCTCGACCGAGGTGGGGCGGCGGATCGCGCGGGCTGTCGCCGGTACCAAGAAAAAAGTCACTTTGGAACTTGGCGGTAAAGCCGCAAATTTGATCTTCGAGGACGCTCCGCTGGATCAGGCGATCGAGGGGATCGTCAACGGCATCTTCTTCAACCAGGGGCACGTCTGCTGCGCGGGCTCGCGGCTGCTGGTGCAGGAGTCGGTCTACGACGCGGTGCTGGAGAAGCTGAAGCGGCGCATGGCAACCCTGCGCGTCGGCGATCCACTCGACAAAAACACCGACATCGGGGCGATCAACTCGGCCGAGCAACTGGAGCGGATCAGGACGCTGTCGGAGATCGGCGAGGAGGAGGGCGCCGAGCGCTGGTCGCCGCCGTGCGAGCTGCCGGAGCAAGGGTTCTGGTTTGCGCCGACGATTTTCACCGGCGTCACGCAGGCGCACCGGATCGCCCGCGAGGAGATCTTCGGCCCGGTGCTGTCGGTGCTCACGTTCCGGACCCCGGCCGAGGCCGTGGAGAAGGCCAACAACACGCCATACGGGCTGTCGGCCGGCATCTGGACGGAGAAGGGCTCGCGCATACTGTCCATTGCGGACAAGCTGCGCGCCGGAGTGGTGTGGGCCAACACGTTCAACAAGTTCGACCCGGCCTCGCCGTTCGGCGGCTACAAGGAGTCGGGCTACGGCCGCGAGGGCGGCAGGCACGGGCTGGAGGCATATCTTGACGTCTCGCATTGAGGTCCGCAAGACCTTGAAGTTGTATGTCGGAGGCGCCTTCCCGCGCAGCGAGTCAGGACGGACGTTCGAGGTGGACGGGCACAACGCGGCGCTGGCCTCGCGCAAGGACGCACGCGACGCCGTGCTCGTCGCGCGGGCGGCATTCGGCAAGTGGACCGGTGCGACGGCCTACAACCGAGGCCAGATCCTCTATCGTGCGGCGGAGATGGGCGAGAGCCGGGGATGGCTCCGACCGATGTCGACCGCCTGGTGTGGTATGCGGGCTGGGCCGACAAGATCGCACAGGTGACGGGCAACGCCAATCCCGTGGCGGGGCCCTATTTCAACCTGTCGTCGCCGGAGCCGACCGGCGTGATCGGCATCATCGAGCCGACGGACCTGGTCGAGGCGATCGCTTCCGTGATTGTCACGGGCAACACGTGCATCGTGGTGACGCCCAAGGCAGTGGAGGCCATCTTCCTGGCCGAGGTGTTCGCCACGTCGGATCTGCCGGGCGGGGTGGTCAACATCCTGACCGGCTACCCGAAGGAGGTCGGGCCGTGGCTCGCCTCGCACGACGACGTCAACGGGCTGGACCTGTCCGGTGTGAGCGACAGTGACCTGGCGAAGTCGTTGGAGGAGGCGGCTTCCGACACGCTCAAGCGGGTCGTGCGACCGTCAGCTCCAAGTGGCATGGCGCGCATGACGGCGTTCCTCGAGACCAAGACGGTATGGCATCCCAAAGGCGTGTGACGGGCCGGGCCTTCGGTGACATCCTGGCCGCTCCACTGTCCGGTGTGGACTGTGTCTGGTACCGCGTAGCCGCCGAATCGTGGCAAGTACACGGTGACGCACACCACTGGCGTCCCGTCGTCGGGCTCCAGCGCGGCTCGCTTACGGTCGACGGCGTCCTCGTCGACGTGGAACTCGTCACACCTTCGCCCGAGCTGGTGGTGATCGAGGAGGTCCGGGTGCTGAAAGAACCCACCCCCGAGGAGGCGCCCATGCTGCACAAACTGGCGGCGCTGGGGCATGTGCCGCCGGATGAGTTGGGGCGCAAGGCAAACGCGTTCGACACCCTGGCCTGGAAGGTCACCGAACACGTGATCCGGCCTGGTCAGCCGATCGAGGCGACCGGCCGGCTCTCGCGGGGACGCCTACGAAAGCCATTTTGGGATAAGGCACGATGGGGGCGTGCGTCCGTTTGATCCGAGACTGCTGCGGCATGTCCCCGCCATGCGCCGTGACGTGGCCCTGCTTGGGCTGCTCGGCGTGGGCGTGGCCATCGCGGTCGTCGTCGCGGCATACGGACTCTCCCGCTTCGACATGGTGCTGTTCGTGTGCGCCTTCGGCGCCCGCGCCTGGCTGACCGGCGCCTGCGGTGTGGTCGCGGCGCGCCTGGCGGCCACCGCCAAGCAGCAGCTGCGCAAGGATCTGCTCGAGGCCGTCGGCAAGCGCGGCCCGGGCTGGCTCGCCGGGCAGCGGGCGGGCGAGCTGGCCACGCTGACCGGGCGCGGGCTCGACGCGCTGGACGGCTACTTCACCGGCTACCTCCCCCAGCTCGTGCTCAGCGTGACCGTGCCGGCGGCCGTGCTCGTGACGCTCGCCCTGGGCGACCTCGCCAGCGCGATCATCGTGCTGGTCACCCTCCCGCTGATCCCGATCTTCGGCGTCCTCATCGGCTGGCAGACCCGCACCGCCACCGAGCGCCAGTGGCACCGGCTCACCCTGCTGGGCGGGCATTTCCTGGACATGGTGACCGGGCTGCCCACGCTCAAGGCGTTCGGGCGGGCGCGCACGCAGGTCGAAGCCGTGCGCCGGATGGCCGACGAACACCGTTCGGCGACGATGCAGACGCTGCGCATCGCGTTCCTGTCGGGGCTGGTGCTCGAGCTCGTGGCCACGCTGTCGGTGGCGCTCGTGGCCGTGCCGATCGGGCTGCGCCTGCTGTCCGGGAGCCTGACGCTGGCCACCGCGCTGCTCGTGCTGCTGCTCACGCCGGAGGCGTTCATCCCGCTGCGCAACGCGGGCAGCCGGTTCCACGCGAGCATGGAGGGGCTCACCGCGCTGGATCACGCGTTCCGGCTGCTGGCCGGTTCTTCCCAGGCAAAGGCGAGCGTCGTCGAACCGCCGCTGCGCATCGAGTTCCGCGGGGTGACGGTCGCCTACGAGCGGACGGTCGCACTGGACAATGTGGACCTGACCATCGAGCCCGGAGACCGCCTCGCACTGATCGGGCCGAGCGGCGGCGGCAAGAGCACCCTGCTGTCGCTCCTGCTCGGGTTCGTGACGCCGACGGGCGGGCGCATCCTCGTCAACGGCGCCGAACTGTCCACTGTGGATTTAAAACCCTTGATCAGTTGGGTACCGCAAAAGCCTCACCTTTTCGCGGCGACGCTCGCGGACAACATCGCCCTGGGC
>JBIOYB010000609.1:0-12252 GCA_044869915.1 Allorhizocola sp.
CTGAGGCACGTTAGGGGCAGCACGCGATCCTATGGGTCGCCCTCAAGGGCGACCCACCCGCGACTTGCTTTAGCAGGAGCAAGCAGCACAGTTGCATAGGACTTGGCGGCGGCGTTAGGCTGCCGCCAAGTTCGTAAATAACCACGGGAGTCCGGTGCACCGGGCTGAGAGGGGGCTTCGTCGCCCCGACCGTCGAACCTGATCCGGATCATGCCGGCGCAGGGAGGGGTTTTATGTTGGGCCGACTTCACCTCATCACCGACAGCAGGCCGGGCGCCGATCCCGTGGCGCAGGTGTGCTCGCTGCTTCCCGCGGCAACGCCCGATCTGGTGGTCCAGTTCCGGCCTGCCGACGACTGGTCCGACCGTTTCGTCTACCAGGCGGGGCTGGAGATCGCGCGGATGTGTCGCACACACTGTGTGCCCCTCCTGATCAACGACCGAGTAGACATAGCCATGGCTGTTGACGCCGACGGTGCGCATGTCGGCGCCGAGGATCTCCCGGTCGCCGTGGTCCGGAGGCTGCTCGGGCCGGGCAAGATCTTGGGTGGGACGGCACGGACGGCCGTGGCCGCCAAGCAGGCGATGGCGGATGGCGCCGACTACGTGGGCGTGGGGCCGTGCTACCCGACGTCCACAAAGGACGGTTTGCCGCCGCCCATCGGGCTTGCCCGATTGGCCGAGATCACGCCGCACGCGCCGGTCATAGCGATCGGCGGGGTCACGCTCGAGCGCATACCGGAACTGAAAAACGCTGGGGCGCAGGGGGTCGCGGTGATCACTGCGGTCGCCGACGCGCGGTCACCGTGGAAAAGACTCGCCGACCTGCTGGCGGCGTTGTGAGAGTCTGCGTGATCGGCGGCGGCATCATCGGGCTGACCATCGCGTGGGAGTGCCGGCGGCGCGGACACGACGTGACCGTTTGCGATCCGGCGCCTGACAGCGGGGCTTCGCGCGTGGCGGCCGGCATGCTCGCGCCCGTGGGCGAGGCCTATTTCGGCGAGGAGGCCTTGACCGCGCTGCTGATTGAGGCGGCGCGGCAGTGGCCGTCCTTTGTGCACGCGCTCGGCGAGGATGTGGGATACCGTGCCGAGGGCACACTTCAGATCGGACTGACCGCCGACGACGTTCGCCAGCTGTCACGCCTGTGGCGGCATCAGGAGGCGCTGGGATTCGCGGTCGAACGCGTTGTGCCGCAAGAGTTTGAGCCCCTGCTGTCGCCGCGTGCGCGTGGTGTGCTGGTGCGCGCGGACCACCAGGTGGATCCGCGGCGGGTGGTGTCGGTCCTGCGCCGCCAGGTGACGGTGGCATCGACGCCGGTTGAAGCCGACATCACGGTGGTCGCGGCCGGCTGCGGCAGCGCCGAGTGGGGGGTGCCGGTGCGGCCCGTCAAGGGCGTGCTGCTGCGGCTGAACGGGCCCATTTCCTTAAACCATGTCATCAGGGGGTACGCCGACGGCGTGCCCGTGTATCTCGTGCCCCGCAACGACGGCGAGGTCATCGTGGGCGCCACGTCGGAGGAGCGCACCGACTTCGTGGCGAGCGCGGGCGCGGTGCGCGACCTGCTCCGCGCGGCCACCGATCTCGTCCCCGAGCTGGCCGAGCACGCGCTGGCCGAGACGTGCGTCGGCCATCGTCCGGGCACGCCCGACAACGCGCCCATCGTGGGCCGGCTCGGCATGGGGCTCCTGGTGGCGACGGGACACTACCGGCACGGCGTGCTCGCCGCGCCGCTGACCGCGACGGCAATCGCGGATCTGGTCGACGGCAAACCGGTTTCGCCGCTGTGGCAACCGTTCGGGCCTGGGAGGTTTTCGTGATCACTGTGTTGCTCAACGACGCGCCGAAGGGGCTCGCCGCGAGCGCGACCGTGGCGGAGCTGTTGCGGGAGCTGGTGTTGCCGGAGCGCGGCATCGCGGTCGCGGTCAACGGTGAGGTGGTGCGCCGTTCGGAATGGGCGGCCCACGCCCTGTCCGATGGTGACCGGGTGGATGTGCTCACGGCGGCGCAGGGTGGTTGAGGTGGACGTGTTTTCGTTGGCGGGGGCCGAGTTCACCTCGCGGCTGATCCTGGGCACGGGCGGGGCGTCCAGTCTGCACGCGCTGGAGCAGGCGATCGTCGCGTCGGGGACGCAACTCGTGACGGTCGCCCTGCGGCGGATCGACTCCGCTTCGCCTTCGCCAAACCTGTTGGAAACCCTGCACCGCTGTGGGGTCAGGGTTTTGCCCAATACGGCGGGCTGCTACACGGCGGCCGACGCGGTGCGCACGGCGCGGCTGGCACGGGAGGCGTTCGAGACCGATTGGGTCAAGCTCGAGGTGATCGGCGATGAGCGCACGCTGCTGCCCGACGCGGTCGAGCTGATCCGGGCGGCGGCGCAGCTGGTGGACGACGGGTTCGTGGTGCTGCCGTACACGACCGACGATCCGGTGCTGGCGCGCCGGCTGGCCGATCTGGGCTGTGCCGCGGTCATGCCTGCGGGCGCGCCGATCGGTTCGGGTCTGGGCATCTCCAATCCGCATCACCTCCGCCTGATCCGGGAGTCGGTGAGCTGCCCGGTGATCCTGGACGCGGGCATCGGCACGGCCAGCGATGCGGCGTTGGCGATGGAGCTTGGCTGCGACGCGGTGCTGCTGGCGAGCGCGGTGACGCGGGCGGCCGACCCGGCCGCGATGGCTTTGGCGATGCGGCACGCGGTGACGGCCGGGCGTCTGGCGGCGGGTGCGGGGCGGATTCCGCGGCGGGATCACGCGCTCGCGTCCACTTCGGACAGTGGGTTGGTCGCGTGGACCTGACCCTGATCGTGGTGACGGATCGGCGACTGGCGAAAAGGCCGCTGCTGGACGTCGTGGCGGCCGCGCTGGACGGCGGCGCGCGCACGTTCCTGTTGCGGGAGAAGGATCTGTCTTCGGCTCAACGAAGGGAGCTCGCCGACCGCATGCGCGCCCTGGGCGCCGACGTCATCGTGGCCGGCACTGATCCGTTGGGCGGCAAGGCGATCCATCTGGCTGCGGCCGATCCTCCGGTCACCGCGGAAATAGTCGGACGCTCGTGCCACAGCGTCGAGGAGGCACTTCGGGCGGCGACGACATACCGCACGCTGTCGCCGATCTACGAGACGGCGAGCAAGCCCGGCTATGGCCCGGCGTTGGGCACAGGCGTGCTGCGCCAGGGGATGGTCGCGCTGGGCGGGATCAGCGAGCCCTGGCAGGCACGGGAGTGCCGGGCGGCGGGGGCGACCGGCATCGCGGTGATGGGCGCTGTGATGCGGGCGCAGGATCCGGCCACCGTCGTGAAAGGACTGTTGAGGTGAGGCAACCCCCGGTCGTCCTGACCATCGCGGGCTCCGATTCGGGCGGCGGCGCCGGGATCCAGGCCGACCTGAAGACGTTCGCCGCGCTGGATTGCTACGGCGCGTCCGTCGTCACGGCGGTCACGTCGCAAAACACGGTGCAGGTGCGCGACGTGTACGCGATGCCGCCGAGCGTCGTGGGGCTGCAGCTGGCGAGCGTGCTCGCGGACCTGCCGGTGGCCGCGGTCAAGGTGGGCATGCTGGCCAGCGCCGACATCGCCGCCACGATCCGGGCCAAGGCGGCCGACGGTGAGCTGCCCCACTTGGTCGTCGACCCGGTGCTGATGTCGTCTACCGGGCGGCGGTTGGGCGTCACGAGCGCGATCGAGCGGCTCATCCCCTACGCCTCGGTCATCACGCCCAACCTGGACGAGGCTTCCGCGCTGCTGGGCTGGGAGGTGTCCACGCCCGCCGACATGGCCGGCGCCGCGACCCAGCTGGCGTCCATGGGCGCCAAGTGCGTCGTGGTCACGGGCGGCGAGCTGCTTGGCGGCGAGGCGCAGGATGCCGTGTGGACGCCGCAGGGCGTGCGCATGCTCAAGGCCGAGCGGGTCGACACACGCAACACCCATGGCACCGGCTGCACGTTTTCGGCGGCGATCGCGGCTCGGCTCGCGCTCGGCTACCCGGTCGACGACTCCATCGACTTCGCCAAGCGCTTCGTGCGCGCCGCGCTGCTGGGCGCGGTTGAGTGGCGGCTCGGCAGCGGCGCCGGTCCGCTGAACCACTTTTTCGGGAGGATGTCATGAGGCGCAAGGTATATGAGGGTCCGCTACGGGTGCCGTTCATGCAGGTCGAGCTGACCGACGGCGACTCGGTGAGGCTTTACGACACGTCCGGGCCGGAAATCATTGCAGAACGGCGCAAGGAATGGGTGGTGGGCCGGACGCCGGTGACCCAGCTGGGCCTGGCTCGCGCGGGCGTCATCACGCCGGAGATGGAGTTTGTGGCCACCCGCGAGGGCGTGCCCGCGGAGCTCGTGCGCGACGAGATCGCCGCGGGCCGGGCCGTGCTCCCGGCCAACGTCAATCACCCCGAGCTCGAGCCGATGATCATCGGTAAGGCGTTCCTGGTCAAGGTGAACGCCAACATCGGCACGTCGGCGGTGACGTCCAGTGTGGACGAGGAGGTGGAGAAGCTCACGTGGGCCACGCGTTGGGGCGCCGACACGGTGATGGACCTGTCGACCGGGCCGCGCATCCACGAGACCCGCGAGGCGATCCTGCGCCACTCGCCGGTGCCCATCGGGACGGTCCCCATCTATCAGGCGCTCGAAAAGGTCAAGGGCGACCCGGTCAAGCTCACCTGGGAGATCTATCGGGAGACGATCATCGAGCAGGCCGAGCAGGGCGTCGATTATATGACCGTGCACGCCGGGGTGCTGCTGCGCTATGTGCCGCTCACCGTCAACCGGGTGACCGGCATCGTGTCGCGCGGCGGGTCCATCATGGCCGCCTGGTGCCTGGCGCATCACGAGGAGAACTTCCTCTACACCAACTTCGCCGAGCTGTGCGACATCTTCGCGCGGTATGACATCACGTTTTCGCTTGGCGACGGCTTGCGGCCAGGCTCGATCGCGGACGCCAACGACGAGGCCCAGCTGGCCGAGCTCAAGACGCTCGGCGAGCTGACGACCATCGCCTGGGAGCGGGATGTCCAGGTGATGATCGAGGGGCCGGGCCACGTACCGATGCATAAAATAAAGGAAAATGTGGACCTGCAGCAGGAATGGTGCCATGAGGCCCCGTTCTACACGCTCGGTCCACTCGCGACGGACATCGCGCCCGCCTACGACCACATCACGTCGGCCATCGGCGCCGCGATGATCGCGATGTACGGCACGGCGATGCTGTGCTACGTCACCCCGAAGGAGCACCTGGGCCTGCCCAACAAGGAGGACGTCAAGGCCGGGATGATCGCGTACAAGATCGCCGCGCATTCGGCCGACCTCGCCAAGGGCCACCCGGGCGCGCAGGCGTGGGACGACGCGCTGTCCAAGGCGCGCTTCGAGTTCCGTTGGGAGGACCAGTTCAACCTGGCGCTCGATCCTTCCACCGCGCGCGAATACCACGATGAGACGCTGCCCGCGCCCGCCGCGAAGACCGCGCACTTCTGCTCGATGTGCGGGCCCAAGTTTTGCTCGATGAAGATCAGCCACGAGCTGAAGCAGGACATGCGCCGCAAGTCCGAGGAGTTCATCGAGTCGGGCGGGCGGGTCTACCTGCCCCTCACAGCGTCTGGCGAGCCCGTTTCGGTAGCACCGCAACGATGACGGCAGGCACGAGTCCAACCACGACGGACGCCATCGCACCCAGATAGGCGTCCGCCTGGTTGGTCAGCTCCCGCGAGATGCCGGGACCACTCATCAGGTAGGCGAGCGCCACGAGCAGCGGCCCGGTCGCGCCGGACAGGGCGATCAGCACGCGCGACTGGCGCCGCACCCATCCGGTGACGGCCACGATCAGCCCGATCACGAGCGCCAGCACGGGCATGCTGTAGTACGCCCTGGGCGTGGGCATCAGCGCGCCGATGTCGAGCACGCCGAGCCTGGCCGGGTCGAGGTAGAGCCGGCCGGCCACCGGTGTCGTGTTGGCCAGGGACACGACGGCCAGCGCCCACGCCGCGACGGTAAACCACGCCATGCTCGTGCTCAGCGGCCGGTTGCCCGCGGTCACGGCGGCCAGGAGCGTGCCCGCGATCACGGCCGCGACGCCGGTCAGCGCCATTGTGTACTCGGGTTGCTGTGGCGGGGGCAGTATCGCGTTGGCTGCCGGGTAGGCCGTCAGCGGCACAATCGCTACGAGCCCACCCAAACCGGCCGCGAGGGCCGAAACGATGCGGACCAGGAAACCCCGCCCATCGGTGTGGCGTGACTCGACGCCCTGCCGCCGCGCGAGCAGCTTGGCGTAGGCGAGGGCAAACGCGGCGCCGCCCGTGATCGCGGTCATGGCAAACCACGCCACCCACGTGAGCTGGATGTTCCAGTCGTTTTCCATACCAGCGAAGGGACGGTCGAAGCGGATCGCGATCGAACCGTAGGCCAATCCCAATTGCGCCGCGCCGATCAGTGCGGCCGTGGCGAACGCGACCGCGAAAACCCGAGGCCAAAATCTCACCCAGGGGACCCTACGTGCTATTCGACCTGGAGTCGATAGCCCCGCTTTACCACTGTCTGAACAAATGACGGATCCCCGAGACCGGCGCGCAGCCGAGCCACGGCCATTTCGACCGCATGTTCATCGGCTCCGCGCGGCAATGCGGGAAGCAGAGAAGCCCTAGATCTTACTTTTCCCGGTACTTGCGACAGCGCCCGCAACACCGCCATGGGCGCCGGCGCCAGGGGTTTGAGGACCCCGTCCACCATCGCCGCATGCCCACGCAGCGTGAGCTCATGACCCGCCACAGTGAGCGTGAGCGAGCGTTGCGGCAGCTCGTCCACGATGGCCCGCACGAGCGCGCCCAGCCGCGCCCGCGCCGGCGCGATGACCGGGATGCCTTGGCGGATAAGGGGCGCGGCGGTCACGGGCCCGACGCACGCCGCCAGCACATCGGAGCGCAGCGCCTCGAGCACACCCTCGGCGCCGGTGCCGGCCGCGGCCAGCAGCGCGCCCACCGCGGGCGCGCTCGTGAACGTGATGGCGTCGACGAGCCGGCTCGACACCAGGTCGACCAATCGGTGCAGGGGAGCGGAGTCAAGCGGCGGTGCCCACCGGTAGACGGGCACCTCGGTGACGTCCGCCCCCGCGGCTCTTAAAGATGCGCAAAACTCCGGCTGCTGCTCGCCGTGCAGCTGTACCGCGATCTTCTTGCCCTGCACACCGCGTCGCAGCAGATGGGCGAGGCATTCGTCACACGACTCCGATTCGGGCGACCACTGGTCGAGCAGCCCGGCGGCGCGCACGGCCCCCCGTGCCTTCGGGCCGCGCGCGACGATGTACGCGTCGGCGAGCACCGTCCGGAGTGGATCCGCCAGACCCCAACCTTCGGCCGCCTCAAGCCAGCCGCGCATGCCGATCCCCGTGTTGGCCACGACGATGTCCGGCGGATTGTCCAGGCAACGCCGGGTCGCCTCGCGCAGCTGCGAATCGTCGTGCAGCGGCACGATCCGCAGCGCCGGCGCGATGACGACCCGCGCGCCGCGCCGCTCGAGCAGCGCGGCGAGCTCGTCACGGCGCCGGTCCGCCGTGACGCCGATGGTGAACCCCGACAGCTCACTCATAGCGCCACTTCAACGAGTCCGTTGTCGGTGCATCTGACGCGATAGGTGGGCAGGCTCACACCCGGCACGTCGAGGCATTCGCCCGTGCGCAGGTCATACACCTGTTTGTGCAGCGGCGAGGCCAGGGTCGGCGTGTCGCCGCGGCTGCCCACGATGCCACGCGACATCACCTGCGCCCCGGCGATCGGGTCCCGGTTGCTGACCGCGAACAGCTGGTCGTCGTGGGTGCGGATCAGCGCCACCTGTGTGCCGTCGACGAGCGCGGCCACACCCCGCTCGGGCTGGATCTGCGCGAGCGCGCAGACCGGCATCCACTGGGCCACTTCGTCGGTCACATCGATACTCATGATGGCACCTTCTGTCCGCGCTCGACGCTGAATCTGATATCGGGGTCCGGTGTGTCCGGCGCGTTGACGAACGACACGAAGCGCGCCAACCGCTCCGGGTCCTGCAACGTGTCGCTCCACTCGTCCGAATAGGACCCGATGTGCTTGGCGATCATGGCGTCCAGCTCGGCACACAGGCCCAGCGAGTCGTCGACGATGACCTCGCGCAGGTGGTCGAGGCCGCCTTCGAGCGACTCGATCCAGGAGGCCGTGCGCTGCAACCGATCTGCCGTGCGGATGTAGTACATGAGGAAGCGGTCGATGGTACTGATCAAAACTTCTTTTGAGGCGTCGGTCAGGAAGAGGTCGGCGTGGCGCGGCCGGAAGCCGCCGTTGCCGCCGACGTAGAGGTTCCAGCCGTTTTCGGTCGCTATGATGCCGAAGTCTTTGCTGCGAGCCTCGGCGCATTCGCGGGCACAGCCGGAGACCGCCGACTTGATTTTGTGTGGCGCACGCAGCCCGCGATAGCGCAGCTCCAGCTCGACGGCGAGGCCGACGGAGTCCTGCACGCCGTAGCGGCACCAGGTCGAGCCGACGCAGCTTTTGACCGTGCGCAACGCTTTGCCGTAGGCGTGGCCCGACTCGAACCCCGCGTCGACGAGCCTGCGCCAGATCTGCGGCAGCTGTTCGACCCGCGCCCCGAACAGGTCGATGCGCTGCCCGCCGGTGATTTTCGTGTACAGGCCGAAGTCCCGAGCGACCTCGCCGACCGCGATCAGCTTCTCCGGGGTGATCTCCCCACCGGGGATCCTTGGCACGACCGAGTAGGTGCCGTCGCGCTGGATGTTGGCCAGGAAGTGGTCGTTGGTGTCCTGCAGTGCGGCCTGTTCGCCGTCGAGGATGTAGCCGTTGCCCATCGATGCGAGGATCGAGGCCACCGCGGGCTTGCAGATGTCGCAGCCGCGGCCCGTGCCGTGTTCGGCTATGAGCGCGTTGAACGAGGTGATGCCGCGCACGTGGATGATGTCGAACAGCTCTTGCCGCGAGTAGGCGAAGTGCTCGCACAGCGCCTTGGACAGCTTCACCCCGCCCTCGGTGAGCAGCTGCTTGAGCAGCGGGACGCAGGAGCCGCAGCCCGTGCCGGCCTTGGTGCACGCCTTGAGCGACGCCACGTCGTGGCAGCCGCCCGCGATCGCCTGGCCGATCTGGTCCTTGGTGACGGCGTAGCACGAGCACACCTGCTGCACCTGGAGTGCGACCTGTCCGGAAAGGACGGACAGCGGCGGCCCCGGCAGCGGCCCGCCCACGGATGCGCGCAGCGCGGGATAGGCGGACGCGTCGCCGACGAGGATGCCGCCCAGCAGTTTCTGCGCGTCGTCGGTCAGCAGCAGCTTGGCGTAGACGCCGTTGAGCTGGTCGGAGACCACGACGTCGAGGCCCTCGGCGAACGGCGTGCCGAAGCTTGCCACGTCGACGCCTAGCAGCTTGAGTTTGGTGGACGTGTCGGGCGCGGTCATCGTGGCCTGCCCGCCGGTGAGCCGGTCGGCGACCACCTCGGCCATGGCGTAGCCGGGCGCCACCAGGCCGTAGCAAACCCCTTGCAGCGCGGCGCATTCGCCGATGGCCCAGATCGCCTCGTCCGAAGTGCGGCACGTCTCGTCGACGAGGAAGCCGCCGCGCGGGCCCTTGCTCAGATCGGTGAGCTCGTCGCGCGGCCGGATGCCGGCCGCGATGACGACGATGTCGACGTCGAGCGTGTCGCCATCGGCAAACGTCATCTGTCCCTCGGCGAGGGCGGCGCAGGACCGTCCGGTGTGGACGGTCACGCCCAGCGCCTCGATGTGCCGCTTGAGCACCGCACCGCCGCCGTCGTCGACCTGCATCGGCATCAGGCGCGGCGCGAACTCGACCACGTGGACGTCCAGGCCCATGCCCTTGAGCGCGTTGGCCGCCTCGAGCCCGAGCAGGCCGCCGCCCATCACCGCCCCGACCCGCTTGCCCGTGGCCCAGTCCTTGATGTTTTGGAGATCCTCGATCGTCCTGTAGACAAAGACACCGGGCAGGTCGGCGCCCGGGATCGGCGGCACAAACGCGCGCGAGCCGGTCGCCAGGACCAGTGCGTCATAGGAGACATCGCCGTTGACCGTCTTGTTCAGCCGGTCGACGCTGTGCACCGGGACTCCATAGTGGACAGTCATGCCGGAGGGCGGGCCGCCCAGATCGAGCGATTCACCCTCGTACCAAGATGTCAGGCGCACCCGGTCATATGCCGGCACGCTCTCCTCCGCGAGGACCGTGACGTCCCAGTCGTCGCCCCGCTGCGAGAGCGCCTCAAGAAACCGTTGCGCCACCATGCCATAGCCGGCCACCACCAGCCGTCGACTCACGCCGCCACCTCCAGCCACCGGATGATTCCTTCCACCGCGTCCTTGCATGTCCCGCAGCCGGTCGTGGCGCGGGTCCGGGTGACCACGTCATCACCGTCGCGGAAGCAGTTGACGAGAGCGCCCTTGCTCACCCCGTTGCATTGGCAAACCGTTGCCGCGTCGGGCATCAGCGCCGGACTGTCCACGGCCGACGCGTTGCCGCCGCTGCGCCCGAGCAGAAGCGAACGCCGGTCCAGCGGCACGGGCAGTTTGCGATCGAAGATCTGGATCACCTGGCCCACGGCCGGGTTGTCGCCGAGCATGACCGCGCCGTGCAGTTGCCCACCGCCGATCAGCACGCGCGCGTAGGTGCCGCGGGCCGGATCGCTGAACACGAGCTCCTCGAAGTCCCCTTGCAGCTGGCCCATTGCCGCGAGGTCGATGCCGGACGCCTTCAGGCGCGTCACCGGGGCCTGCGGCTCGTACACGGCCAGCGGCTCCTCCCCGCGCAGCTGGCGGGCCAAGACCCGGGCCTGCTCCCATGCGGGCGCGACCAGCCCGCCCACCTCGTTGCCCAGTTGCGCGCAGTCGCCGATCGCGGAGATGAACCGGTCGGAGGTGCGCAGCCGCTGGTCCACGACGATCCCGCGGTCGACGAGCAGGCCCGCGTCTGCCGCGAGTGTCGTTTCCGGACGGACGCCGCACGCCACGACGATCAGGTCGGCGCTGAGCACGCGCCCGTCGTCGAGGTGGAGGTGCCGACCGTCCTCGATGGAGGTGGCCTTGGCGTTGAGGTGCACCTCGATGCCGAGGTCGGCGAGCGTGCGCTCGAGGACCCGGCTCGCGCCGGCGTCGAGTTGGCGCTCCATCAGGTGCCCCACCGCGTGCACCACCTCGACGCGCAGCCCGCGCCCGGCCAGCCCGCGCGCGGCCTCCAGCCCGAGCAGGCCGCCGCCCAAAACTATCGCGCTGCTTGCCGTCTCGGCCTGCTTCATGATCTCGTAGCAGTCGTCGAGTGTGCGAAACGTCGGCGCGCCCTGCATCCCCGGCGGCACGATGGCCCGGGAGCCGGTGGCCAGCACCAGATGGTCGTAGTGCTCGATGGATCCGTCCGAAGTGGACACGGTCTTGGTCAAGCGGTCGATGGCCGTCACGGTCACGCCCATGCGCGCCTTGGGCGAGCCCACGAGCGCGATGTCGGTGGCGCGGTGCTTGCCCGCCAGCACACTCGACAGCAGAATCCTGTTGTAGGCCGGGTGCTCCTCTGCGCCCAGCACGAGAACGTCCTGATCGGACAGTTCAGTGGCCAATCGGGCACCGGCCATGCCGTTGCCCACGATCACTATTTTCATGCGAGTTCCACTCGGACGGCGCACACCTTGAATTCGGGCATGCGCGAGATCGGGTCTAACGCGTCACCGGTGAGCGAATTGGCTCGGCCCGAGCCCGGGTAGTGAAACGGCGCAAAAATGGTGTCCTGCCTGATGTTTTCGGTCAGCCGCACGGGCGCCTCCATGGCACCGCGCCGGCTGACCACGCGCACGACCGCACCGTCTTCGAACCCGAGATCGGGATGCATCTCGACAAAGATCGACCCATTGAGGATGCGGCGCGTCTGTGCGCCGGACTGGTACTGCGAAAGAACCCGACCGGTCGTCAGGTAGAGCGGGTACTCGTCGTCAACCTCCTCCGCGACCGGGCGGTGCTCCACCGCAACCATGCGCGCGCGACCGTCCGGGGTCGCGAAGGAGGATTCGAAGAGCCGCGGCGTGCCCGCCCGGTCCGCGGAGGGGCAGGGCCAGAAAACGCCGTCCTCGGCGTCCACCCGCTCCCAAGTAACGCCTGCGTAATCGGCCACCCCTCCAGCGGTGGCTCGCCGCAGCTCCTCGAACACGGCGTGCGGTGCGGAGTCGAACCGCACACCGTCCTTGCCTTGGCTGAGCCGGGCGCCCAGCTCGGCCAACACCGCCAGATCCGTCCCTATCCCCGG
>JBIOYB010000610.1:0-2514 GCA_044869915.1 Allorhizocola sp.
CCGTTGTAGCTGATGGCGTTGACCCGGAAGCCGCCGACGCTCTCCCCGCTGTTGGCCTCGACCTCGTCGATGAGCGTGCCGCCGCCGATGATGGCGCCGTCGAAGACCTGGCCGTTGAAGGCGGGGCTGCGGTCGTACGCGCCGGCCGCGCCGTAGATCCTGCTCAGGAAGTAGTTGCGGCCGACGAACGCGTCGTAGAAGACGTCGACGGTCTCCTCCAGGAAGTCGTCCTCGCCGACGCCGGGGATGAGCGTGTCGATGGCCTCGGCGCACTGCGGCCCCTCGGCAAGCGCGCTGGGTGTGCGCATGGCCTTGGCCGCGAGCTTCGGGTCGGTGACCCGTGAGCGGAGCACCGCCGTGTGTTTGGCCCCAGCCTTGACCCTGCTGGTTAATTGATGCTGGTGGTTCGGCGTGGTGTCTGGCCCGGGTTGTGCGGGTTCCTGGATGATCTTTCGGCGGTCGGCCCCTCGTTTGCCTTCGTCCCGGCCGTAGGATCGGGTGTTGATGTCTGTGCAGCCGGCGTCGTGGCCGCAGCCGTCGCCGCAGATCGCTGCGGCGGTCAGCCGAATGTACCGGGGGCGGCGGGCGCCGCTTGCGGTGGTTGTCCGGGATGAGCTGGGTGAGTTGTACGCCGATGAGGCGTTCACCGCGGCGTTCGGGGTGCGGGGTCGGCCGGGCTGGTCACCGGGGCGGCTGATGCTGGTGACCGTGTTGCAGTACGCGGAGCATCTGACCGATCGGCAGGCCGCCGAGGCGGTCCGCACGCGCATCGACTGGAAATACTGTCTGGGGCTGGAGTTGGCCGATGAGGGGTTCGATGCGTCGATCCTGACCGACTTCCGTAACCGTCTGGTTGAGCACCAGATGGTGGAGCAGGCCCTCGATTTGCTGCTGGCCGCGCTGGTGGCCCGAGGTTTGCTCAAGTCTGGTGGCAAGGCCCGCACCGATTCCACCCATGTGCTGGCCGCGGTGCGCGAGCTCAACCGGCTCGAACTGGCCGGAGAGTCGGTCCGTGCGACGTTGGAGGCCCTGGCGGTGGCGGCGCCGGACTGGCTGGCGGCCACCCTGGACGTGGCCGACTGGACCGCCCGCTACGGGGTACGCATCGATTCGTGGCGACTACCGGCCGCGCAGTCCAAACGCGACGCCCTGGCCGCCGCGTACGGCGCCGATGGGTTCACCCTGCTGCGCGCGGTGTACGCGGCGGATGCGCCGCACTGGCTGGCGCAGCTTCCCGCGGTGGAGACGCTGCGGCAGGTCCTGCTGCAGAACTATGTGGTCACGGTGGATCGGCGGGGACGGGAGGTGATCACACGGCGGGAGGCGGATGTGCATGGTCTCCCGCCCGGCAGATGCCGGATCACTTCTCCGTATGACACCGATGCGCGCCGCGGCGGCAAGCGGGACCTGTTCTGGAGCGGGTACAAGGTGCACGTCAGCGAAACCTGCACCGGCGAGCAGGACCGGGCCGAGCCGGGCGAGCAGCCCTTGCCGAACATCATCACCAACGTGGCCACCACCGACGCGGCCGTGGCGGACGCGGCGATGACCACTCCGATCCACGAGAGCCTGGCCCGGCGGGGCCTGCTGCCAGATGAGCATCTGGTCGATTCCGGCTACCCCTCGGCCGATCTGCTGGTGGACTCCGCTGACCGGTTCGGGATCAGGCTGGTCACCCCGATGCTGGCCGACGTGTCCGCTCAGGCCCGTGCCGGGGCCGGCCACGACGCCGCCAGCTTCGACGTTGACTTCGACACCCGCACGGTGACCTGCCCGCAGGGCAGGACCAGCAGCGTGTGGAGCCCCGCCCGGCAACGCGGCGTCGAAACGATCGTGGTCAAGTTCGACACCGACACATGCCGAACCTGCCCGGTCAAGGTCCAGTGCACCAGCGCTACCCGTGGTGGCCGGCAGTTGACCATCCGCCCCCGCCGCGTCCACGAGGCCCTCACCCAGGCCCGAGCCCGGCAGACCACCAAAGGCTTCGCCCGCACCTACCGGCTCCGCGCCGGGGTGGAAGGCACCATCCGCCAAGCCGTCGCGGTCACCGACACCCGCCACGCCCGCTACCGCGGCCTGCCCAAAACCCACCTGCAACACGTCGCGAGCGCCGCCGCGCTCAACCTCATCCGCCTCGATGCCTGGTTCAACGACGTACCCCTCGACCGCACCAGAACCAGCCACCTCGCCCGGCTCGAACTGGCCCTGGCTGCATAAAACATGAATTAACCAGCAGGGTCGCTCCTACGGCCAAGCCGGCTTCTGCACGGCGCACCCAGGTCGGCACGGCGTGCGCGCGATCTCGACGTTGTCGGGTGTGACCTCGTAGGTCAGGGCTCTCGGCTACCGACGCAGGCAGTCACGTAGCGCCCGGTCGGCGGCGGCAGATCAGCATGGCCGCGCGGGTCACCGCATGTGCGGGCGTCTCCGACGCGATGTCAGCCGCAAGCCTGCGCCGCCGACCCCGCGCCGACCTCCGCGACATCCCAGACGATGCATCGCAGGCCAGGCCGC
>JBIOYB010000611.1:0-2361 GCA_044869915.1 Allorhizocola sp.
TAAAGCCGGGCCACCAGCTCCCAGGCGAGCATCACGGCCATCGCGAGCACCATCACCCAGCCGAAGGTCCAGACCGGCCGACGCTTCGCGACGATGTTCGAGCCGGTGTGGATCACCGCGTGCACGATGCGGCTCAGCGCGAACAGCGTCGCCGCCGCCAGCGCCGCCCAGTGCACCGCGTCCAGCGACCAGAGCGAAATCGCCAGCACATAGAACAGCACCGGCACCTCGAACTGGTTCCGGATGTTGTTGTTGATCTGCCTGACGCTGTCGGGCCAGGCATCCTCATGAAGCGCACTGCGTTTCAAATCCACAGTGCCCGCCGCCTTGGCGGCCAGCTTGGCCTTGAGTAACGCCAGGTAGACGCAGAGTGTCAGCAGCACCTGGACCAGGACCGGTACGAAGATGAGGTCGCGGTTCATGAGCACCCCCCTTGAGGGCCGATCCTAAGCCCAAAAAAAGTGACCCGCGACTCATGGCGCGGGTCAGTTGCCGGCTGGCCGAGTGGTGTGGGGGGTACGATGCCAGCCGGGCAAGCGGAAACTACGCCGGTCGCCCCGGCCGGCCTGTCGGACAACGCCGCATGGCCCTGTAGGCGAGCCGCGCGCGGACAGCCGATCGCGCCGCCAGTTACCTGATCCGGATCCGCCGCTTGATCGCGGCGGTCACCTCGGCGAGCGAGTCGTCGTCCAGGCCGCGCCCCCGCAATTCCGCCACCAGCGCCTCGAGATCGGGGCCTTCGAGACGCCCGAGGTCCTCGCGCAATCCGCGCCCGACGTACGCACGAATCAGCGGCTGGTAGCCGGAATGCCCCATGGCGGGCGCGACCCGTTTGAGGTCGTCGACCACGTCCGAGGGCATGCGCAACGTCACCGCAATCATCGGCTGGTCAGGGCGGAGGTGCTTCAGGATTCGGTCAGACGTGTTCATGGAATCGGTGCCCTTCCGCCGTTGCCTGGCGCGCCGAGATGATCCGGTTGATTTCATCCCGGTTGACAGTGTATTGACAAAAGCAATACGCGGCAAGTTTGCGCCGAGCTGCGTGCATTTCCACAAGGCGTAAAGCGACACGTTACACCCCGCCGTGATTAGCTGACTGCCACCGAGGAACCCACGATGGCGCCCATGCAGAATCCCGCCCACCCTGTGGAAGTCCTCCGGGAGTACCTGCCCAAGGATCTGGCCGTGGGCGAGGCTGCGGACCAGCTGGGCCTCACGCGCCAGGCGCTTTCTGCGCTGCTGAACGGCCGCGCTGGCATCAGTGCCGAGATGGCCCTGAGACTCGAGGCCGCACTTGGCACGAGCGCGGAGATGTGGGTTCAGATGCAGGCGGCCCGCGATCTCTGGCAGGCGCGGCGCCGCGGACGCCCGAAGGTCCGACGAATTGCAGCGTAGGTTCAAAGAAAAGGGCCCGCACCTCTCAGCGCGGGCCCCGGTAAAGGGGTGCGTCCCCTTTAGCGTATGGCGATGGCCACGTAGTTGGCCGTCAGCGTGTTATCCGCCCGCTCGTAGCGCCCGGCCGCGAAGAAGGCATGCGCCTTCGCGCCGCCGCCCAGCAACACGCCGAGGCGCTCGACGAAGGCATTCCAGTCGCGGAACACCTCGATTGTGTCGCCCTGGCCAATCGCGAACAGCGACCAGCCCGCCGCCGGCTCGACCGTCGGCGCGGAGGCAAGCCCCGTGATGTCCACGATGAACGGCCCGATCTTGATGTGGTGCCGCGTGCCGAGGTCCGGGTTGTGGTTGTCCACCACCAGGCCGTCGGGGCCCATCGAGAGGAAGGGCGCGGAAGTCCCGGCAGTGCCCCAGCCGACCCCCATCACCGCGCGCAGGCCCGCGACATCCACGACCGTCCGTCCGAAGAAGTCCGGCGGCGCGGTGCCGAAGGGCGTGACGAAGCCGAACACGCGGGCCGGATCGCCGTCAGTGAGGCTGGCCAGACCCAGCGACCCCGTCGCGATCTCGTACGCAGAGGGATCCGCATCCGACGCAGGCGAGACACCCGTCCCGCTGAAATCGAATGCCGCCGGGCGGCGCCCGTCGATCGAGAAGAGATCGAGCGTAAGCTGCCCAGGCACCGCCGCGACCACGCTGCCGGCCAGGTGCGTCAATAAGAGACGCACGCGGCCCGCAGTCGCATCGAGCGTCAGCGAATCCACCGTGGGCGTCGCCGTCACTTGGCCGAAGGCACTAACCTTCTGCCCGACCGAAATCGCCACCGGCCGCAACAGGTTCCGCCCGCCGCCGTCGCGCGTGACGATCGTATCGGGCCCGATCAGCACCGTGATGTCGCCGCGCAGGAAGCGCACCGAGCCGTCGCGGAACACGACCGTGCCGCCGCGCACCGTCAAAGTATTCCCC
>JBIOYB010000612.1:0-29524 GCA_044869915.1 Allorhizocola sp.
TCGTCGATCAACGAGGAGGTCGAGCGGCTGCGCCACTCCACCACGATGTCGCTGCTGACCCGGCGCGATGTGATCGTCGTGGCGACCGTGAGCGCGATCTACGGTTTGGGCACCCCTGAGGAATATCTCGCTCGCACGGTGCGGCTGCGCGTGGGGCAGGAGATCGAGCGCGACCTGCTGCTGCGCCGGTTGGTCGACATCCAATACACGCGCAACGATCTCGCGTTCAGCCGGGGCACCTTCCGGGTGCGGGGCGACACGCTCGAGATCATCCCGGCTTACGAGGAGCTGGCGATCCGGATCGAGTTCTTCGGCGACGAGATCGACAAGCTGACCTATCTGCACCCGCTCACCGGTGACCCGGTGCGCGAGGTGACCGAGCTGCTGGTGTTCCCGGCGACGCACTACACGGCCGGCCAGGAGCGGATGGAGCGGGCGATCCGCCAGATCGAGGAGGAGCTCGCGGAGCGCCTGGCCGAGCTGGAGCAGCAAAGCAAACTCCTTGAGGCGCAACGGCTTCGCATGCGCACGACCTATGACCTCGAGATGATGCGGCAGGTCGGCTTCTGCTCGGGCATCGAAAACTACTCCCGTCACATCGACGGGCGCGAGGCGGGCAGCCCGCCGCACTGCCTGATCGACTACTTCCCCGACGACTTCATCACGGTCGTCGACGAGTCACACGTGACCATCCCGCAGATCGGCGGGATGTATGAGGGCGACGCCTCACGCAAGCGGATCCTGGTGGAGCACGGCTTCCGCCTGCCCAGCGCGCAGGACAACCGCCCGCTCCGCTTTGACGAATATCTTGAGCGCGTCGGCCAGATGGTGTTCCTGTCGGCGACTCCGGGGCCGTGGGAGCTGCAGCAGGCGGGCGGCGAGTTCGTCGAGCAGGTGATCCGGCCGACCGGTCTGGTTGACCCGCAGGTGGTGGTCAAGCCGACCAAGGGTCAGATCGACGACCTGATGCACGAGATCCGCGGGCGCACCGAGCGCGACGAGCGGGTGCTGGTCACCACGCTGACCAAGAAGATGGCCGAGGATCTGACCGACTACCTCCTCGAAAATGGCATCCGCGTGCGCTATCTGCACTCCGAGGTCGACACGCTGCGCCGGGTGGAGCTGCTCAAGGAGCTGCGCAAGGGCGACTTCGACGTGCTCGTGGGCATCAACCTGCTGCGCGAGGGTCTCGACCTGCCCGAGGTCTCGCTGGTGTCCATTTTGGACGCCGACAAGGAGGGATTCCTGCGTTCGGGGCGCTCGCTCATCCAGACCATCGGGCGTGCCGCACGAAATGTCTCGGGTGAGGTACACATGTATGCCGACAAGATGACCCCCTCCATGGAGGCGGCCATCGACGAGACCAACCGGCGCCGGGCCAAGCAGGTCGCCTACAACGAGGCCCACGGCGTCGACCCGCAGCCGCTCCGGAAAAAGATCCACGACATCCTCGACGACATCTATCGCGAGGCCGAGGACACGGCCGGCGCGCTCGCGGGCCACGGCCCGGGCGGGGCCATCATCGGCGGCTCCGGGCGTCAGATGTCGCGTGGCAAGGCGCCGACGCCCGAGACGCGTTCGCGCAACCGTGGGCGCATCGAGACGCAGACCGAGGGCATGGCCAAGGTCGAGCTCGCCAAGCTGATCGAGGAGCTGACTGAGCAGATGCTGGCCGCGGCCGCCGAGCTGCAGTTCGAGCTGGCTGCGCGCATCCGAGACGAGATCTCCGAGCTGAAGAAGGAGCTCCGCCAGATGAACGTGGCGGCCTGACCGAGGCCCCCGCCACCATCCACGTGCGACACGCCGAGCGGATGCATGCGACACAGGGGTTCGGGTATTGGTTCGCGGGCGGACGGGGGCATAGGGTGCCGTCTGGCATGGGCTGGCATCGGGCTGGCATCGCGCTGCGTGAGGATAGATAGGCGCGGGACGGGACAGGTCCGAGACGGGACAGGTCCGAGACGGATAGACATGCAGGGACGGTAGGGCGCGATCGACGGACTACCGCGCGGCGATAGGTGATGTGTCGATGCGATGGACCACGCTGATCGGGATCGCGGTGGCTCTGGTGACTGCGACGGTGGCCTATGGGGCGATCCGTGCCACCAGGCCGGTGCTGCTCAGGGTGCGGGAGGCGCCGCTGGTGAGCGCGGCCGGCCGGCACGGCAGGGCGGGCTGGGAGTGGCTGACGGTCCGGGTCACGACGCAGGTGCTGGTGCTCGCGGCCGGCTCGGCGATCGTGCTCATGCTCGCGTCGGTGTTCGTCGAGATCCTGGACGCGGTCGTCGACCAAGACGATCTCACGGTGGTCGATCGCCCGGTCGTGCAGTGGCTTGCCGAGCATCGGATGCCTGGGCTGACCAGCGCGCAGGTCGGCATCACGGACCTCGGCGGGATCATCATGCTGTCGATCCTGCTGACACTGACCGCCACGCTGGTGTCGATCCGCACCAGGCGGTGGCAGCCGTTCCTGCTCACCTTGGTGACCATCGGCGGGATACAGCTGCTGGTCTATACGATCAAGCTTCTGATCGCGCGGGATCGCCCCAATCCGGCGGGGCAGATCGTTGCGGTGGGCGGCTTTTCGTTCCCGTCTGGGCACTCGGCCAGTTCGCTGGTGGGGTTCGCCATGATCGCGTGGCTGATCTGTTCGGTGACCAGCCGCCGCACCGTCTGGGCCACCGCCTGGCTCACCGCACCGCTGCTCGCGGTGGCCGTGGGCACCTCGCGCGTATACCTGGGCGTGCACTACCCGAGCGACGTGCTGGGCGGGTGGGTGCTCGGCGCGACCTGGCTGGCGACGGTCGCAGTCGCGGTGCGCATCTGGCCGACAAGACCCGCCGCGACAGACCCAGCCACGCCGGACACGCAAGCGGTTGCCGCACCCGCCGGCGAAGGCGGGCGAGCGGTTGCCGCACCCGCCGGCGAAAGCGAGCCAGCCGTGGCGGTGCCCGGCGGCGAAAGCAAGCGAGCGGCGGCATCGGCTGACGCGGGCGGCGATGGCGGGCGGGCGGTTGTGGCGCCCGGCGGGGATGCGGTGGCGGCGCGGGAAGGGGGTGGCCCAGCGGTGGCGACGCCCGGCGGGGAAGTCGTTTTGGCGCGCGGTGGCGAGGGCGGGGAAGCGGTGGCGTCGGCGGATGTGGGTGGGGAGGAAGCGGCGGCATTCGACGGGGAGGCGGCGCTTGGCGGGGTCCGGTGCGGGATGGTGTTGCGGGTGGACGGCGAGGGCCGCGGCGTTAGGTGATGCGGGCCAGGGACCAGTCGACTGCGGCCGGGATGTCGGTGATGGGGAAGAGGACGTCGGTGATGGTGCGGTCGGCGTCGGCGATGAGGATGAGGCGGCGCAGGCGTGGGGCGTCTGGTCCGCGGAAGGTGGGCAGGCGCAGCGCGGCGGTGAGGTGAAGGTCGGCGTCTGACAGGAGTGGGAAGGGGACCTGCTCGGCGGCGGAAAAGAGTTTTTGGTCGTCGGGCGTTTGGGTGCTCACTCCGCGCACGGCGGCGCCCGCCGCTTGAAAGCGAGGGAAGGCTCCGGCGAACAGCCGGTTTTCCAGTGTGCAGCCGATGGCGCCCGGGATGTCGGCCCAGCCGGCCGGCTTGGGTGCCCGCGAGGCGAGCGGGAAGCCGAACAGCACAGTCCGGTCCGCGCCAGGGGAAACCACGTCCAGCGAAGTGTCTAATGTGGACGGCAGGGATAGCGGTGGAATCCGTTTGCCCACAAGCGATTGTACCCGCGCCGCGGCGGCCGAGGTGCCGAGCCCGGTGAGCGTGCCATCGCCCAGCAGCCACGTGTCGCCCCAATCCTGCAGCGCCACCAGCACAGGCACGAGCGCGAGCCCGGCCGGGGTGAGCCAGTATTCGTGCCGCGTCGGCCTGTGCGAAAGCCGGTCCAGCCCGTGTGAAGGCCGGTCCGGCTCGTGTGAAGGCCTGATCGGACCGCGCGACGAATAGGGCCGCCGCTCGACGAGCCCATGCCCGACGAGCTTGCGCAGCCGCTCAGTGAGCACCTTGCGCGAGATCCCCAGCTCGGCGGTCAGCTGCTCGAATCGGTGGTTGCCCCGCGCCAGATCCCGGATCAGTAGCAGATCCCAAGCGTCCCCGAGCACGCCAAGCGACTGCGCGACAGCGCAGTGTGCCTCCGGAATCCAGGTTGCGTGCGGCATGTACCCACTCTAAGTTCCCTTTAGAAACTTACCAACCATCACCACGGGGGAGGCGAGGGCGCGTGATCTGGTCGAGCCTGAAACAGCTGCCGGTGTGGGTGCGCCTGCTCGTGCTCGGGCGGTTCATCAACTCGGCGGGCGCCCTCGCCTGGCTCTACCTGACCGTCTATCTCGTGCAGGAGCGCGGCACCGATCCGACCCAAGCCGGCATCATCGTGGGTGCCAACGGGGCAGGCTTGATCGTGGGCAATCTGTGCGGCGGCTGGCTCGGCGACCGGTTCGGCATCAAGCGCATGCTTCTGCTCGCCTACGCCGGCTGGGCGGTCCTGTGTGCCGCGATGCCGTTGGCGCCCACCGCTTTGCTCCTGCCCATCTCGGCGCTCGCCGGGCTGTCCGCCGGCTCGGGCCATCCGCTCGGCACAGCGCTCATCGCCGACGCCGTCCCGCCTGAGCAGCGCCGCATGGGCATCGCCATCACCCGCGCCGCGATGAACGCCGGCATCATGATCGGGCCGCCGCTCGGAGCGCTGGCCGCGAGCGTGGACTTCTCGCTCGTGTTCATTATCGACGCTGTCACGAGCGTGGCGCTCCTGTTCATCGTGTGGCGCTTCGTTCCGGCCGCGATGCCGCACTCCAAAGACGACGTCCCGACCGGGTTCCTGCGCGCGGTCCGCGCTGACCGCCGCGTCTTGGCGCTGGTCGTCGGCGTGGTGGCGACCGACATCGCCTATCGCCAGATTTTCACCGGCCTGCCGCTGATGCTGACCGACGACAAGACCCCGCTGATCGGCTACGGCGCGCTGATCTCCATCAGTTGTCTGATCATTGTGGTGGCCGAGACCCCGATGGCGGTCCATCTGGCCAACCGTCCCGCGCTCAAGATGATCTCGTCCGGGTGGGCGCTGGTCGGGCTCGGGTTCGTCGTGCTGGCCGTTTGGCCGCGCTTCGGTGGTGCCGCTCTGGCCATCCTGATCATCACCGTGGGGGAGATGCTCTACAAGCCCACGTCGCAGGCCTTCGCGGCCGACCGGGCGCCGAGCGGGATGAGCGGGCGGTTCCAGAGCCTCTACTCCGGCGCGTCGATCAGCGGCATGGTCATCTCGCCCCCGCTGGGCGGGTTTGTGTACCAGCACGCCCCGGCGCTCCTGTGGCCCATGTGCGCGGCGTTGGCCCTGGCCGCGGCGGCTGTCCTGGCAAACGTGGATTAGCCCCGGCTGCTCGCGGGTATGGCACAGTCCATGTTCTCGCCGTATCTTCCGCCCCTGCCTCCGCTCCCGGGCGAGGGAGACGAGTACGAGTATCGCCCGGGCGGACGCAGCATCATTTCCGTGCTCACCGACGAGCATCTCCAGCTGGAGGCACTGTCGTCGGAGCTGCTCAAGGCCGAACAGCCCCGTCAGGAACTCGCCGATGTGGTGACCGCCGCGGTCTCCCGGCACCTGTCGGCCGAGGAACAGTATCTTTACCCGGCCGTGCGCGCGCTGCTGCCCGATGGCGACAGCATCGTCGAGGCCGAGATCGACCACGATACGTTCCTGCTGCGCCAGCTGGCGGTGCTCGAGGCGGCCGAGCCGGACAGCCCTTCCTACCGTGATCTCACCGAGGCGATCGACGCCGAGATCCTGCGCCACGGCCATACCTGCGCGAGCGAGATCTTCCCGCGGCTGAGCAAGTTCGCCAGCGAGGCCGACCTGATCCGGCTGGGCAACCGCGTGGAGATCGCCGAGGAGGCGGCGCCCACACGGCCGCACCCGGACACGCCCAACCGTCCACCTTGGAACAAGATCATGGCGCCCGCGGTGGGCGCGATCGACAAGGTCCGCGACGGGCTGGCGCAGCGCAAGACGTACCCGGAAGAATTAATCGAGTAGCTCGATCAGCTCCTTGGCGTTGCGCTGCGCGTAGTCGGAGTAGCAATTGTTCATCAGCACGTGGGTCTGACGGGTCTGGTCGGTGAGCTTGCGCAGCTTGCCGGCCGCCTTCTTCAGTTCGCCCGCCGAGTAGAGGTAGCCGAAGCGTTCGTGGATGTCGCGGCTGGTCCACTTGTCGCTGTGGCCGTGGAAGCGCACGACGGAGATGTCGCTCGTCGCCTCGAAGACCGGCGGCACCGAGTTTTTGTAGCCCTGCGGCATGTCGACGCACACGAACGGGAGTTTGTTTTCCCGCAGGAACGTCAGCGTCTCGTCCTTGTTGGATCCTTCGAACCACGAGGCGCTGCGCAGCTCGATGGCCACGCGCAGCGGCGCGCACCGCTGCTTGACCTCCAGCAGATACTGCTTGTTGTCGCGCCGGATGCCGAACCAAGGTGGGAATTGAAACAGCAGCACGCCCAGCTTTTTGGCCTGCACCAGCGGGTCCAATGCGGACAGGAAGCGGGTCCAGACCTCCTCGTATGCCTGGTCTTCCAGGTCCTTGGGGTAGATGTTTTGCTTGTCGGTCTCGGGCCGCAAATCCTTGTACAGTGCGGAAACCTTTGTCGGGTGCCCGGTCAGCATGCTGAATGCCTTGATGTTGAACAGGAATCCGGCGGGGGTGCGCTGTGCCCAAAGGGCGGCGGTCTGCTCCGCGGGCGGCGCGTAGTAGGTGGAGTCGACCTCGACTATCGGGAACTGCTCGGCGTAGTAGGCCAGCCTTTTCTCCGCGTCGTTTGCTTCCGGCGGATACCACTTGGCGGCCAGCAGCGTCCGGTCGGTCCACGAGGCGGTGCCGACGCGAATCTTGCCCATACGGCTATTGTTCCCCGATCCGGCCCGCCCATGCGGCCAAGTCCCCAGGATCGGGGCGCGCTCACGCGGGCCGGTGGCCCGGGCCTCGGCGGCCCGGTGTCGCGGCTTGGCGGTCCGCCATCGCGCCCGGGCCGGTCGAGGACAGAGCCGCCTACCCTTCGGCCGCCACGGGCTGGGCGAATTGGGCCGCGTACAGCCGGGCATACGCGCCGCCCTCTTTTATCAGCTTGTCGTGCGTGCCCTGTTCGACGATCCGGCCGTCCTCCATCACGAGGATCACGTCGGCGTTGCGGATGGTCGACAGGCGGTGCGCGATGACGAAACTGGTGCGGCCGCTGCGCAGCGAGCTCATCGCCTGCTGGATGAGCAGTTCGGTGCGGGTGTCCACGGAGCTGGTCGCCTCGTCGAGGATGAGGATGGCGGGCTCGGACAGCACCGCCCGGGCGATGGTGATGAGCTGTTTCTCGCCCGCGCTCACGTTGCTGCCCTCCTCCTCGAGGATTGTCTGATAGCCGTCGGGCAGCGTGCGGATGAATCGGTCGGCGTGTGCGGCCTTTGCGGCGTCGGAGATCTGCTCCATCGACGCCCCATCCGATCCGTAGGCGATGTTGTCGGCGATGGTCCCGCCGAACAGCCACGTGTCCTGCAGCACCATGCCCATGTGGGAGCGCAGTTGCTCGCGCGCCATGGTGGCGATGTCGACACCGTCCAAGGTGATCCGGCCGCTGTCCACCTCGTAGAACCGCATGAGCAGGTTGACCAGGGTGGTTTTGCCCGCGCCGGTGGGGCCGACGATGGCCACCGTGTGTCCCGGTTCTACCGCGAGCGAGAGATTTTCAATCAAGGGCTTGTCTTTTTGGTACCTGAAGGAGACGCCCTCGAACGCGACCCGTCCACTGACCCGCGGGATGGTGTCGGGCAGCGGCGGGTCGGCCGACTGCTCTTGCGCGTCAAGGAGTTTGAACACCCGCTCGGCGGACGCCACCCCTGATTGGACCATATTGGACAGTCCGGCGATCTGGTTGAGCGGCTGGCTGAACTGGCGCGAGTATTGGATGAACGCCTGCACATCACCGAGCGACATGGTGCCCGACGCCACGCGCAGGCCGCCCATCACCGCGATGATCACGTAGTTTAGGTTGCCGATGAAGAACATCGCCGGCTGGATGAGCCCGGAGATGAACTGCGCCTTGAACGCCGACTGGTAGAGCCCGTCGTTGTGTTCCTTGAATCGGGCGATGGCCGTGTCCTGCTGGCCGAACACCTTGACCAGCGAGTGCCCGGTGAACATCTCCTCGATGTGGGCGTTGAGCCGGCCGGTGGTGGCCCACTGCTTGACAAACTGCGGTTGGGCCCGCTTGCCGATCAGGAGGGTCACGTAGATCGACGCGGGCACGGTCACCAGCGCGATGATGGCCAGCAGCGGCGAGATCCAGAACATCATCGCGAGCACGCCCACGACGGTGAGGATCGATGTCACGAGTTGTGACAAAGACTGTTGCAGGGTTTGGGCGATGTTGTCCACGTCGTTGGTGGCGCGGCTGAGCACTTCGCCGCGCGCCTGCCCGTCGAAGTAGCTCAACGGGAGCCGGCCGAGTTTGGCCTCGACCTGTTCGCGCAGCCGATACATGGAGCGCTGCACGACGGTGGTGGTGATGCGCAGCTGGAACAGCTGGAACGTCGCGGCCACGAGGTAGACCACGAGCGCCCACGTCAGCACCTGGCCCACCGCGCTGAAGTCGATGCCCTGGCCGGGCACGACCGTCATCGCCGAGACCATGTCGGCGAACTGGTTCTGGCCGGCCGCCCGCAGGCCCTCGACCGCCTGCTCCTTGCTCATCCCGGCGGGCAGCTCCCGCCCGACGACGCCGGTGAAGATGAGGTCGGTGGCGTGGCCCAGGATGCGCGGCCCGGTCACGGCCATGGCGACGCTGCCGACGCCGAATGTGAGCAGGCCGGCGATGCGGTTGCGCTCGGGGCGCAGCATGTCCAGGACGCGCTTGACGGTGCCCTTGAAGTCCAGCGACTTCTGGGTCGGCGGCCCGCCCATCACCGCAGCCGGTCCAAACCTCGGCCCCGTCATGCCGCGGCCTCCTCTTCGGTGAGTTGGGACAACACGATCTCGCGGTAGGTTTCGTTGTCGCGCATCAGGTCTCGATGCGAGCCCGAGCCCACGATCTGCCCGTCGTCGAGCACGACGATGCGGTCGGCGTCGCGGATGGTGCTCACCCGCTGTGCCACGATGACGACGGTGGCTTCCTGGGTCTCGGCCGCGAGCGCCCGGCGCAGCGCGGCGTCGGTCGAGTAGTCCAGCGCCGAGAACGAGTCGTCGAACAGGTAGATCTCCGGGCGCCGCACGAGGGCCCGTGCTATGGCGAGCCTTTGCCGTTGCCCGCCGGAGACGTTGGTGCCGCCCTGGGCGATCGGCGCGTCGAGCCGGTCGGGCATGGCCTCGACGAAGTCGCGCGCCTGGGCGATCTCGAGGGCGCGCCACAGCTCCTCGTCCGTCGCCTCGGACCGTCCATATCGGAGGTTCGACGCGACCGTCCCGGTGAACAGATAAGGCTTTTGCGGCACGTAGCCGATGGTCTTCGACAGCACCACCGGGTCGAGGTCGCGCACGTCAACGTCGTCGACGAGCACCGTGCCGCCCGTCGCGTCGAACAGCCGCGGCACGAGATTGAGCAGGGTGGTCTTGCCGCTGCCGGTGCTGCCGATGATCGCGGTGATCTCACCCGGGCGCGCCACGAGGTCGATGCGCTTGAGCACCGGCTCCTCCGCGCCGGGGTAGCGGAACTCGACCTCGCGCAGCTCCAGATGCCCTTGCGTGCCAACGTTTTGGACCGGGGCTGCGGGCGGGACGACGCTCGGCTCGGTGTCGAGCACCTCCTCGATGCGCTCCGCGCACACCTCCGCCCGCGGGATCATCATGAACATGAAGGTCGACATCATCACGGCCATCAGGATGAACATGAGATAGCTCAGGTATGCGGTCAGCGCGCCCACCTGCATGGCGCCGTCGGCGATGCGGTGCCCGCCAAACCACAGCACGCCCACGCTCGAGACGTTGACGATGAGGAACACCAGCGGGAACATCAGCGCCATCAGCTGGCCGGTCTTGAGTGAGACGTCGGTGAGCTGCTCGTTGGCACCGGCGAAGCGCTTGCGCTCGTGCTCGTCCTTGACGAACGCGCGGATGACCCGGATGCCGGTGATCTGCTCCCGCATGATGCGGTTGACGTCGTCGATGCGCTCCTGCATGCCCCGGAACAGCGGGCGCATCCGCCAGATGACCAGCCCGATCGCGACGCCCAGCGCCGGGATGATCACCAGCAGCAGGCTCGACAGCGGCACGTCCTGGCGTAGCGCCATGATCACCCCGCCGACCATCATGATGGGCGCGGACACCATGAGTGTGAAGCCCATCAGCGCCAGCATCTGCACCTGGAGCACATCGTTGGTGGTGCGCGTGATGAGCGAGGGCGCGCCGAACCGGCCCACCTCGCGGGCCGAGAAGTCCATCACCCGGGCGAAAATCGCGGCACGCATGTCGCGCCCGGCGGCCATGGCCGTGCGCGCGCCGAAGTAGACGGCCACGCCGTTGCACACCATCTGGATCAGTGACACGCCGAGCATGAGGGCGCCGATGCGCAGGATGTATCCGGTGTCGCCCGTGACCACGCCGTTGTCAATGATGTCCGCGTTCAGCGTCGGGAGATAGAGCGTCGCCAGCGTCTGCACCAGCTGCAAGGTCACGACCAAGAGGATCGTGGAGTTGTAGGGGCGTAAGTGGGTCTTGAGTAGTCGCAAGAGCATCGAGTACCCCGTTCAGTACCTCAGGTGTCCTACCGGGAATCATGACCGTCGAGACTAGAACCCAACCAATTGTTTCGGCCGGGTGCAAAAGGTTTTCGCCATCGGGCTCCACGAGGCGCCGCACGGCCGACACGAGCGGCGCCAGCCGCTCGGCGCGGGTGAGCTCGGCGAAGAGCGTGGGGTTGGCGTGGAAGTGGCGGCCCAGGATGCGCGCGGCCATCTGGAGCCGGACCCGCACAGGCAGCATGCCGGGCAGGCGCTCCATGGCCTGGATGACCTGGGTCGGGTCGCAGGCCTGCTCGACCGCGGCGCAGATGAGTGCCGACTTGTCGGCGAACACCCGGAAGATCGTGCCCTCGGCGACACCGGCCGCGTCGGCGATCACGCGGGTGCTCACGTCCACTCCGTGCTCGGCGAGCAGGGGTAGCGTCGCCGCGATCAGCGCGTTGCGCCGCTCGTCGGGCGTGAGCCGGGCCATCACCCGACCCACGATAATGAGTGATCACTCATTATGGAAGCTGTTTCGCTCCGGGCGGACACGGTCTTGATCGCTGGTCCCGCGACGAGCTCGGAAAAGGCTTTCCCGCCGCAGCCGGCCTGACAAGGATCAAGCGGATCAAACGCGCAGCCACTTGCCGATGCGGTCGAGGAGCTCGGGTGGGGCGGCGTTCTCGGCGTGACCGAAGCCGGGCTCGAGCCACAGCTCCTTGGGCTCGGCCGCCGCCTCGAAGAGCTGGTGGGCGTGCTCGACGGGGAAGTAAGGATCGGCGTCGCCGTGCACGATGAGCAGCGGTGTGGGCGTGATCAGCGGAGCGACCTCGTGCGGCGCCTCCGGCAGCGGGTCCCACCCATCGGGCGCGATGCGTGTGCGCAACGCCACCCGCCCGACGATCCGTCCGAGCCTGCGCTCGATCACCCAGTGCACCCGCCGCATGGGCACGGTCCCGCGGTAGTGCCACCGGGCCGGCCCGCTGATCGCGACGACGGCGCTCACGTCGCGTACCAGCGCGGCATGCCTGACCACCACCGATGCCCCCATGGAGAACCCGACCGTCGCCACCCGCGCGTAGCCCAGCGAGCGCGCCCACCCCACGGCCGCCTCGAGGTCGTGGATCTCGCGATCGCCCACTGTGGACAGTCCGCCGGACGAGCCGTGCCCCCGGAAGTCGAAGGTGATCACGCCGCCGTGCCGCTGGAACGCGGCCGACGCTCGCCGCATGCTGGGCCGGCGCCACGAGCCGGTGAAGCCGTGCGCCACCACGATCGCCAGGTCGGTGTCCAGTGGGTCGTGGTGTGCGCTGATCGCTACTCCATCGGAGGTCTCAAGCAACATCGACGAAATGCTCCACCAAGGGTGGTTGTGCGAAGAATTCGCCGATGAACCCGCGCCATGTGACGAAGCGCTCAGTCGCCCGGAAGTTTTCCACGTGGGCTTCGACCGAGTCCCACTCGACCAGCAGGACAAACCGCGACGGTGACTCGATCCCGCGGGTCATCCGCACGCTGCGGCAGCCTGGGGTTGTGGCAAGCGTCTCACGACCCTTCGCGTAGGCGGCCGTGAACTCGTCTTCCCGCCCGACCTGCACGTCTATCAAGGCCACCTCTAATACCATGGACCTGATCCTTGCATGCCATACTTTGCGTGCAGGAGGGGAGTATTCCCTCGCGGCGGTGTCGTCAACACGGCTCCCAGACTGATGGGACCCGGCGCCGTCGGTCGCCGGGGAGGGCCGTGTCAGGCTCACGGATCGCGGCGGGAGAGACCTCCGGGGCTTTGCTATGCCGACCGGAGGTTTTTTGCGTATGAATGTGTCCACATTGGTCTGGGGCGTCACGATCGCGGGCCTGCTTGCGATGCTGCTGCTCGATTTGCTGATCGTCGGGCGGCGCCCGCATGAGCCGTCGATGAAGGAGGCGACCGGCTGGGTCGTGCTCTACGTCGCGCTGGCGTGCGTGTTCGGCGCGTGGATCTGGCTCGGTTACGGCGTGCAATACGGGCAGGAGTTTTTCGCGGGCTGGCTGACGGAGTACAGCCTGTCCGTCGACAACCTGTTCGTCTTCGTGATCATCATGGCCCGGTTCGCGGTGCCGCGCATCTACCAGCAGAAGGTCCTGCTCATCGGCATCGTGCTCGCGCTGGTCATGCGTGGCATCTTCATCGCCCTGGGCGCGGCCCTGGTCTCCCAGTTCGTGTGGGTCTTCTACCTGTTCGGCCTGTTCCTGCTCTACACCGCGTGGACCTTCACCCGGCACGGCGAGTCCGACGAGTCCGACTTCAAGGAAAACCTGCTGATCCGCTGGTCCCGCCGGGTGCTGCCGCTCAGCAAGAGCTACGACGGCGGCAAGATGACCACGCTGTCGGAGAAGGGCCGGCGCATGTTCACGCCGATGCTCATCGTGATGATCGCGATCGGCACCACCGATCTGATCTTCGCGCTCGACTCGATCCCGGCGATCTTCGGCCTGACCAAGGAGCCCTACCTGGTGTTCACGGCCAACGTGTTCGCGCTGATGGGCCTGCGCCAGCTCTACTTCCTGCTCGGCGGGCTGCTGCAGCGGCTGGTCTACCTGTCGCTCGGCCTGGCCGCGATCCTGGGCTTCATCGGCGTCAAGCTGATCCTCGAGGCTATGGCGGGCAACAATGTGCCGTTCATCAACGGGGGCAAGCCCATCGAGGGTGTGCCGCACATCACGATCGGCTGGTCGCTGGGCGTCATCGTCGCCATCATGGCCGTAGCCACGATCGCGAGCCTGATCAAGTCGGCCCGCGACGCCAGGTCCGGAAGGGCCGCCGTCCCCTCGGGGGCAAGCGATAGGGCCGTCGATAGAGCCGGCGACAGGGGCAGCGACGGGGCCGGCGATTTGCCCGGCGATAGTGCCGAGCCCAGCCTTTTGGACAGCGACGGCTCACCCAAAAAGGCCAAGGGGCGTCAGCGATAGCGCCTGTCAAAAAGGGGATAACCCAGCGAGAGCCGGTAGGTTTCCGCAGCTCATGCCGCGTACGGAAAGAATATGGGTGGGCAAATACCCATACCCCGAGCACGGGGCCGGATGGGACCTTCGTTCCTGGAAACGTTCACGGGACTGGGAGTGAAGATGAAACAGAAGGTCGCGTTGGCACTGAGCGCACTGGTGCTGGCTTTGGGGGGCCTCGGCTGGGTCGCGATGGACCACATGCCGACCGGATGTGACACGGTTTGCGCGCAGCAGGCCGATGGGGGGACGGGCAACGGCGCGCTGCCAAGCGACCGGCCGACGCCCGAGGAAACTGAGTGAAACGACTGACGTCTATCGGTCAGTAACGAAATGCACGCACCGGACGCTAGTAGCGTCCGGTGCGTGCATGTTTTGTGCCCGGTGGTGATCGGACGCCACGAAGAGCTCGACATGCTCGAGGAAGCACTGCGCGGTGCCCGCGAGAGTCGTGGCGGCGTCGTGTTCCTGGTTTCCGGCGCGGGTCTGGGCAAGTCGAGGCTGGCCCGCGAGTGCGCCTCCCGCGCGGCCGAGGCGGGCATGACGGTCCTGCGCGGGCGCGCCACCCCGGCCGGCGCCACGGTGCCATACCGGCCGCTTACCGAGGCCCTCTTCTCGCTCGCGCGGGCCGATGGTGTGCCCGACGATCCCGAGCTTGAGCCCTACCGCCCGGTGCTCGGGCGGCTGATTCCCGAGTGGCGGCAGGCGAGGGACACCGAGGACTCGCCGGACGTGCTGGCCGAGGCCGTGCTGCGGCTGCTGTCCGTGGTCGGGCGGGAGCGCGGTGTGCTGGTGTGCCTGAGCGATCTGCACGACGGCGACGCCGAGACGCTGGACATCATCGAATATCTGGCCGACAACATCGCCGATCAGCCGGTGATGCTGCTGGTGAGCATGCGTTCCGTGCCGTCGGCCGCGCTGAGCCTGGCGCACGGCATGCAGCAGCGGCGGGTGGGGCGGCTGGCCGAGCTGTGCCCACTGTCCAATGACGACCTTCGGGAGATGACCACCGCGTGCCTGGCCGGGCCGGTGCCCGATCAGGTGCACGAGTGGGTTTCGGCGAGCGCCGACGGCAACCCGTTCGTGGTGGAGGAGCTGCTGCAGGGCGTCCTCAACGCGGGCGTCCTGAGCCGCGGCGGCGACGGCTGGGTGGTGACGGGCGGCCTGCACGTGGGCGTCCCGACGACCGTGGTCGCGAGCGTGACCGACCGTGCCCGGCGGCTGGGCGAGGCGTGGCACCGGGCGCTCGAGTCGGCCGCCGTGATCGGGCGGCGATTCCCGCTCGACGTGCTGCAGCTGGTGTCCGGGCTGTCGCGTGACGAGATTCACAGTCTGGTGCGCGCCGGTGTGCAGGCGCAGCTGCTGGAGCCGTCCCGGGCGTCGCCTCACTGGTATAGCTTCCGCAACGCGCTGACCGCCGAGGCGCTCACGGCCGGTCTCCTGCCGGAGGAGCGTTCGGCGATCGCCGCCACCGCGGCCGATGCCATGGAGGCCATCTCGCCCTCGTTGCCGGGCGAGCTGTGCCAGCTGGCCGCTTCGCTGCGGCTGACCGCGGGCGACGGGCCCGCGGCCGGATTGCTTTACGCGCAGGCCGGTCGCCGGGCACTCGCCGACGGCGCCGCCGGGTCCGCGGTGCGCCTTCTAGACCAAGCCCTTCTTCTGGTACCGGCGGAAAGCCACGGCAACGGGCGGGCCATCATCCTCGCGTCCCTGCTCTCCGCGCTCGCCGAGGCGGGCGACGTGGACCGGGCGCGTGAGCTGGGCGCCGACCTGGCCGGCTCGGTGATGCTGACCCCGCAGCGCCGCGCCGAGCTGCACACCCGCCTGGCGTGGGTGTGTGTCGTGGGTGGACAGTGGGCGGCGGCGGCCGAGCAGGTGGCCATGGCCCGCGCGCTGCTCGGCCCGGCGCCCGCCGAGGCGGATCTCGCGCCCGTCGACGTCGTCGAGGCGCACCTGCTCACGCTCGGCGAGGGCGGGCCGGACGGCGAGGATCGCGCGGCCCGCGCCGAGGAGCTGGCGTCGCGCGCGGTGCGCGTGGCGCGCGATGTTCCACTCCCGACGGTCGCATGCCAGGCCGGCCAGATGCTCGCGCTGCTGGCACGCAGGCGCACGTTCGACGCCGCCGATGTGCACCTGCGCGAGATGATGGCCACCGCCGACGAGCACGGCCTGTCGATCTGGCGGCTGCGGGCGCAGATCCGGCTCGCGACCAACGAGCTGATGCGCACCGGCCGGGTCGATCAGCTGACCCAGGCCCGTCAGGCGGCCGCGGCCCTGGGCGCGGTGACAGCCCGCCATCAGGCCGACGCCACGCACGCCATGCAAATGGTCCTGTTTGGACGGTTCGACGAGGCCGAGGAGCTCGCCGAGCGGCTGCTCGAGGCGACCACGCGCATGCACCAGCACGGTGAGGCGCAGTTCGCCGTCGTCATCCAGGTCGCCGCGGCGGCACACCAGGGCAGGCGCGAGGCCATGCGCCGGGCGCTGGGCGAGTTCCGGCGGCGGGGCGGCGAGCAGTCGTTCCACGTGCCGATCGTGTTCGGGCACCGGGCGATCTGTGCCCTGCTGGGCGAGGACCGGCCCGGTGCGGAGGCCGAGATGGCGCGCATCCGCGAGTGGGAGCGCACACACCCGACCATCTACTACCAGTCCGGCCGCTACGGGCTGGATCTACTACTGGAAGTTTTGGCCCGCCGGGCGGATAGGGACGCCTACGCGACAGTGTGCGCGGCGCCGCCCTCCCGCCTGAGGTGGAACGAGCAGTTCGTGCACGCGGCGTCGGCCGTGCTGCTCGGGCGCGAGGGCCGATTGGACGAGGCGACGGCCGCGATGGGCGAGTCGCAGCGGGCGGCCGCGCCGTTCCCGATGGCGCAAAACCTGCTCAAGCGGCTCGTGTCGGAGGCCGCGCTGGCAGATGGCTGGGGCGATCCGGTGGCGTGGCTGCGCGAGGCCGAGGAGCACTTCCACACCGCCGACGTGGCGGCCGTCGCGGGCGCGTGCCGGGCCTTGCTGCGCCGGGCGGGTGTGCGGGTGATGCAGCGCCGGTCCGGGCGCGACAGCGTGCCGGCTGAGCTCGCGGCGCGCGGCGTGACCGCGCGGGAGTTCGAGGTCTTGGCGCTGCTCGCAGAGCGACGGGCAAATCCGGAGATCGCCCGGCTGCTGTTCATCTCGCCTCGTACCGTGGAAAAGCATGTGGCCAGCCTGCTCGACAAGCTCGAGAGCCCCGATCGGCAGGCGCTGGGCACGGCGTTTAGCTGGCTAGCCTGACCATCACGCCTCCTGGCATGGAGGCGACAGAACCCGTGGCCAAGAAAATGGGTCGGGCACACCCATGTTTGCGCGCGCCGCCGCGGGCAGGGTTCTCGGCATGCAAACGGATAGCGGTCTCAACTCTGTTCAGGCGAAGCCGTGCTCTTGCGCGGTTGTGGCCGGTGCGAAGCGTCCGGGCGCGCTCGCTGCGGAGGGTAACGTTTCTAGCTCTGTTCAGGCGAAGCCGTGCTCTTGCGCGGTTGTGGCCGGCGCGAAGCGTCCGGGCACAACCGCTGCGGAAAACCCAGCCTCAGCGCTGAACGTGATCGTCACGGGGACGGCCTCGGATTCGCATACGTGGAATTTGGTGTTCCTGCAGATGCTGCTGGAGGAGCAGGGGCACCGGGTGCGCAATCTCGGGCCGTGCGTGCCCGTCGAGCAACTCGTCGAGCAGTGCCGGCGGGAGCGGCCCGCGCTGGTCGTGATGAGCAGCGTCAACGGGCACGGTGTGACCGACGGGCTGCGCGCGATCTCGGCCGTGCGCGAGGACCCACAGTTGGAAGGCACGCCGGTGGTGATCGGCGGCAAGCTCGGCATCGCGGGCATCGACAACGCCCGGCACACGGAAACGTTGCTGGAGGCCGGGTTCGACGCGGTGTTCGAGGAGGGCGCCGGGCTGAGCCTGTTCCGGTCCTATGTGGACGCTCTTCCGGCCGGAGCTTCGTCATGAGCTTCGGCGCCTATGTGCGGCAGGCCTTCGAGCGGGGCGAGCTGGTCGTGCAGCCGCGGATGGGGATCAGCGATCCGGCGGCCATGCGCGCCGGGCTGCTCGCGACCCGTCACGCCAACGCGACGACCGTCGGCACCATCACGCTGGACAGCTACACGCGCATCGGGGATCATGCCGCGGCCGCGAAGGCGCTCAAGGACGGCGCCGACCTCAACGGGTTCCCGATCGTGGCGCACGGGCCGGAGGTGACCCGCGCCCTGTTGACCGGGCTCGACTTCCCGGTGCAGGTGCGGCACGGATCGGCGTGCCCGCAGGACATCATCGTCGCGCTGGCACAGTCCGGTTTGGACGCCACCGAGGGCGGGCCGGTGTCGTACTGCCTGCCGTATGGGCGCACGCCCCTGGCCGAGTCGGTGCGCAACTGGACCGAGTCGTGCCAACTGCTCGCTTCGATGCGGCGGTATGGTATCGAGCCGCACCTGGAGACGTTCGGCGGCTGCATGATGGGCCAGCTGTGCCCGCCCTCGCTGCTGGTCGCGCTGTCCGCGCTGGAGGCCGTGTTCTTCGTGCGCCACGGGCTGCGCAGCGTGTCGCTGAGCTACGCGCAGCAGACCCACCCGGGTCAGGATGCCGAGGCCGTCGCCGCCCTGCGCCGCCTCGCCGCCGAGCTGCTGCCCGGCATCGACTGGCACGTCGTCATCTACGCCTACATGGGCGTGTTCCCGCGTTCGCCCGAGGGGGCCACGACCCTGCTGGAGCGGTCGGCCGACCTCGCGGCACGCAGCGGTGCCGCCCGACTCATCGTCAAGACGGTCGCGGAAGCGCATCGCATCCCGACCGTCGAGGAGAACGTGCGCGCGCTCGAGACCGCCGCGCGCCGCCTGCGGCCGGTCGACACGGTTGGTGATACGGGCATCTACGCCGAAGCGCGTGCTCTCGTGGATGCCGTGCTGGAGCTCGACCTCGACTTCGCGGCCGCGTTCCGCGCGGGCGTGCTGGACGTGCCCTACTGCCTGCACCCCGACAACGCCAATCGGGCGCGCTCCTTCATCGACCGGTCCGGGGCACTGCGCTGGGCCTCGGTGGGCCGGATGCCGCTCCCGTCCGAGAAACGGTCCGTCACGATGACGGCCGCCGGCCTGCTCGACTCGCTGTCCTATGTGGAAAGACTTTACGACGAAAGGGAACTACCCATGCGCTCCACCCGCGAACACCTGCAACTCGAGTCCACCAAGCAAACCCTGCTGATCCAGAACGCGATCCTCGCCGCCACGCGCGAATACCTTACGGCGCAAGGCTTCAACGAGATGTTACCGCCGATCATCGGGCCGGTGACCGACCCCGGCGGGCGCGGCGCCAAACAGGTGGACGTCGACTTTTACGGCCACCGCTATAAACTCATGACGAGCGCGATCCTGTACAAGCAGGCGACGCTCGTGGCGTTCGACAAAATCTTCTACATCGCGCCAAACGTGCGCCTCGAGCCGCTCGAGACGTGCAACACCAACCGGCACCTGGCCGAGTTCCACCAGATCGACGTCGAGATCAAGGGCGCGACCCGCGAGCAGGCGATGGCCGTGGCCGAGGGCATCGTCGTCAACGCCATCCGCAAGGTGCTCGCCACGCGCCGGGCCGAGCTGGAGGCGCTGGACCGCAACACGGCCGCGTTCGGCGAGGTGCTGGAGTGGCCGTTCGACCGGGTCTCGCACGCGGACGCGGTGGCCAACCTGCGCGGCATGGGCTACGAGCAGAGCGCCGACGCCGAGATCGACTGGCAAAACGAGGAGCTCCTGTCCGGCAAGGCGGGCCGACCGTTCTTCGTCACCGACTATCCGAAGGGGTCGCGCGGTTTCTACGACCGCGAGAGCCGCAGCGAGCCAGGCCGGCTGCGCAATTTCGACCTCATCGCGCCGGAGGGCTACGGCGAGCTGTGCAGTGGCAGCGAGCGCGAGTACGAGTTCGGCCGGATCGTGGCCCGCATCCGCGAGTCGGGGGAGAACCCGTCGAAGTACGGCTGGTATCTGGAGATGGCGCGCGACGGCATCCCGGCCAGCGCGGGCTTCGGCATCGGGCTGGAGCGCCTCACCCGCTACATCGCGGGCCTGGAGTCGGTGTGGCAGGCCAGCGCCTACCCGAAGATCCCCGGGGTGGTGTCGGCATGAGTGCCTTGAACGCGCCCGGATTCGACGAGCGCCTCGTGCGCCAGCGGGCAAGGCAGGGCCGGGCGGCGGTGTTCCCGCCGACGGAGTCCTACGGGCACACGCTTTTTGGCGGCGCCTACGAGGCGGTCGACGAGATCGACGCGCTGCGGATCGTGCCGCCGATGTTTGTGCCGCTGCGGCTGGAAAAGCTCATCGAGCTCGCCCGCGAACCGCTCTACAACGACGTGGACCTGCGCACCCAGTTTGGCGGGTTCCGCGCGGCGCTTCCGGTTTACGTGTCCGCGTTTGGCTCGACCCAGGTGGCGGCGGCCGATCTGGGCCTGGCCGTGAGCCGCCAGGCCGCGCGGCTGGGCCTGCCCATGGTGATCGGCGAAAACGTGGTGCCGGTCAACGGGTATGGTCGCCTGGACGACAGCGGCAAGTCGCTCGTGGGCCGCATCCGCGCCTACGCGGACAGCGTGGTCGAACGCTTCGGCGGCGTGGTCGTGCAGCAGAGCACGGAGGACGCCAACGCCGAGGTGTGGAACCTGGTCTACAGCGACCCGTCGGCGCTGCCGCTGCTCGAGTCGGGGCGGCTCGCCTTCGAGCTCAAGGTGGGTCAGGGCGCCAAGCCGGGCCTGGGCGGCATGACCATCCTGAGCGAGTCGGCGGCGGCCAAGCTGAGCGACCAATTCTCTTTGGACCCTTTGCATGCCGGTACGGTCCTGCGCTCCGCGAGCCCGGGCACGTTTACCGACGAGATCCTGCGGCAGCAGATCCGCTTCATGCGCAACAACTTCCCGCGCGCACGGATCTGGGTCAAGCTGCACCCGGGGCGCGATGTCCAGCACGCCGCGCAGGTCGCGTGGCACGCCGGAGCGGACGCGGTCACCGTCGACGGGGCTGAAGGTGGTACAGGATGGGCGCCCCTGTCCTTTTTGGACCATGTCGGCCTGCCGCTGGCAGAATGCTTGCGCCGCATCGGCTCCCCGTCCGGCTCCCTGCTCGTCAGCGGGCGCATGTGGGAGGGCGCGCGGGCGTTCAAGTGCCTGGCGCTGGGCGCGAGCGCGGTCGGGCTCGGCCGGGCCGCCCTGCTCGCGGCCGACGAGGACCCTGAGCACGGGCTGGCGCGGCTTGTCGACGCGCTCGCGCTCGAGCTGCAGATGCTGATCAGTGCGGTCGGCAAGTACCACCCCCGCGCACTGTCCACTGAGGACGTCTGGGGCGCGCTCGCCCCCGCACGAACGGATCGACCGGCGTTGTCTGCACCGAGCGATCTTGAAGCCCACGCTCTTCCGGGATTCAAGATCCCGAGGGAAGACAACGCCTCAAAGGGCGATCCGGCGCGCGTTGCTTCGCACGCGCCAAGAGATAGGGAGCAATACGCATGACCACCCTTGAACTCGTGCCACCACCCGTCATCGCGCCGCCCGAGCAGAGGCGGACCCTGTGGCGGCACCGGGACTTCCGCCTGCTGTGGTTTGGCGAGACGGTCAGCGTGATGGGCAACGCCATCTCGGGCGTCGCGCTTCCGATTGTGGCGCTTCAGCTTCTGCACGCCGGGCCGTTCGTCATCGGCATGATCAACGCGGCCTCGTGGCTGCCGTGGCTGCTGATCGGGCTGCCGGCGGGCGCGTGGGTCGATCGGCTGCCGAGGCGCCCAGTGATGGTCTGGGCCAATATCGCCTCGCTCGTGCTGGTGCTCAGCGTGCCGTTCGCCGCGTGGATGGGCGTGCTGACCATCGTGCAGCTGCTCGTGGTCGCGCTGCTGGGCGGGGCGACGGCCGTGTTCTTCGGCCCGGCCTACGGCGCCTACCTGCCGTCGCTGCTACCCAAGGAGGATCTCGCCGAGGGCAACGCCAAACTGCAGGGCAGCGCGCAGGCGGCGGTCGTGTCGGGCAGCGGCCTCGGCGGCATGGTCGCGGCTGTCTCGGCGGTGCTGGGGCTGCTCGCCGACGCCGTGACGTTTGTCGTGTCGACCGTTTGCCTGCTGGCCATCCGCACGCGCGAACCGGCGCCGAAAGCGCCACAGGAGCGCACCACGACCCTGCGGCAGGAGATCAGTGAGGGATTCCGGTTCCTCATCAGGGATCCCTATCTGCGCATCCTGACCATCGGCGCGGCCGTGGACAACGTGCTGCTCAGCGCGGGGCACGCGCTGCTGGTCGTGTTCCTGGTGCACACGGTCGGGGCGAGCGCCGGCATGATCGGCCTGTTGCTCGCGGCCGACTGCCTCGGCGGCATGCTCGGCGCGATCGTGGCCACCAAGGTGTCCAAGGCGATCGGCTCGGCGCGGGCGCTGCTGCTGTTCTCGTTGGGCACCACGCCCTTCGGGCTGCTGATCCCGATGACGATGCCCGGCGCGGGGCTCGCGTTCTTCGCGGCCGGACTGCTCATCCCGGCGGCCGGGATCGTCGCGGTCAACGTGATCGGCGGCGCCTTCCGCCAGGGCTACTGCCCGCAGGACATGCTCGGCCGGATCGGCACCAGCGGCGCCTTCATCTCCTTCGGCCTGATCCCGTTGGGCGCGTTGATGGGCGGCGCGCTGGGCGCGACCATCGGGGTGCGCGAAACCCTGTGGATGCTGCTGGCCGGCGGAGCCGTCGGCAAACTCATCCTCCTGTTTGGACCCATCCGCAAGACCCGCGACCTTCCTCTGGAGCCAGTGTCATGACCAATCCATTTGAGAACAGCGACGCGCAGTACCTAGTCCTCGTCAACGCCCGCGGGCAACATTCACTGTGGCCGGCCGACATCGACCCGCCCCTGGGCTGGACCGTCGCGTTTGGACCCAGGTCGCGCCAGGCCGCACTGGACTACGTCGAGGCGCACTGGACCGACCTGACGCCGTCGGCTTCCGGCGGGGCGTGATCTCGATGGCCACAGGGGGACCAACCCAGGAGCAGGGTCTGTGCCTGCACGAGCTCGTGTGGGCCCAGGCCGCGCGGTCACCGGCGGCGATCGCGGTCGAGTCGGAGGCGGGCCACCTGACATATGCGGGGCTGGTGGCCAGGGCCGACGCGATCGCCGCCGGGTTGCGTGGCCGGGGCGTGCGCCCCGGCCACCGGGTGGCCGTCGCGTTGCCGCCCACGCCCGACCTGGTCGCCACGCTGCTGGGCGTGCTGCGGGCGGGCGCGGCCTACGTGCCGGTGGACCTCGACGACCCGCTGGATCGGCTCCAGTTCATCCTGGCCGACTCCGCGCCGGCCTTCCTGCTCACCGAGCCGGTGGCCGGCGAGCCCGGCGGATGCGATCCGGTGGACCCGTGCGGTGCCGCGTATGTGATCTACACGTCCGGTTCGACGGGCCAGCCCAAGGGCGTGGTGATGTCGCACCGGGCGATCGTGAACCGGATCCGCACGCTGCGCGACCTCTATCCGCTCGCGCCCGACGACCGCGTGCTGCAGAAGGCGCACGTCGGGTTCGACGTGTCGCTGGAGGAGATCTTCCGGCCGCTGGCCGAGGGCGCGACCGTGGTGCTGGCCAAACCGGGCGGGCGGAGGGATCCCGCCTACCTGGCCCGCACCATCCGGGATTGTCGCATCACGACAGTCGACTTCGTACCGTCCATGTTGGAGGCTTTCCTGCGCGAACCGGTCGCGGCCGAGTGTGTCTCGCTGCGGCGGGTGCAGTGCGGCGGCGAGGCGATGCCGCCGCACCTGCCGCAGCGGGTGGCCGAGGTGTTGGGCGTGCCGCTGTACAACATGTACGGGCCGACGGAGTCCGCCGTGGACATCACGCAGTGGCTTTGCGCCCCTTCGGCGAAGGCGGTGCGGGTGCCGATCGGGCGGGTCGTGCCGGGCAACCGGGCGTATGTGCTCGATGCCGCGCTGCGGCCCGTGCCCACGGGGGTCGTCGGCGAGCTCTACGTCGCCGGGATCCAACTGGCGGAGGGATATTGGCGCAAGCCCGGCAACACGGCCGAGCGGTTCGTGGCCGACCCGTTCCACGGCGGTGGAGAGCGCATGTATCGCACCGGCGATCTGGCCGCGTGGCTGCCCGGCGGGGTGCTCGACCTGGTCGGGCGCGCCGACGACCAGGTGAAGATCCGGGGCCATCGGGTGGAGCCGGGGGAGATCGAGGCCGTGCTGGCCAAGCATCCGGCTGTGTCGCAGGCGATCGTGACCGCGCGCGAGGACCGGCTCGTCGCCTACGTCGTGACGACCTCCAGCGCCCGTCTCGACCCGGCGGCCGTGCGGCGGCACGTGGCGAGCCGGCTGCCGGAGCACATGGTGCCGAGCGTCATCGTGACGCTGGACGCCATGCCAAAGCTGCCCAACGGGAAACTGGACCGGGCCGCGCTGCCTACGCCCGAGGTCACGGGCACGGGCCGGGGCGGGCCCGGCCGCACCGACAGCGAACAGGTGCTGTGCCGCCTGTTCACCGAGATCCTCGGCGTCGAGACGGTCGGCATCGAGGACAACTTCTTCGACCTCGGCGGGCACTCGCTGCTCGCCGCCCGGCTCATCAGCAAGGTGCGTTCGGCGCTCGGCGTCGAGCTGCCCATCCAGGCGGTCTTCGAACTGCCGTCGGTTGTCCAGCTGGCGTCGCGGGTGGGCCTGGCCGAGAAGGCCCGGCCTACGCTGCAGCGCAGAAACAAGGAGCTATCGTGATCCCCCTTTCCTTTGCCCAGCAACGACTCTGGTTCCTGGATCAGCTCGAGGGACCCTCGTTCACCTACAACGCGCCCATGGCGTTGCGCCTGCGCGGCGAGCTCGACCGGGCGGCACTGCGCACGGCCATCGAGGACGTCGTCGGCCGGCACGAGGCGCTGCGGACCATCTTCGTCGACGTGGACGGGCAGCCGTTCCAGCGGATCGTCCCGGCCGGGGAGGCCGACATCCGGTTTGAGGTCGTGGCCGTCGCTTCGGCGGAGCTCGCGCAAAAGCTTGACGAGGCTTCGCGGTATCGCTTCGACTTGGGCGGCGAGCTGCCGGTCAGGGCGACGCTGTTTGTGGTCGGCCCGACCGACAGCGTGCTCATGCTCACGCTGCACCACATCGTCAGCGACGGTTGGTCGCTCGGGCCGCTGCTGCGGGACCTCAACATCGCCTACAAGGCGCGTGTCCTTGGCACGGAGCCGGACTGGCCGGAGCTGCCGGTGCAGTACTCGGACTACACGCTGTGGCAGCAGGAGCTGCTGGGTGAGGAGTCCGACCCGGACAGCCTGATCTCGCAGCAGCTGCGCTACTGGAAGTCCACTTTGGAGGGCGCGCCGGAGGAGCTGCCGCTGCCGCTGGACCGCCCGCGCCCGCCGACCTCGAGCTATGCGGGCGGGTCGGTCGAGGTGGACGTGAACCCGCAGACCCACGCCCGGCTCGTCGAGATCGCGCGGGAGCACAACGTCACCATGTTCATGGTCATGCAGGCGGCGTTGGCCACTGTGTTGACCCGGATGGGCTCGGGGACCGACATCCCGATCGGGACGCCGATCGCCGGCCGGACCGACGAGGCCCTCGATGAGCTGGTCGGATTTTTCGTCAACACGCTCGTGCTGCGCATGGACACGTCCAACAACCCCACGTTTATTGAGTTGGTGCGGCGCGCCAAAGACGTGGCTCTGTCCGCCTACGCGCACCAGGAGGTGCCGTTCGAGCGCGTGGTGGAGGAGCTCAACCCCGCCCGATCCCTTGCGCGGCAACCACTTTTCCAGGTCATGCTGGTCCTGCAAAATCATGCCTCGGCCGAGCTGGAGCTGGGCGATCTGGAGGTGGTCAACGAGGCGTTCGACCTGACGGTCGCCAAGTTCGACCTGAACATCACGTTTGAGGAGCAGGAGTCGGGCATGCTCGGCTGGCTCGACTATGCCACCGACATCTTCGACCGGTCGACGGCGAAGGACATGGGCGCGCGCCTGATCCGGCTGCTGGACGCGGTCGCTGCCCGGCCCGGCATCCGCATCGGCGACGTGGACCTGTTGTCCGACAGCGAAAGGCGGGAGCTGCTCGCGACCGATGTCGCGGACGTGCCCGCGGATCGGTGCGTGCACGAGCTGTTCGAGGAGCAGGCCCGGCGGACCCCGGCCGCCACGGCGCTCGTGTTCAACGGCGAGAAGCTGAGCTACCGCAAGCTCAACGAGTGGGCCGACGCGCTGGCCGAGCGGTTGCGCGAGCGCGGCGTGCGGCCGGGCATCCTGGTCGGCGTCCACCTCGAGCGCGGCTTCGAGCTCATCACGGCCGCGCTGGCGGTGCTCAAGGCGGGCGGCGGCTACACGCTGCTGGACCCGCGCTTCCCGGCCGAGCGCCTGCGCGTGGCCATCGAGGAGTCGGGCGCGCCGATCATCATCGACGCGACGGGCATCAACGGGCGGGCGGATTCGCTTACGGGGCGGGCTTCGCCGACGCCCGACGACGTGGCATGCGTGATGTTCACGTCCGGCTCGACCGGGCGGCCCAAGGGAGTCGCGTCGCCGCACCGGGCCATCGCCGGCACGGTCATGGGCCAGTCCTATGTGGACTTCGGGCCGGGCGAGGTGTATCTGCAGTGCGCGCCCGTCTCGTGGGACGCGTTCGTGCTGGAGGTCTACGGCGCGCTGCTGTTTGGCGCGACGTGCGTGCTGCAGCCCGGACAAAACCCGGAGCCCGAGACGATAGCCGAGCTCGTGGCGCGCCACGGGGTCACCATGCTGCAGATGTCGGCCAGTCTTTTCAACTTCATGCTCGATGAATACCCCGACGTCTACACCGGACTGCGCTGGGCCATGACGGCCGGCGAGGCCGCCAGCGCGGCACACGTCGAGCGGGCGCTGACCAAGTTCCCACATCTTAAGGTGTGCAACGGGTACGGGCCGGCCGAGAGCATGGGGCTGACGACGGCGCACACGGTCACGCTGGCGGACGTGCGCGGCGCGTCGGTGCCGATCGGGCGGCCGCTGGTCAACAAGACCGGCTATGTGCTCGACCCGCGGATGCGGCTCGTGCCGCCGGGCGTGCCGGGTGAGCTCTATGTGGGCGGCATCGGTCTGGCCAACGGTTACATCAACCGGCCGGGGCTGACCGCGGAGCGCTTCGTGGCCAACCCGTTCGGCGGCGGCGACCGTCTGTATCGGACGGGCGACATCGTGCGGTGGAGCCGCGAAGGCGTGCTGGAGTTCATTTCCCGCGCCGACGACCAGGTCAAGATCCGGGGCTTCCGGGTGGAGCTGGGCGAGGTCGAGGCCGTACTGCGTCAGGCGCCGGGCGTGTCCGAGGTCGCCGTGGTCGCACGGGCCGGGCAGACCGGCGGCAAGATGCTGGTCGCCTACCTGGTCGCGGATCGGGGCGTGCCGCTCGACCCGTCGGCGGCGCGGCGGCACGTGGCACAGCTGCTGCCCGACTACATGGTGCCCGCCGCGTTCGTCATGCTCGACGCGCTGCCGCTCACGTCCAACGGCAAACTCGACCGGCGCGCGCTGCCCGCACCCTCGCTCGAGGTCTCCACGACGACCCGGGAGCCCGGCACGCCGCAGGAGGAGGCGCTGTGCCGGCTGTTCGCCGACGTGCTCGGGGTGAAAAAGGTCGGCGTGGACGACAACTTCTTCGAGCGTGGCGGGCACTCGCTGCTGGCGACACGGCTCATCAGCCGTGCCCGCGCGCAGCTCGGCGTGGAGCTGTCGATCCAGGCCATCTTCGAGGCGCCGACCCCGGCCGGGCTGGCGACCCGGCTGACCAACGCGGCCAAGGCACGGCCCACGCTGCGCCGAAGGAGTGCGACGTGATCCCGCTTTCGTTCGCGCAGCAACGGCTGTGGTTCTTGGATCAGCTCGAGGGCGGCGGGGCGCGCAATGCCCCGCTGGCACTGCGGTTGCGCGGCGAGGTGGACCCCGTCGCGCTCCGCGCGGCCCTGGGCGACGTCGTGGACCGGCACGAAACGCTGCGCACCGTGTTCCCGGTCGTCGATGGGCGGCCTTGGCAGCGGGTGCTGCCCGCCGGTACCCCTCTGGAAATGAAGATTATCCCGTGGGAGAGCGAGTATTTCTCGGACCTGGTCCATGAGATGAACGATGTCGCCTTCGAGGCGTTCGACCTGGCGACCGAGCCGCAGATCCGGGCGCGGCTCTATGCGCTCGCCGACGAGCACGTGCTTTTGCTTGTGCTGCACCACATTGTGAGCGACGGTTGGTCGGTCGGCCCGCTGCTGCGGGATCTGGACACGGCCTACAAGGCGCGCGTGGCCGGGGGCCGTCCACAGTGGAGCGAGCTGCCGGTGCAGTATGCCGACTACACGCTGTGGCAGCGGGAGCTGCTGGGCGAGGAATCCGATCCGGACAGTCTGATCAGCGAGCAGTTGCGTTACTGGACAACGACTCTGGCGGACGCGCCGGCCGAGCTGCAGCTGCCGGTCGACCGGCCGCGGCCGGCGACGCGGACGTATGAGGGCGGGCTGGTCGCGTTCAAGCTGGACTGCGTGCTGACCAAGGGTTTGCGCGAGCTGGCGCACGAGCACGAGGCCACGCTGTTCATGGTGCTGCAGGCGGCCGTGGCGGCGCTGCTGACGCGCAACGGCGCGGGGACTGACATCCCGCTGGGCACGTCGATCGCGGGCCGGACCGACGAGGCGCTCGACGATCTGGTCGGCTTCTTCGTCAACACGCTCGTGCTGCGCATGGACACCTCGGCTAATCCTACATATATAGAGTTGGTGCGGCGGGCCAAATCAGTCGCATTGGGGGCATATGCCCGCCAGGATGTGCCGTTCGAGCGCGTCGTAGAGGTCCTCAACCCGCCACGGCTGCGCAACCTGCACCCGTTGTTTCAGGCCAACCTGATTCTTCAGAGCGCGAACTCAGGCACTCTCGAGCTCGGCGGCCTGGACGTCACGCCCCAGGCGCTGACCAGCGATCAGGCCAAGTTTGACCTGACGGTCGCGTTTGCCGAGGGTCCCGACGGCATCGACGCCAATTTCGAGTACGCGGCCGAGCTGTTCGACCGGTCCACTGTGGAGGGTCTCGCGGCGCAACTGACGGAGCTGCTGGAGAAGATGGTCGCCGAGCCGGACTCCCGCATCTTCCCCGAGGACGCGTTCGCGTGGAACGACACGGCTCATCCCGTGCCCGACGTCACGCTGACCGCGCTGATCGAGGCGGGCCGCCCGACCGTCGTGTTCGAGGGCGTGACGCTCACGCCCGACGAGCTGCACGCGCGGGCCAATCGCCTGGCGCGGCAACTGATCGCGCAGGGCGTCGGGCCGGGGGAGCGGGTCGGCATCGCCATGGATCGATCAGAGCAGCTGATCGTGGCGCTGATGGGCGTGCTCAAGGCGGGCGCGGCCTACGTGCCGCTCGACCCGTCGTATCCGGCCGATCGGTTGGCATACATGACCGAGCAGGCGTCGCTCAAGGTGGTGCTGACCGAGGTCGGCGACTACGACCAGCCGGACCATCCGCTCACCGACGCGGAGCGGCTGCGGCCGCTGCGGCCCGACGACACGGCGTATGTCATCTACACCTCCGGATCGACGGGCAAGCCGAAGGGTGTCGTGATCCAGCACCGGGCGATCGTCAACCGTCTGCTGTGGATGCAGGCGCAGTACGGCCTGACGCCGGACGACCGCGTGGCGCAGAAGACGCCCTCGAGCTTCGACGTGTCGGTGTGGGAGTTCTTCTGGCCGCTCATCGTGGGCGCGACGATCGTTGTCGCGGCCCCGGGCGGGCACCGCGATCCGGCCTATTTGGTGGAGCTGTTCAATCGCGAGCGGGTGACGACCGTCCACTTCGTACCGTCCATGCTGGACGTGTTCCTGGCAGTCGGG
>JBIOYB010000613.1:0-4263 GCA_044869915.1 Allorhizocola sp.
CATCGCGGCCGAGGCCGCCCGGCTCGACGAGCGCAGGCTCGTCGTGTTCGAGGACCGGGTGGCCATCGAGCTCGACCTCGGGCGCCACGCCGAGCTCGCCGGCAAACTCGGCTCGGCGATCGCCCAAAACCCCTACCGGGAGCGGCTTCGCGGCCAGCTCATGCTGGCGCTCTACCGCGACGGCAGGCAGGCCGAGGCGCTGGAGGCCTATCGCCAGACCCGAGAGCTGCTGGTGGCGGAGTTCGGCGTGGAGCCCAACGCGCAGCTGCAGCAGCTGCACCAGGCGATCCTGCGGGGCGACCCCGCGCTGCCGCAGGCGCCGGCGGCCGAGCTCTCGACCGGCCGGATGAGGATCCCCACCGGATACCGCTTCCTGCCGCGCGACATCCCCGACTTCACCGGCCGCGAGGAAGGCCTGCGCTGGCTCGACGAGATCGGCGACGGGTCGGCGTCCACTATGGTCATCACAGCCATCGCCGGGGCCGCCGGCATCGGCAAGACGGCGCTCGCCGTGCACTGGGCGCACCGTGCGGCGGGCCGCTTCCCCGACGGCCAGCTCTACGTCAACCTGCGCGGCTACGACACGGCCCGGCCGCTGCGCCCCATCGAGGCGCTGGCACACCTGCTGCGCTGCCTCGGCGTGCCGCGTGAGCAGCTGCCCACCGAGCCGGAGGAGGCCGCCGCGCGTTACCGGGCGCTGCTCGCCGAGCGGCGCATGCTGGTCGTGCTCGACAACGCGCGGGCGGCCGACCAGGTCCGGCCGCTGCTGCCGGGCAACCCGGCGTGCCAGGTGCTCGTCACGAGCCGGGACAGGCTGTCGGGGCTGATCGCCCACGATGGGGCGCAACGGCTCACGCTCGGGCTGCTGCCGCACGAGCAGGCGCTGGCGTTGCTGCGCAAGCTCATCGGGACGTCCAGGGTGGACAGTGAGCCGGACGGAGCGGCCGCGCTGGTGGGCCTGTGCGCGGGCCTGCCGCTGGCGGTGCGCGTGGTCGCCGCCCACCTGGCCGACCGGCCGGGCGTGCGGCTCGCCGCGTTCGCCGACGAGGTGGCCCGCGGCGGCCGGCTCGCCGCGCTCACGGTCGCGGGCGACGAGGATCGGGCCGTGCATACCGTGCTGGGCCACTCATACGATGCGCTCGATCCCGCGGTGCGGCGCGTGTTCCGGTTGCTCGGCCTGATGCCGGGGCCCGACTTCACGCCCGCGGCCACCGCCGCCTTGATGGGCGCGCCCCTGGCGCAGGCGGCGTCCGCATTGGACACCCTCGCGGCCGCTCACCTCGTCGAGCAGCCCGCGCCGGGGCGTTATGCGTTCCACGACCTCGTGCGCGAATACGCGCGTGGCCGGTGCGACGATGCCGGTGCGCTGCGCGGGCTGCTCGAATACCTGCGCGACATGGTGGTCACGGCGCACTCGTTCATCGCCTCGGCGGGGGAGGCGCCCAAGCCCGAGCTGCACCCGAGGATCGCCTCCGCCGCGGACGCGATGGCCTGGTTCGAGGTGGAGCGGGGCAACCTGACCGCGGCCATCACCGCCGCCATGGCCGCCGGCGAAACGGAGCTGGCGTGCGACATCGCCCAGCCCCTTGGCCAGTTCTTCCACTTCACCGGGCACACAAGCGACTGGGTGACCCTGTTCGAAAACGTCTACGCCGCGATCGAGCACCTTGGCGAGACCAAGGCCAAATACTTCCTGCTCAACTCGCTCGGCAACGCCTACAGCCGGGCGGGACACTACGACGAGGCCATAGACGCGTTGCAGCGCAGCGTCGAGGGCCGCGAGTCGCTGGGCGAGCACGTCGCGGCCGGAAGCTCCAAGCACAACCTCGCGGCCAACTACGAGCGCCTCGGCCGATACGAGGAGGCGCAGGCGCTGTGGGAGGACGCGCTCGCGACCTTCCAAAAGCACGAGGCGCGCGGCTACGAGTCGCTCACGCTCGGGTCGGGACTGTCCAATATCTACCAGCGGATGGGCATGTGGGACAAGGCATTGGACAGCCTGCTGCAGGCCCTCGTGATCGATCGCGAGCTGGGCGCGCCGCTGCCGCTCATCCGCACGCTCAACAACCTCGGCGAGACCTACCGCCACATGGGCCGGCTCGCCCTGGCGCAGCAGGTCCTCGCCGAGGCGCTGGAGTTGGCCACGCAGGTGGGCGACCGCTACACGGAGTCGCTCATCCTCGGCGGGCTGGCCGACGTGCAGGGCGACCTCGGAAACTACGACGAGGCGATCCGGATGCGGGAGGACGCGCTGGAGATGGTGATGTCGAGCGTAGGCAGCCACGAGTCGGACATGCTCAACAACCTCGGCGATCTCTACGCCGCCGCCGGACAGCCGGATCAGGCGCTGGACCGTTACGAGAAGGCGCTGGTGGTCGCGCGTGACCGTGGCGAACGGCATCAGCACGGGCGGGCGCTGGCCGCGATCGGGCGGATCACCGGCTCGCGCGAGCATCTGTGGGAGGCATTGGCCTTGCTGGAGCCCATTTCCGCGCTGGAGGCACAGGCCGTGCGCGAGTCGCTGCGGTCCATCGCGTGACCGCGTGCGATAGCCGAAACCGCCTGTGCCGGGTGGACTCCGCGAGATAATCAACTGGTGCACCGTGCCGGAAGGCCTTCAGGCCCAAGGGATCACGTGCGTGGAGATCTTCCCCAACGAGGGTGGTGCCGGCGGCGAGGCGAAGCCGGTCGACCAGTTCTTCTCCACCGCTGTAGAAGGGTCGCGAAGGCCGTCCAGACGCCCTCACGGCCTGAGCGGCGTCGCGTGGCGAAGTAGAGTTTGCGGATGCCGCGCATCCTTGTCGCCGAGGACGATCCCAAGCAGGCCGCGCTGATCCGGATGTATTTGGAGCGGGAGGGGCACAGCCTGCACGTGGTGGCCGACGGCCGGTCGGCGCTTGACGTTTGCCGGGCCTACCGGCCCGACCTGGCGGTGCTCGACATCATGCTGCCCGTGGTCGATGGGCTGGACGTGTGCCGGATCCTGCGCGCGGAGACGCAGATGCCGATCCTGCTGCTCACGGCGCGCACGACGACCGAAGACATGCTGCTCGGGCTGGACATCGGCGCCGACGACTACATGACCAAGCCATACAACCCGCGCGAGCTGGCCGCGCGCGTCCGTGTGCTGTTGCGCCGGGGTGGTGCGGCCGCGCCCGCGGAGGCGATCGTCGTCGGGGACATCGAGCTGGACGTGGCCCGGTTCGAGGCACGGGTGGCGGGGCGGCCGGTGTCGTTGACGGCCAAGGAGTTTGACATATTGCGCGCCCTGGCCTCGCCACCGGGGCATGTGCTGAGCCGCGCGCAGATCATCGATCGGGCCTTTGGCTTTGATCGGTATGTGGAGGAGCGCACGGTGGACGCGCACATCATGAACATCCGGCGCAAGATCGAGCCCGATCCGATCGAGCCGCGTTACGTGCTCACCGTTTACGGGCGCGGCTATCGATTGGCGGCCTCATCATGAGCTTCCGGCTGCGGGTGCTCGCCCTGCTCGGGCTCGTGATACTGGTCGCGACCGCCGCGACGGCGTGGCTGACCCTGCGCACCGCCTCGGCGCAGCTGCAGCGGTCGATGAGCGCGGATCAGCGCGACATCCAGCTGATCACGACCGAGCTGGTCCGGCACGGCCGGGACAACGTCTCGTGGGTGGGCGTCGAGCCGTTGGTCGCGCAGCTCGCCGCGCGGACCGGGCAGCGGATCAAACTGGTGACCGAGTCGGGGCGCGAGGTGGCCGATTCGGACGTGCTCGCCGGCGGCGTGGCGCGTCCGGTGTCAGGGGTCCCGGTCGTCGCCGATCCCCGTCCGGTGCTTGATCTGCCGGCCGTGGTCGAGCAAGGCGGGGTCGCTGACACGCCGGCCAACAGCGCGCTGAAGCTCAGCGCCACGGCGATCGCGTCGTACCACCGTGCGCAGCGGTTCAAGCGGTGCCTCATCGGCGCGGGCATCGAAGTGAGGACCTACGTCGGCGCGGGCGGCTACCTCGAGGTGCAGCCGGAGAAGCCTGGACCGGTGACGGACAGGTGCCGAGGCGAGTCGGAGATCGGGCAGGCAGAGTTCGAGACGTTCCTGGCCGCGGTGCAGCCGTGCATGGCGCACAGCGGCATCGCCCTGCGCGACTGCATGCGAAGCGGGTTTCTGCGGCAGATCTCGCCCATCGCCGCGGAGCCGGTTCATGTCTACATTGGAGCATCCGACGAGCGGCGCGCCACCACCGTCGCGACCGGGCCGGCCGCCACCGCCGCGACGGTCGTGGCGACCATC
>JBIOYB010000614.1:0-9614 GCA_044869915.1 Allorhizocola sp.
GCCACCAACACGCTGAAGAACATCGTCGACACCTCGATCAAGTAGCTGGTCAAGCGGGACGGCGGCGACCCCGCGGGCGTCAGCCTCGTCGAGCTCGGCTTCCCCGATATGATTGCGGCACTGGACAAAAGGCCAGGTCGACGCGATCTTCGTCGTGGAGCCGTTCCTGTCCGCGGCCAAGGCCAAGGGCTGGAAGGTGATCGGCTCCTTCGCCGCCCTCGACCCCGACATGTGCGTGGCGCTGTATGTCACGTCGACCGGCCTGGCCCAGAGCAACCCCGACCTCGTGGGCCGCTTCACCACCGCGATGAAAAAGTCGCTGGCCTACGCCGACTCGCACCCGGACGAGGTCCGTGCCGTGCTCGGCACCTACACCCAGATCGCCGAAAACCCCACTGTCCACAATCCTCAGTGCCTTCCCCGAAACCTGGACCGCGCAACGGCTCGCCCACGATGTCGCGCCGAGCCTGGCCCGCCTCGCCGTGGGCTATGCGGGCGCGCTGCTGATCGGGGTGGCCGCGGGCGTCGTGATCGGCTCCCATCGCAGGCTGCGGTCGTTTGTGGAGCCGGTGCTCGAATTCCTGCGCGCCGTCCCGCCGCCGGCCCTCGTGCCCATCTTCATCCTCGTGGCCGGCATCGACGACACGATGAAGGTGCTCGTCATCGTCTCCGGCTGCGTCTGGCCCGTCCTGCTCAACACGGTCGAAGGCGTCCGGGGCGCCGACCCGGTGCTCGCCGACGCCTGCCGCGTCTACCGGATGGGCGGGCTGCTGCGCCTGCGAGTGTTCGTGCTCCGCGCGGCGAGCCCGCAGATCGTCACCGGCGCCCGCCAGGCCCTCTCGGTCGGCATCATCCTCATGGTGATCAGCGAACTGAAGGCGGCCAGCGAGGGACTGGGCTTCACCATCCGCGAATTCCAGACCGGATACCAGTTCCCGCAGATGTGGAGCGGTGTGCTGCTGCTCGGGCTCATCGGGGGTGGCGCTGTCGCTGCTGTTCCGTCTCGTCGAAAGCCGCGTCCTGGCTTGGTATCACGGTCAACGTTTGACGCACAAAGGAGAAACCCGTGCTCGAGGTTAGGGCTTTACGCAAGGTCTACGACGGGCACGGGCGCCAGGTGGAGGCGTTGCGCGACATCACCTTCTCGGTGCGGCAGGGCGAGTTCGTGTGCGTGGTCGGACCGTCCGGGTGCGGCAAGACGACCCTGCTGCGCAGCCTCGGCGGGCTGCTCGCCCCGACGTCGGGCGAGGTGACAGTGGCCGGTGTCCCGGTGGCCGGGCCACCCGACGGGCTGGCGATCGTCTTCCAGGAGTACGCCCGCAGCCTCTTTCCGTGGCTGCGGGTGAGTGACAACGTGGAACTGCCGTTGAAGGGCAAGGGGATGGGCAAGGCCGAGCGGGCCGGGCTCGTGCGCGAGTCGCTGGCCGCGGTGGGGCTGGCCGACACGGCCGGAGCCTATCCGTGGCAGCTTTCCGGGGGCATGCAGCAGCGGGTGGCGATAGCGCGGGCGATCGCGTTCCAGCCGCGCGTGCTGCTGCTGGACGAGCCGTTCGCTTCGGTCGACGCGCAGACCCGGGCCGACCTCGAGGATCTGGTCCGATCGGTGTGGCGCCGCTTCGGGATCACGCTGCTGTTCGTCACGCACGACATCGATGAGTCCGTGTACCTGGCGGAGCGGGTCGTCATCCTCTCGTCGTCGCCGACCGTGGTGATCGAGGACCTCACGATCGACCTGCCCGACGAGCGTGACCAGTTGACGACCCGGTCCGACCCGCGCTTCGTCGAGCTGCGCGGGCACGTCTATGCCCAGGTGCAGAAGGCCAAGCAGTCCGCCGGCGCGGGCTAGAAGAGTGTCAGCTCATCGCGCTCGATGCCGCGCAGCACGTCGTAGTCGAGCACGACGCAGCGGATGCCACGGTCCTCGGCGAGGACTCGGGCCTGCGGCTTGATCTCCTGCGCGGCGAAGATGCCCTGAACGGGTGCGAGCAGCGGGTCACGGTTGAGCAGCTCCAGATATCTGGTCAGCTGCTCAACCCCGTCGATCTCGCCGCGCCGCTTGATCTCGACCGCCACGTGGGCGCTGACGGCGTTGCGGCAGAGCAGGTCGACCGGGCCGATCGCGGTCATGTATTCCCGGCGCACGAGCGTGAACCCTTCGCCCAGCACATGCGGCGAAGCGGCCAGCAGCTCCTGCAGGTGGGCCTCGACACCGTCCTTTTGCAGCCCCGGATCGGGGCCTAGCTCATAGGACGTGTCCTGGAAGATCTCCTCCAGGGTGATCCGCAACTCCTCGCCCGCCTTGTTGACCACGCGCCACACGCCCGGCGCCTCCTCGAGCCGGCAGGGCGGGCTCATCCAGTTGAGCGGCTTGTAAGCGCGGTCGTCGGCGTGAATCGACACCGAACCGTCGGCCTTCACCATGATCAGGCGCGTCGCGATCGGCAGATGCGCCGCGAGCCGTCCTGCGTAATCCACTGAGCATCGCGCTATCACCAACCGCACCGGACAACAGTAAAGGATGTCGTACCGGGGTGAGACGATGCCCGGCATGGAAAAGTTGACACGGGGTGAGATATCGGGGGCCGTCAGCGACCTGGGCTGGCGGTTTGTGCTGGGCGTGGTGCGATGCACGGTGTCTGTGTCGTCGCTGGCGCAGGCGGTGGAGGTGGCGTCCGCGTGCGGGGTGGACGACTCGATCCTGCTCGATCTGCGCCCCGATCGGGTGGTGATCACGCTGCGCTCGCCGGAGGCGGGCCGGGCCGGGCGGCATGAGATCGAGCTGGCCGGGCGGATCACGGCGGCGCTGCGGGAGTTGGGGTTGGCCACGCGGCCCGACGGCGTGCAGGTCCTGGAGATCGCGATCGATGCGCTCGACATACCGGCGATCCGTCCATTTTGGAAGGCGGTGCTGGGTTATGTCGACGAGCCGGGGCATTGCGGGCCGAGCGATCCGCTGGTCGACCCGCTGTGGCAGCGGCCCGCCATCTGGTTCCAGCAGATGGACGCGCCACGGGCGCAGCGCAATCGGATCCATTTGGATCTGTCGGTGCCGCACGATGTGGCGTTGGGCCGGATAGACGCGGCGGTGGCTGCGGGTGGGCGGGTGGTGTCCGATGCCGTGGCGCCCGCGTTTTGGGTGCTGGCCGACGCCGAGGGCAACGAGGTCTGCATCACGACCTGGCAGGGGCGAGATTGACGATAAATTTCGATATTCTTTGATGTCGTGAAGGCCTTTTTCCTGTCACTCGCCTTGGCCGCTTCCGGTCTGAGCGCGCCCGCAGCTGACGATGTCTTTGCCGCCGCCACGACCCCGCCGGCGTTGGTGATCGGCAGCGACTTCCCCGACCCCGACATCTCGCGTTTCGACGGGGCCTACTACGCCTATTCGACAAACAACGGGTTCGGCAACGTGCCGGTCGCGTCGGCCACCTCGATCACCGGGCCGTGGACGCGGCGCGGCGACGCCCTGCCCACGCTCGGCGCGTGGGCGAGCGGCGGGCTCACGTGGGCGCCCGACGTCTCCCGCCTCGCCGATGGCCGATATCTGCTCTACTACACCGCCCACAGCCGGGCCGTGGGCAGGCAGTGCATCGGCGCGGCCGTGTCGGCTTCGCCGCTCGGGCCGTTCGCGCCCGTCGGCACGCAACCGTTGGTGTGCAACGGCGGCGAGGGCGGCGACATCGACGCGGCGAGCTTCGTGGACTCGACCGGCCTGCGTTACCTGCTCTACAAGGACGACGGCAACGCGATCGGGCAGCCGACAAGCCTTTGGCTGCAACGGGTCGGCGCCGACGGCGTGACGCCGCAAGGCGGGCGGGTGGAGCTGCTGCGCAACGGGCGGCCGGAGGAGGCGGGCATTATCGAGGCGCCGGTGCTGACCAAGGTGGGCTCGCGCTATGTGCTGTTCTACTCGCTGGGCGGCTACGGCGGCGACGGTTATCAGACGAGCTACGCCACGGCCACGTCGCTGACCGGCCCTACACCAAGGCCAATCGCTCGCTGATGACCACCCCCTCGTTCGACGGCGCCGTGCGCGGGCCGGGCGGGGCAGACATCATCCGTGAGGCGGGCGGCGACCACATCGTGTTCCACGGCTGGATCAACAATTACAGCGCGCGTGGCATGCACGTTGCCGCGCTCGGCTGGGCCGGCGAGTCGCCGATCGTGCGCGGCAGCCGCGTGCGCACGGAGTTTGAGCGCGGCGTGCTCAACCACTGCTCCGTGCGCGACACGGGCACCGCGTCGCAGGGGCAGGTGGTGGCATACATCGACTTCGCCGACAGCTGGGTGGATGTAGCCGTGTTCGCGCCGCGGGCCGGCGACTACACCGCATACATCGCCTATGCGGCGGGCTATGGCGACGCCCAGCACACCCTGACCGTCAACGGAGGCGCCGCGACCGTGGTCGACTATCCCAACACCGGATGGGAGACGTGGCGCCAGGTCGGCGTGGGCGTGCACCTTGCCGCGGGGTGGAATGTGTTGCGGTTGGGGTATTGGAGTCGGTGGGCTGAGTTGGACTACATCGAAGTGGCGTGAGTGGGCGGGGGGTTGCGTTGTGGCGCCTTTTTGGCTGGGGTGGAGCGGGAGGCCATAACACTCCCCGCTTTAGGCGCCACAAAGCAACCTCCCGAAACCGCCCTTACATCGCGTCCTCCCATGGCGCCGTGGGGAAGTGGGTGGCTCGCTCGCCCGTCGTGGGGGATGGGCTGGTCGCACCGCGTGATGTGCTGTCCGCGCTTGGGCGCGGATGGGGTCGTCCAGAAGGCGTGGAAACACGGCTCCAAATCGCGGTAGATACCGCTGATGACGCGGTGGAGCTGTCGCCGCCATTCAGCGGGATGTTCTCGTCCTTATGGCCGGACAACGCCGGACACGCGTGGGTCGATCGGGCGATGGGGTAGGGACGGTGGGGTGGGGGCGAGTGGCCGCGCGGGTGGTGGGGCGGCGGGTAGCGTGAGGGGCGTGATCAGGAGCCGGGTCTTGGTGAGCGGCCGGGTGCAGGGAGTCTGGTTTCGTGACTCGTGCCGTCAGGCGGCCATAGACCTTCACGTGCGCGGCTGGGTGCGCAATTTGGCGGACGGCAGGGTGGAGGCGGTGTTTGAGGGCGATCGGGAGGATATTGACCTGCTGATCGTCTGGTGCGGGCGGGGTCCGGCGAAGGCGCGCGTGACCGAGGTGAAGGTTTCGTATGAGGCGCCGGAAGGGTTGACCGGGTTCGAGATACGTTAGGCGCCCCACATTGAGGCCTCCCGAAGCGCGCGGATGGGCTCGGATTGGACGCGCACATGTCGGGCCGTGGTTGGCGGTGTGATCGTGAGGATGACGTAGCCGGCTTGTTCGCGGCGGGCTCGTTGGGTCCACTGTAGACCGTCCACGCTGACGCTGAGACTGATGTCCTTTGACGTGGCCAATCCGTGCCAGGAATGCGATGCCGATTTCGCGCGGCGCGCCGAGGTCGACGGTGATCCAGTGGTTGGCCTGGCAGGGGGCCGGCGAGGGTGATGCCGGTGGGCAGCTTCGCGCCGGGCATGTGCCCGAGTGGCGGCCGTCGGGCGCGCCCGGCCTGTGCAACCGAGCACACCGCGAGGGGGATGGGCGTCATCCATGGCAGACTCCCTTGAAGGCTCCCTTGAGGGATCGTTAAGGAGGCGCTCGTGGGCAGGGACATTAACACGATCGGCGTGGTGGGGCTCGGGACCATGGGCGCCGGGATCGTCGAGGTGTTCGCGCGCAATGGGCTGTCCGTGGTGGCGGTCGAGATCGGCGAGGCCGCGCTCGAGCGGGGGCGGGCGACGCTGGTGGGCTCCACCGACCGTGCGGTGTCCAAGGGCAAGCTGTCCGAGCAGGAGCGCGACGCGCTGTTGGGCCGGGTCGACTTCCGGGTCGGGCTGGAGTCGCTGCGCGAGGCCGACTTCGTGATCGAGGCGGTGCCCGAGCACCTGGATCTCAAGCAGCTGATATTTGCTGAGCTCGATCGGATCTGCAAGCCTTCCGCCATTTTGGCCACCAACACGAGTTCGCTGAGCGTCTCCGAGATCTCGGTCGCAACGCACCGGCCCAACCAGGTGATCGGGGTGCACTTCTTCAACCCGGCGCCGATCATGAAGCTGGTCGAGATCATCAAGACGGTCGTGACCGAGCCCGAGGTGGTCGCCGACGTGGAGGCGCTGTGCGCGCGGCTGGGTAAGACGGACGTGACGATCAATGACCGCGCCGGGTTCATCGCCAATGCCTTGCTCTTTGGCTACCTGAACCATGCGGTGACGATGTTCGAGGCCCAATTTGCGACACGGGAAGACATCGACGCGGCGATGAAGCTCGGCTGCGGCCTGCCGCTGGGGCCGCTCGCGCTGATGGACCTGATCGGGCTGGACACCGCCTACGAGATCCTCGACACGATGTACCGGCGCGGCGGCCGCGACCGGCGGCACGCGCCCGCACCGCTGCTCAAGCAGATGGTCACGGCGGGGCTGCTGGGGCGCAAGTCGGGGCGCGGCTTCTACACGTATGAGAAGCCGGGTTCGCCGGTGGTGGTGGGCAATGGGGCCGCTGTGCCGGAGACGGTGGAGGGCCGTCCTATCGCGACGGTGGGCGTGGTCGGGTCGGGCACGATGGCGACGGGCATCATCGAGGTGTTCGCCAAGGCCGGGTTCGAGGTGCTCAGCGTCACGCGTGGGGCGGAGAAGTCGGTCAAGGTGAGCGAGACCGTGAAGACCTCGCTCAACAAGGGCGTCGTGCGCGGCAAACTGTCCGAGGACGAGCGCGACGCGGCCATCGGGCGCATCACGTGGTCCACCAATCTCGACCATCTCGCCGACGTCGATCTGGTCGTCGAGGCCGTGGTCGAGGAGCTCAGCGTCAAGAAGGCCCTGTTCGCGTCGCTCGACGAGATCTGCAAGCCGGGCGTGGTGCTGGCGACCACGACGTCCAGCCTGCCGGTGATCGAGTGCGCCATGGCCACCCAGCGCCCGTCCGACGTCATCGGCCTGCACTTCTTCAACCCGGCCCCGATCATGTCGCTGGTCGAGGTGGTCAAGACGATCCGCACCAGCGCGGCCACGGTCGCGACCGCGGGCGAGGTCGTCGCGCGCCTGGGCAAGACCGCCATCGGATGCGCCGACCGGGCCGGGTTCATCGTCAACGCGCTGCTGTTCCCTTACCTCAACGACGCGGTGCGCATGCTCGAGGCCAGCTACGCCACGGCCGACGACATCGACGCGGCGATGAAGCTCGGCTGTGGCTACCCGATGGGCCCGTTCGAGCTGCTCGACGTCGTCGGGCTGGACGTGGCGCTGGCCATCCAGCGCGAGCTCTATCTCGAGCTGCGCGAGCCCGGCTTCGCGCCCACCCCACTGCTCGAGCACCTCGTCACCGCCGGATATCTGGGCCGCAAGGCGGGCCGCGGCTTCCGCGACCATACGCATCGCTAGCCATTTGGTGCGGGCTCTGTCGTTGTCACGCCACGAGTCTCGGCAAGCGTTTTCCGGGCCCGTGGCGTGACAACGATCTCGATCCCGCCTGTCGAGGCAGCGGCCGCGGGCGGCACTCGATGCCAGGTCACGGCAGGCGCCGCCTACCCTTGATCTGTGAGCCCTCGGAAGAATAGGCGGCGGGAAGACCCGGTGCGGGAGAAGGCCGGTTCCACGCGGCACGAGTATGTCGAGGGCGACTTCCGTGTGCGGCACCTGACCGGGGAGACGAGCACGAAGACGTATCGGTGCCCGGGCTGCGATCAGGAGATCCGGCCGGGCGTGCCGCATGTCGTGGCCTGGCCGCTGGAGGGCTGGGAGGATCAGGCGGAGCGGCGGCACTGGCACGCCTCCTGCTGGAAGGCGCGTCATCACCGCCGCCCCAATCGCTGAGCCGAAGGGCGAGCTCGATTTAGCCCGGGGGTAGGGCTGTCAGGGCTTGACGGAGACGTGGATGTGGTCGTAGTGACACAGGCGGATCTGGTCGGCGTTGCTCGACGGCGGGCGGCCGACGTTGGCGTCGTAGCGGCAGTCCAGGCCGCCGCTGTTCTTGTTGCCGCTGGGGTGGTTGCCCGACCAGGTGGTGCCCTGCCAGATCACATAGTTGATTTTGAGGCCGGCCCGGTTGTCCCACAGCCACTTGCGTAGCTTGTCGCCCTTGCTCTTGTTGGCCGCGGTCGGGAACTTGCCGATGGTGGCGTAGGCAAAGTCGCACGCTCGCCCGGCGCCGTGGTCGCCGCCGGTGCGCACGCAGCCCAGCCCGCGCCACTTGGCGTCATGGTCCGCGGCCCAGGTCTTGGCCTTCTTGACGACGTTGCACATCTTGGTGGTCACCCCCGAGGGGCAGGTCGGTGCGGCGGCGGCCGCGGTCGTGACGCCGTCGGTCTCGAGGATGAGCGACTCCTCGGTGAGCGGGGCGATCCGGTCGGAGGAAGAGGTGGCGCTTGCGGTCATCGCGCCACCGAACAGGAGTGCGCCCATTGCCGTCGTGGCAAGTATGAGTTTCATCATGGTCGTGACTTCAGCTGTACGAGGTGGGTGTCACAACCGTCTGCCGCGCACGGGACAGGTCCGTACGGGCAGACTGGTAGGTGTGACGGTGATCCGCGCTAACTCGATCCTGCCCGCGGCCCGCGAGGACATAGAGCTGCACACGGCCGACGGCCTGACCCTCGTCGGCGAGCTGGCCCTGCCCGAGTCCGGCAAGCCCAGGGCCACCCTGATCTGCCTGCATCCGCTGCCCACCCACGGCGGCATGATGGACAGCCACATCTTCCGCAAGGCGGCGTGGCGGCTGCCCGCGCTGGCCGGCATCGGCGTGCTGCGGTTCAACACCCGGGGCACGTCGTCTTTGCGCGGGACCAGTGAGGGCTCCTTCGACGGTGGGCGGGGCGAGAAGTTTGACGTGCATGCCGCTATCGAATATGCGGAGTTCCACGATCTGCCTCATCGCTGGCTCATCGGCTGGTCGTTCGGCACCGATCTCGCGCTCAGATATGGGGCCGACCCGTCCATCGCGGGGGTGATCCTGCTGTCGCCGCCGCTGCGCACGACAACCGATGAGGAGCTCGCCGCGTGGGCCGAGTCGGGCATCCCGGTCACGGCGCTGGTGCCGGAGTTCGACGATTATCTGCTTCCCGATGAGGCGCGCCAACGCTTTGCGCGCATCCCGCACGCCGAGGTCGTGGGCATCCCGGGTGCCAAGCACCTGTGGGTGGGCGATGCCGAGACCGCGCTCGACGAGATAGTCAGGCGAGTCTTACCCGACGTGGCCACGCCGTTACCGTCCACATGGGACGGTCCGATGGCGACCGGCGACGCGAGTGCATACAAGGACCGCACGGTCGCAACTTTTGAGTCTGGTTCCGCACAGTTTGAAGCGTGATCAGGATGGCGGTGTAACCTTCGCGGCGACCCCGAAAATCTTGGGGCTTGCGAAAGGAGACGTCAGCATGCTGGGACTCGAAGCCAAGCTCATGAAGGAATGGGAAGGCAAGAGCGCGCAGGACATCGCCGCCGCGCCGGTGACCGCCATCGCCGGAGTGACCGAGGCGGATGCCGAGCTGCTGCTCAAGGCGTTTAACATCAAGACGGTGCGCGACCTGGGCACCAACAAGTACTTCCGCTGGGCGCAGTCGATCA
>JBIOYB010000615.1:0-6726 GCA_044869915.1 Allorhizocola sp.
ACTCGCCGCACGCCGCGTCCACCAGGGTGCGCTCCAGCTTGCGGTAGTATACCGGGTACACCCAGTTGAAGCCCTTGTCGCCGGACGCCTTGAGCGCCTCGACACACGACTTGAGGCCCGGCGGCAGGTCCACACCGTCGGCCGAGCCGGCGACGATTGTCAGGCTGGCCACCTTCTGCGTGAAGTCCTTGGCGCCCTTCAGGGACAGCATGGTGCGCAGGTATTCCTTGCCACCGCGCTCGTTTTTGGCCTTGGCCGGCACCACGAACGGCTCGCCGGCGGTGCCACGGATGGCGGCGAACGGCAGCTTGTCGCCCGAGCCGAGGCTCGGCGTCGGTCCGACGGCCATGCCGAAGTCGGTCGGTGTCACGGCCTTCTGCTCGTTTTCCAGCCAGGAGCCGGACGACACGAAGACCGCCTTGCCCTTGGACCACTCGGTCTGCGACTGCTTGTGGTCCAAACCGGACGATCCCTCGAGGATGTAGCCGTCCTTGACGATCTGGTGCCACGCGTCGGCGGCCATCTTCATCGGCTCGGACGTCCAGGCACCCGGCTCGAGGTTGTCGATATTCAGGGCGACCTGCGGGCCGCCAAACTTGATCGCGGTCGAGATGACCGGCCAGCTCATGTAGCGCGGGTGCAGGCCCTGGTAGGTCCACGGCGCGATGCCCGCGGTTTTGATCTGCTTGCACAGCGCGATGTGCTCGTCCCACGTCTTGGGGTAGGCCCAGCCCTTGTCCTTGAAAAGCTTTGCCGAATACCAGATCCCGTAGACCGTATAGGCGTAGTTCAGGACATTTACCTTGTCGCCGAACGTGCCGGCCTCGATCGCGCCCGGCAGCAGCGTCTGCCGCACGGTCTTGCCCGCCTGGTCCAGGCTCGGCGCGTTGAGCAGGTCGGTCAGGTCGGCCAGCTGCCCCGCCGCCACAAGCGAACCGGGGTCGATCTGGCCCGCGCCGGAGTTGTTGACGACGTCGGGTGGTGTGCCGTCGATGAAGCGCGGCTGGAGCGTCTTGCCGATCTCGGTCACGGCCGTGTGCGTGATCGTGACCTTCGGGAAGTTTTCCTTGAACATGGCCTCGTGTGCCTTGGCGTATTCCTCGCCGAAGCCGCCGTTGAAGATGACGACCTCGAGGGGCGCGTCATCTTTGATGCCGAGCGGGTTTTTGGCGTCGATCTGCCCCTCGGCCTTGTCGGTGTTGCCACCGCCGCCCATCGCACAACCGGCCAGGGCCGCCGGCGCGATCGCGGCCGCGGCGCCCAAGACGGTCCGGCGGCTTACCTCATGTGCACTCATCAGGGGTTCCGTCCTTCGTGGCAATGTTTTGACTTCGTTCAGGCGAAGCCGTGCACTTGCGTGACCGAGGTCGGCGCGAAGCGTCCGATGTCAGTCGCTGCTTGATATTCGTGACGCCGATGTTTTCGCGGTTTTCACGCCACGTCAATAGTTCACGAGATAACGGTTTAGACCGTTAATCCTTCACCTGGGTCAACCTCGACAAGCGAAGGGGCATTTTGCGGCAGTTGTCCGTTGATCGCGGCTTTGGCTAGAGTGAGCGCACCGTCCACTCCGGACCCTTTGGCCGGCCGCGACTGGACGTCTCCGAGCCCGTCCGTGAACGCCGCCCACAGCGGACCGCCCAGCTGGAAGAGGTTGCCGGTCGTGACGACCACGCGCGGCGCGCCTTGGGGCAACGCCGCGAGCGCGGTGTCGGCCAGGTGCCCGCCCGCTTCGGTCAGGATCCGATGAGCGATGTGGTCACCCGCCGCGGCGGCCTCCGCAACTATCGGCACAAAAGATGCCATTATTCCGGTACGCTCGGCGCGCTCGCTGAGCTGGCCTACGAGCAGCATCGGGTCGCCGAAGCGTTCGACGACCTTGTCCAGCAGCGGCCTCGACCCGCCCGGGCGCCCGTCCGCGGCGCGCAGCGCGGCACGCATGCCGTGCCGTCCGATCCAGCTGCCACCACCGTCATCGCCCAGCAGATGGCCCCAGCCGTCGACGCGCAGCCATGTGCCGCGCATGTCGGCGCCCAGCGCGACCGCGCCCGTGCCCGCCGCGAGCACGACGCCCGGCTCGAGGCCCAGCGCGCCGGCGTAGCTGGTGAGCATGTCCGAGCAGAGCACGACCCGTTTGGCGGCCACCGCAGGCGGGACCCGCTCGAGCAGCTCGGCGCCGCGCATCTGGAAGCCGGTCGCGCCCATCGCGACCGCGTCCACTTCGGACAGACCGCCCGGTTTTGCCTGGGAAAGCAGGTCGCGCACGAGCGAGATGACCGCGCCGGCCCGGTCGGTGATGCCCACCAGCTCGGCGGTGGCCACGATGTCGTCGCCCTCGGCGAGCGCGGCGCGCGCACCGGTCCCGCCCACATCGACCCCAATCACCAACATGCGCACCATGTTAGCGATTAACGCGCCCCTGTGAACACCCGTGAACTATTGACACTGGGTGTATAGGCGTTGAAGCTTTCCACCATGAAAGCCACCCGTCGAAATATCTTGCTCGCGGCAGGCTCGGCCGCCTTGGTGGGCCCCGTGGCACTGTCTTCCCAGGCATCGGCGACCACCTGGCCCCAGCCCGCACCGCCCAACCCCTTCACGCCCAAGCGGCAGTTCCGGGCGATGTGGATCGCGTCGGTGCAGCGGCTCGACTGGCCCAGCGTCGGCACCATCGACCAGCAGAAGGCCGAATATGTGGGGTTGCTCGACTACGCGGTCGCCCACCGGCACAACGCGGTGATCGTGCAAGTGCGGCCGACCGCCGACTCGTTCTGGCTCGGCGCGCTCGAGCCGTGGTCGCGCTACCTGACCGGCACGGCCGGGCTCAATCCGGGCTGGGACCCGATGGCGTTCCTCGTCGGCGAGGCCCACGCACGCAACCTCGAATTCCACGCGTGGTTCAACCCCTACCGGATCAGCATGCCCGCGTCGGCCTCGGAGGCGGGCAACGACCTCACGAAGCTGCCGGCCGACCACCCGGTGCGCAACCATCCGGAGTGGACGGTCCCCTACCCGGTGAACAACGCGGCCGGACGGCTCTACTACAACCCGGGCATCCCGGCCGTGCGGGCGTTCGTGCAGGACGCCGTGATGGATGCGGTCGAAAAGTACGACATCGACGGCGTACACTTTGATGATTATTTTTATCCTTATCCGGCCGCCGGGCAGGACTTCGACGACGCCACGACGTTCGCCGAGTTTGGCGCCGGGTGGGCGGTCAAGGCCGACTGGCGGCGCAACAACATCGACCTGCTGATCCAGGAGATGAGCCGGCGCATCAAGGCCGCCAAGCCGTGGGTCAAGTTTGGCGTCAGCCCGTTTGGCATCTGGCGCAACAAGGCCGCCGACCCGCTGGGCTCGGAAACCAATGGCACGCAGTCCTATGAGGCCAACTTCGCCGACACCCGCAAGTGGGTCAAGGAACAGTGGATCGACTACATCGTGCCGCAGATCTACTGGAACATCGGGTTCGCCGTGGCCGACTACGCGAAGCTCACCCCGTGGTGGGCCGATGTCGTCACGGGCACCCGCGTGCATCTCTACGTCGGGCATGCCAACTACAAGGTCGCCGCGGCGGGGCAGCCGGCCGCCTGGTTCGACCCGATCGAAATCAGCAAGCAGCTCACCTTCAACCACGATTACACGGTGCACGGCGACATCCACTTCCGGGCCAAGGTCGTGATCGCCGATCCGATCGGCTCGACCACGCAGTTCGTGGCCGACCACTACTCGAAGCCGGCGCTTGTGCCGCGGATGTCGCACCTGCCCGCCAAACCGTTGCTGTTCCCCCTCATCAAGCATTTGTCGCGTACGGCCGAGGGCATCAGCCTGACGCTCAAGCCCATCGTGCAGGGCCACCACTTCGGCGACGTCACCTCCTTCGCGGTCTACCGCTTCGCGCTCACCGAGACGCCATACTTCGACGACGCGCGTGCCCTCGTCGGCACCGTCCGCGAGACCGGCAACAGAAACTCTGAGACCACGTTCGTCGACACCACCGCCGTCGCGGGCGAGCGCTACTACTACATGGTCACCGCGCTCGACCGCCTCTGGAACGAATCCCCACCGAGCCCACCCCGCTTCGCTTGGTAACAAACACCCCTTTGGCTTGTGGCCGGCCGGGACCCACACTCCCCGACCGGCCACAGCCTTCCTTCTCGCTTCCTTCTCGGAGCGGGTGTCTCACCAGGCGGCGCGGTTTTTGTCAGACGCGGGCTCTATCCTTTGGACCATGAGCTTTCCGCCTTCGGCCGAGCCGCTGTCCGATGTCCAGCGCGTGCTGTGCGTGTTCGCCCACCCCGACGACGTCGACTTCGGCGCGGGCGGCACCGTGGCGAGCTGGGTCGATGAGGGGCTCGAGGTCTCCTATCTGCTGGTGACCCGGGGCGACTCGGGCGGGTTCGACAACACACCGCGCGACCAGATGCCGGTGATCCGCGAGACCGAGCAGCGCGCCGCCGCCGCGATCCTGGGCGTGAAGCAGGTCGAGTTCCTCGAGGGTTACAGCGACGGCAGCGTGACCCCGAGCCTCGCCCTGCGCAAGGACCTCGTGGCCGCGATCCGCCGCTTCCGCCCCGACCGCATCCTCACCAACTCGCCGCTTCGCCGATGGGAGCGCATCGCCGGCCCGAGCCACCCCGACCACCTGGCCGTGGGCGAGGCCACCACGTGCGCCGTCTATCCCGACGCGCGCAACGAGTTCGCCCACATGGACCTCGGCCTGCCCCCGTGGACCGTGCGCGAGATGTGGTTCTCCGGCGGGCCCAACCCCGACCACGCGGTCGACGTCACCGACACCTTCGACCGCAAGCTCGCTGCCCTGCGCGCGCACGCGACCCAAACCACCCACATGACCGACCTCGAGGCCCGACTACGCGAGCGCCTGACCACGACCACCGACGGCCGCCTCGCCGAGCTGTTCACCATCATCCGCACCGAGTGAGCCACCGCCCGCCCGGCCTGAGCCACCGCCCGCACGGCGGATCGGCCGGCGTGAGCCACCGCCCCGCACGGCGGATCGGCCGGCGCGTCACACGGGTGGACGGCATTGCGCGGCGAGGAGGTCCAGCGCGTCCTGCACGGGCAAGCCGCCCGCCGCGCCCTCGTGACCCGCGCGCGGGCGCAGCGACACCTGGCCCGCGGCGGCCTCGCGCGCGCCGATGACCGCGACAAACGGGACCTTCGCGGCTGAGACGGCATTGCGCACCCGGTTTGCCAGCGAGTCGTCCTCGTGCACCTCGGCGCGCAACCCCAGGCGCATGGCCTGGCCGGCAAACCGATACGCGGCATCGGCCTGCTGCGCGCCGACCGGGAGCACCGCCAGCTGCACGGGCGCAAACCACGCGGGGAACGCGCCCTGATGCACCTCGATGAGGTGGCCGACAAGCCGTTCCAACCCGCCGATCACACTGCGGTGCACCATCACCGGACGCCGCCGATCCCCTTCCGGGCCAACGTATTCCAGCCCGAAGCGGTCCGGCTGCGCGAAGTCGATCTGTATGGTCGACAGGCTGTACACCCGGTCGTGCACATCCCGGATCTGGATATCGATCTTCGGTCCGTAGAAGGCGGCCTCGCCGGGAGCCTCCACATAGGAGATGCCCGCATCGGAAAGCGCTTGGCGCAGCAGGTCTTCGGCGAGGTCCCACGCCTCGGGTGCCCCGATGTAGTCGGCGCCTTCGCCACGGCACGACAGCCGGAACGAGTCCGCGACCACCCCCAAAGCCTTGTGCGCGCGCAAAATCAGGCCCAGGATCGCGGCGACCTCGTCGCCCACCTGCTCCAGTGAGCAGAAGATGTGCGCGTCGTTGAGCCAGATCGCGCGTACCCGCGACAGTCCACCCACGACACCCGAGCGTTCGGCCCGATACATGCCGCCGAGCTCGGCGATGCGCAGCGGAAGCTCGCGATACGACCGCCCGCGCGACCGGAAGACCATCGCGTGGTGCGGGCACAGGCTGGGGCGCAGCATCAGCTGATCGTCGCCATCAGGGGAGCCGTCGTCGATCGGCGGGAACATGTCATCGGCGAACTTGGCCAGGTGCCCCGAGCGCTCGTATATCGCGCGCTTCGCCAGGGGCGGTGAATACACATGTCGGTATCCGGCGAGGCGTTCCACCTCGCGGATGTATGACTCGATGGCGTGCCGCACGGCAGCACCGGCGGGCAGCCAGATGGGCAGTCCCGCGCCCACGAGCGGGTCCGAGTGATACAGCTCGAGCTCACGGCCGAGCTTGCGATGGTCCTGCATGATGATCTCCTGTGTGGTGTGGGGCACACGCCACAGGAAAAGGCCCCGGGGCGGATGCCCCGGGGCCTGACGGTTGACTGAGCGCTCAGCTGGCCAACGCGAAATCGCCGGGGTGCACCGGCGTCGTCGTGGCAGCAAAAGCAGAACTCATGCGCCCACCATATCCCAGGGATGAACACGGCGGCCAACGATTATCAGAGCCTGCACCTGCACTCGACCGCCATCGGCAGTCCATCCTCGCCTCGCTCGAAGACGACGAGGTCGCGAGCATCCGCGCGCGCGCAGCGGCATGCCCGGCAAGGCGCCGCAGGCCATCACGACGGCGGCCAACTGTTGGCACACCTGCGAGACGTGCGGCGGCGCGGCTATGCCATCGGTGTGGCCTCGAGCCCCATGGGTGCTCCCGAGGCGACGTAGGCTTAGTTGCCATGGGCCTCAAGCATTGGTCGATGTCGGGCATGGCCCCGCACGAATAC
>JBIOYB010000616.1:0-2357 GCA_044869915.1 Allorhizocola sp.
CCCGACAACCCGCCGCAGCTGCAGAAGCACGGCGCGACACCGGTTTCTAGAAAGACGTCCGCCTCCGGAAACACGTTCGTTTCTTAGGTGGTGCTCGTTTCTTCAATCGTCGGGGCGGTGCGCGGTAGATAATCAAGGGCATGAGTGAGAACTACTACTGGTGCCTGAAGCACAACCGGGTCGAGACCGACGAGGATAAATGCGACGTCACCAACCTGCTCGGGCCGTTCAAGACCCGTGGCGAGGCGGTCAACGCGCTGGAGAAGGTCAGGCAGCGCAACGAGGCCTGGGAGGCGGAGGACGAGCGCTGGACCGGCGAGCGCGGTTGATGCGCTCGGCCATCCTGCTCCGGGCGGTCAACCTCGGGAGCCACAACAAGCTGTCCATGCCCGCGGTCAAGAAGTTGTTGGAGGAAAACGGTTACACCGGCGTCGCGACCTACCTGCAGAGCGGCAATGTCGCGGTCGACGGCACCGTGTCACCAGCCGATATCGAGCGCCTGATCGGTGTCGATGTCATGGTCCGCACTCACACCGAGCTGAAGACAATTATTGATACCAATCCGTTTCCTGAACACATCGACGAGCCGTCCAAACTCGCGGTAGCGTTTTGTGACCGCGCGCCCGGGGTATCCATCGACAGGGATGCCTACGCTCCCGATCAGGTCGTGATAAAAGGCAAAGATATCTTTATCTGGTACCCGAATGGCCTCGGCCGATCCAAGATAGGCACCGCGTTCGGGAAGAGGCTGGGTGTCAAAATGACAGTGCGCAACTGGAACACGGTGACCAGGCTGCTGGCGATGACACAAGGCTCGGCGGACCCGAGCGGCACTCACGCGGGCGCGAGCGGCGATCGCGCGGACCCGAGCGGCAGTCACGCGGGCGCAAGCGACGATCACGCGGGCGCAAGCGACGATCACGCGGGCGCGAGCGGCAATCACGCGGGCGCAAGCGGCAATCGCGCGGACCCGGGAGACGGCCACGCGGGCGCGAGCCGCCGGCCCGCCCGGCGGGGACCGAGGCGAGACGCCCGCAGCCGTGAGACGGGGTCACAAGAGTGATCCGTAGCCGCTACCTGCTGCTCAGCGACGCCCGATATCGCGATGGTTCGGGCCGGTCGGCACGGCTGGCCTATTCGGCGCGCCGGGCGATGCTGTTCGCGATCGACCCGGACACGGCATCCGCTTTGGACAGTGGCGACCTGTCGGGCGTGACACCGCGCCACCTTTCCGTGCTTGCCGAGCTCAAGGCCATCGTGCCGGAGGCCGAGGACGAGCTCGCCGAGGTGCTTGCCGGGCTGCGTGCCGGGTCCGACGACCCGGGCGTGCGGGTGTTCACCATCATGCCCACGTCGTGGTGCAACATGGCGTGCGACTACTGCGGGCAGGAGCACGAGCGCACCAAGGCGAGGATGGAGGCGACCGCCGCGCGCGTCGAGGCGGCCCTGGCCGAGCCGGCCGTGCGGCGCGTGCACGTCAACTGGTTCGGCGGCGAGCCGCTGCTGGCCTTGCGCACGATCCGCGCGCTGAGCGCACGGTTCACCGCGGCGGCGGAGGCGGCCGGCAAGCCTTACGCGGCACGGATCGCAACCAACGGTAGCCTGCTCACGGCGCGCACCCTGCGCGTGCTGCACGACGAATGCGCCGTGCGGTCGTTGGAGGTGACCATCGACGGCCCGCCCGTGGTGCATGACCTGCGGCGGCTCAAGCGCGATGGCACGGGCAGCTTCGAGCGGATCGTCGGGGCGCTGCGGTCCACGCCTCAGGGTCTCGAGGTCAGCATCCGGATCAACATCGATCACGAAAACGCGCCGCAGATAGAGGCGCTCATCGGGCTGCTCGCGGCGGCCGGTCTGGCCAGGCCCGGGATATCGCTGCATCCCATGCCAGTGCACTCGTGGGGCAACGACGTGTCCAAAGTGGAGCTCGCGGCCCGGGAGTACGCGGCGCTCGAGGCGCAGTGGCTGCGCTACGCCGACTCGCTCGGGTTTGTCTTCACCCCGCTGCCGAGCCGCGTCAAGCGCACGACGTGCGTGGCCACGTCGGTGCACGCCGAGGTCGTCGATCCGCAGGGCCGCGTGTATGCGTGCTCGGAGCACCCGCTCGTGCCCGAAGTGCGCCAGACCGGTGTGGTGGCAAGCGTTTCGGAGTTGACGGGCGCCACCGCGCGGCCGCGCGGCATGTTCGACGACTGGTACGAGGAGATCGAGGCGGGCGCGCAGCAATGTGGACGGTGCCCGCTGCTGCCGGTGTGCGGCGGGTCGTGCCCGAAGCTTTGGCGCGAGGGGCATCTGCCGTGCCCGAGCATGAAGTTCAACCTGGAGGACCGGCTCGACATCGCGGCCCGCCGCCAACC
>JBIOYB010000617.1:0-7039 GCA_044869915.1 Allorhizocola sp.
TGCCCTCGGACTCGAAAGCGAGCTCCTCGGGCAGGCCGAGAACGTCACGGTAGAAGCGGACGGCTTCCTCGTAATCTTCGGCCTCGACGACCAGGCGTAGCTGTACGACTTTGTTGGTCATGCGCCCAACGTTATTATGCGGCAGTGGCTCGCAACAGCGGCGGCCCCGCGGTCGTCGACCCGGTAGCCCGCCATAATCTCGCCGACGAATTGACTGCACGCATCCTCAGGCACATCGAAGACGAAAAACTTGGGCCGGGGGACCGGCTGCCGTCGACGCGCGCGCTGTCGGCCCGATTCGCGGTGGCGACGCCGACGCTGCGAGAGGCGTTACGCAGGCTGGAGGCGACCGGGGCGATCGAGATCCGGCACGGCTCCGGGTGCTACGTGCGCAACGACCTGGCCCGGCTCATTCTGTCCAATCCCAACCAGGCCCCGCTCGCGGCGTCGACACTCATCGATCTGCTGGCGGCGCGCGAACTGATCGAGCCGCCGCTGGCGGACGCCGCGACCAGGCACGCGACCGAGGTACAGATTGATGAGCTGGCCGCACATCTCGAGCGGGCCGACCGTGGGCTGAAGGAGGACGCCCAGCTGCACGCGGCCAACATGGACTTCCACCGCGCGATCGGGCAGTTCTCCGGCAACGCCGTCCTCTCGCAGGTTATCGGGTCGCTGCTGGACGTTTACGGCCGCGAGCAGCTCACGGTCATGCACCTCTACGACGACCGCGAGTCGGACTTGCGCGCCCACCAAGGGATTTTGGCAGCCGTGCGGGCGCGCAAGCCCGCGCGGGCGAGCCAGCTCATGCGTGATCACTTGCGCGATGTGCGCGAGGTGGTCAGCAAGGCGCTCAACTCACCCCGTTCAGATTCACTGTGATGAACCGCGGCCGGTAGGCCATGACGTCGGCGTAGAGGTCGGCGGGGGTGCCACTGTTGACGTTGTACGAGATCGTGAGCTGGCCTGGGCTGCCGCCCGTGATGAACTCCGGATGCGAGTGCGAGTTGTAGGACCATAGGCCGGGGGAGGGTTCGGTTTCCGGCGTGTCGTAGAGGAACGTTTTCTCGACGAACGGGCCGGTGGGGCTGCACGAGAAGTACGCCACGATGTCGTCGCTGAGGTTGCCCCCGTTTTCGGACGCCACCGTGGTGTCGTGTGTGATCAAAACCCAAAGGTTTTGGGTCCCGAGGGGATGCACACTGTACTCGTTGCTGACCCCGTAGGTGGTCGTGCCGAGCGGCAGCCGGATCGCCGAGCTCTCGGTGAGCACCCACGACGACCCGTTCCAGTAGCGCCACGTGCCGGTGAGGCTGGTGCCGCTGACCCGAGCGACCTTCGCGTACTTGGCCAGACCCTGATCCTCGGTGCCATAAATATAGGTGTAGCCACCGGACTGCTGGACCCACGTGCCCCACTGCACTCCGCTGGCCGACGGCAGCGACGTGACGCTCGTGGCGTGGCTCAGGTTGGACACGGAAAAGCGGGCCAGCTTGTTGGACACCCACGCGAAGTCGAACGGATCATTCGTGTCCCCGTCGCCGTTGGTGTCCTGGACGCGCCACTCGTGCAGGGGCAGGTGCAGTTCGGACCCGGAGATCGTGCCCTGCCCGACCCAGTACCAGTAGCCGGACGTCGGGTGCGGGACGACACCCGTGGCCGTGCCGTAGGCGCCGTCGTAATAGGTGCCGGCGACCGTGAACGCGTACTCGTGCACGAACGAGTTGCGGATGAACGGCGCGGTCGTGGGTCTGCTCCCGTCCGGGTTGGTCGGGCCGAGGAACGTGTCGGAAAACAGCCACAGCCGGCCGGCGCTGTTGGGCAGGGTCACCGAGTACGTGCTGTCGGCGCCCGTCCAGCCCGTGGCGGTCGAGTCGCCGTACGAGTTGAACAGATTGTTCAGATAGCTGTTGGGCGTCACGCTGCCGAGCGTCGGGGCGTTGACGCCCGTGCATACCGGTGCCGCCTGCACCGGCGCGGCGGGGACGGAAATGACGGCGGCCGCGGCGGTGAAGGCTGCCACCGTGAGCGTCTTCATTGACATGCGGCTCAGCGTCGCGCGAACCGTGCGGGTTTGTCTTTGCCGGATCGCGCCAACCGGGTTGCGCATTTGGGACTTCCCACGGCAACTCATCAAGTGATCTAATCAATCGCATGTCGTGGACCGCCCGGCTCAACGACGCCGTACCCAAGCTGCTGATCGGCGGTGCGCCCGTCGACGTATACGAATGGGCGCAGTGGACGGACACGGTCGCCAACCCGCCGCACCGGCACACGTACTTCGAGATCTGCCGGGTCGAGGGCGGCCGGGGCGAGTTCGTCGTGTCCGGGCGCCGGCACGCCATCGGCGCCGGCGACCTGCTGTTTGCCCGGCCGGGCGTGCGCCACCAGATCCTCAGCCCCGACCCGCCGGGGATCCAGCTCGTCTGGGTCGCCTTCGACGTTGGCCCGGCCGCCGGGGTTTCGCCCGTCCTGCAAGGGTTCCTGGCCGCGGAGACACCGATCGTACGCGACGACGGCAGCACCGGCGCGATCTGGCGGGCGCTGCGCGCGGTCGCCGACCGGCCAACGCTGCCGGGGCAGCGGGCGCAGCTCGCGGCGCTCGCTCAGGCGCTCCTGCTCGGGCTCGCCCGCGCCGGGCTCGACTCGCCGCCCACGGCGGCCGTGGCCATCACCGAGACCGAGTCCGACGATCGGCACGGGCGGGCGATCCGCAACGCCACCCGATACATCCACGACAACCTCGACCGGCCGCTGCGCGTCGAGGAGCTCGCCCGGCACGTGCATGTGTCCCCGCGCCAGCTGACCCGGCTGTTCGCCGACGGGCTCGGCACGTCACCCGCCTCGTATGTGGAGCATGTCCGGCTGGACCGGGCCGCCGCGCTGCTCGTGCGCACCCAGCAGCCCATCAAGCACATCGCGGCCGCACTGGGCTACCCGGACGTCGCGTCGTTTACCCGCGCCTTCGCCCGCCGGCACGGCCAGCCGCCGGGGCGCTTCCGATCCGCCGCCGATCTGTCCAAAGTGCTCGCCGCGCCCGAACTCAACCCGGTCGAGTAGGACGGCACTACAGCCCGGGCGGCTCGCGCTCGTCGTCGTCGCCCAGCGCCATCTCCCGCCAACGGCGCCATCAACCTGGGCAGGAACGCGCACATCTGCCCGTCCGCCGCCGAGTCCAGCGACATGAGCGTGTCCGCCCCCGCAGCCTGGACCACGCGCTCCGACAGCGCGACCACCGTCCGCGCGTGCGTCTCGATCTGCTCCGGCACGGCCGCGACCGCGTCCCGCTGCGCCGGCAGCCGCTCCTCACCCCGCATGGTCGAACCGGGCCTCGGCCAACAGGTCCCGCACCCGCGCGGTCATGGCGGCGCGCGCCGTCGCCGAACACGACCCCCACCGCCCTCCACACCCGGCCGGTCGTGTGGAGTAGCATAATCAATCAAGTGGAGTATCGACTACACATTTACATGAAGGAATCAAGCCTGAACCGGGTTGCCTGCCAGGTTGCGCCCGCGTGCGTGCCACAGCAAATGGCCCTGATTGCGCGGATGTGCCGGGTCGAAGCGCAGCTCCTGCGAGAAGTAGCGGATCGTGTAACCGGCCCGTCGCCTGGGACTTCTGTTGGCCGTCGCGCCGTGAATGATTCGGGCGTCGTGCAGTGAATATTCGCCCTCGGCCAGCTCGAAGTCGACCGCCTTCGACTCGTCGACGCCACCGGACACCACACGGTCGAAGCTGAACTCGTCGGGGTCGGCGAACTCGTAATCGCCCACGGCCGCCAGGTGACTGCCCGGCAGCACACGCATGCACCCGTTGTCGCGGTCCACCTTGTCCAGTGCGAGCCACACCGTGACGATCCGGTCCATGCGGTCGAACCGGCCGTCCCAGAAGTAGGAGTCCTCGTGCCACGGGGTGGCCCGGCCGGTGAACGGCTCCTTCGACAGGAACGCGCTCGCGAACAGCCCGATGTCGGGCCCGATCAGCGGCTCGACCGTGTCGAGCAGCTCGTCGGCGAGCAGGAACTCCAGCAGCCGCGGGTCGCGGGTGTGTGGCATGTCCAGCTCGCCCGAGTCGCCGCGTGCCCCGTGCGCCTGCGCGTCGGCCAGGTGCTCCTCGAAGATCTCTTTCAGGCGCCCGAACCGGGCCTCATCGAACGCCTTGCGGCGGGGCAACAGGTATCCCTCAAGAAGATATTTGTCCTTCATGCCGTTTAGCCTGCGATCCCGGGACCGCCGGTGTCTTTGCGCTCCCGGGTCGCCGCTTTGACAAATCCGGTCAGGCTATGTGGGTCGGGGCTATTTGGGTCGGGGTTATTTGGGCGGCAGGGTGCGGGCGAAGGACAGGCCGCGGTTGACCCACCGCCGCAGGTCGGTGCGTTTGGCGCACGCCGCCGGCTCGACCGTGATCCAGCCGCGCATGGGCTTGCCCCGCATGTGCATCTCCTCGGTGCCCTGCTCCTTGAGCGCGGTGGCGGACTGCGCCTCGCCCACCCGCACCAGCAGCCCGCCGTGACCGCGCACGGCCACGGCCATGTTGCCGTTGATGAGCATGGCCAGCCCGCCGAACATGCGCTGCTCGCTCAGCCCGGTCTCGCGGCCGACCAGCTCGCGCACCCGGTTTGCCAATTCCTCGTCGTAAGCCATGCCCGCACTCTCGCACCACCCCCCGACATTTTGGCCGGCCTCGATTCGCTGAGGGCGTCGCGTTAACGAGTCGGAAACAACCCCTAGACAGGTTGATGACCAACTGATTAGATCAGTTGGTCACTTTCCAGCTAGGCGGTTGGAGGGCACTTTGAGCATGGTTCGGACGCGAAAAGCGTTGGCAGTGCTGGTGATTGCCGGATGCGTTGGCACGCTCGCGGCGGTGGCGCCGGCCTCGGCAGGCGCGGACACGCGGCACGCCATAGGGAAATACCGGCCGCAGGCGGGGGCCGGTGCGGTGGCCGCGCAAGGAGCGGGCGGCGGCGCAACAGCTTGCGCAGACGCGCCCGTACTGAAGTCGGCGCGGGTCGAGCCCGGCCTGACGGCCGCATTCGCCAACTACGCCAACACGGGTGGCGCGTGGACGGGCGGCGACAGCACCTATTCGGTGAAGCTTCCGGGCGGCCGGGTGCTGTGGCTGTTCTCCGACACGTTCCTGGGCGAGGTCAACGACGACGGCACGCGGCCCGTCGGCTCGCCGATCGTCAACAACACGTTCGTCGAGCAGTGGGGCAGTCGCTTCAGGACGATCCACGGCGGGACCACCGCCAACCCGACGGCGGTCATTCCCCCGCCGGCGCAAGACGCCTGGTATTGGCTGGGCGCGGGCCACTACGGCGCGGGCACGCTGCAGGTGGTGTTCCAGCGCTACGACCGCTTCGGGCCGGGCCAATGGGACTGGGGCTTCACCGGTTCGGTGCTCGCCCGCTTCAGCCCGTGGACCTACCGGCTCATCGACGTCACGCCGCTGCCGTCGGCCGCGAAGGTGGCGTGGGGCAGCTGGATCCAGGTGGTCGGGCCGCACACCTACATCTATGGCGTGGAGGACCTCGGCCTGGCCAAGTACATGCACATCGCCCGCGTCACGGGCGGCGACCTGCGGGCGCCCTGGCAGTACTACACCGGCACGGGCTGGTCGGCCGACCAGACGGCCTCCGTCAGGGTGCAGTCCAATGTGGCCAATGAGTACAGCGTGACGCCATTGCGGGGCGGATATCTGCTCATCACGCAGGACACCAGTTTCCCCTTCTCCACCGAGGTGGTCGCCTACTTCGCCTGCAGCCCCACCGGGCCGTGGACCGGCCGGACCACACTGTTTCACACGCCGGAAACGGGTGGAAACGTGTTCACCTACAACGCGCACGAGCACCCCGAGCTCAGGCGCGACGGCGCGCTGATCGTCACGTACAACGTGAACAGCTTCGCCTGGGAAGACCACTTCAGCAACGCGGGCATCTACCGTCCACGCTTCATGGAAGTCAGGTTCGAGTAGCCATGCTGATCCGCCACAGCCTGTCCGACGCACTCACCGAGCGGTTGCTCGCACTCATCCGCAGCGAAGGGCTCAAGCCAGGAGACCGGTTGCCGTCGTCGCGCACGCTCGCGGCCCGGTTCGCCGTGGCGACCCCGACCGTGCGGGAGGCGTTGCGCAGGCTGCAGGCGACCGGCGCGGTCGAATTCAAGCACGGGTCGGGCGTCTACATCAGCGACTCGCTCGACCGGGTCGTGCTGCCCAACCCGCACATGCCGACCCTTGCCACGGAACAACTCGCGCAACTGCTCGAGGCGCGGCTTCTGGTGGAGCCGTTTCTGGCGGCACACGCCGCCCGGCGCAACGACGTCAACGAGAGAAAACGGTTGCGCAACGCGCTGCGCAAGGCCGAGCGGCACCTGGACAACGACGAAACACTGCACGAAGCCAACATGGAGTTTCACCGGGCGGTGGCCGCCGCGAGCGGCAACACCGTCCTGCACGAGGTCATCGACTCGCTGCTGTCGGTCCACGCGGGCGAACAGCGTGAGATCCAACGGATCTTCGACGACCGCGTGCGCGATCACGAAGAACACCGGGCCGTCCTCGCGGCGATCGAGGCGGGCGACCCCGACCGGGCAAGCGAACTGATGCGTCGCCACCTGGAGGACGTCCGAGCTGTGGTTACGTCAAAACACTTGTCATGAAAGGTGATTGCGGTGCGCGTCCTCACTGCAGTATGCACCGCCGTCGTGCTGGCTTTGGCCGGGTGCGGCAGCGGAGGCGAGACCGGTACCGAAAACAAAACGCACTTAAAGCTCTACAACGACAAGGGTGCCTGGGCCCAATACTTCAAGTCGGTCGGTGAGCTGTCGCAGCAGGAGATCGGCCTGTCGATGGAGCCGGTGGGTTACACCGACGAGCCGACCTACGAGGCGTTTATCAAGGCCTCCTTCCGCACCAACGTCAAGCCCGACCTGTTCACCTGGACGACCGGCCAGCGCATGGCCGACATCGTCAAGGAGGGCCACATCGCCGAGACCACCCAGCTGTGGACGGACGCGATCAAGAGCGGGGATCTGAC
>JBIOYB010000618.1:0-14558 GCA_044869915.1 Allorhizocola sp.
GACCTCATCTACGTCGACGAGCTCGCCGACACCGACCCGGCCCAGATCCAGCTGCTCAAGCGCGTCGGCACCAACATCGTGGCGTTCGTCGACCCGGAGTCGTCGACGTTTGGCTTCCGCGGGGCCGATCCGGAGATCGCGCGCACCTTCCCCGACCACTTCCCGGGCGCGGTCGAGGTGGTGCTGGAGAAGGTCCATCGCGGCTCGCCGACGGTCGAGAGCTACGCGCTGCGCACGCGCGGCAGCGAGGCGGCCTATGTGGCGCAGCGGCTTCGCCAGGCACATCTCGAGGACGGCATCCCGTGGTCGCGGATGGCGGTCGTCATGCGTTCGGCGAGCATCCAATTGGGACCGTATGAGCGCGCGTTGCGGCATGCCGGGGTGCCGACCGTCGTGCACGCGGAGGATCTGCCGATCCACCTCCAGCCGGCCGTGAAGCCGTTTCTCCTCCTGTTGCGCTGCGCGCTCGACCCCGAGCTGCTCACCGAGGAGGCGGCGGTGACCCTGCTGCACTCGCCGCTGGGCGGGGCCGACCCGCTCGCGGAGCGCCGGATCCGCCAAGGGTTGCGGGCCGTCGCCGGGCTCGAACTGGTCGGCGCGCTCAACGATCCGGCCAACCTGGTGACGCTCGAGAAGCGCTGGGCCGCACCGCTGCAGCGGATCGCCGTCTTGCTGAAGGTCGCGCGCGAGGCCACCGGCTCCGCCGAGGAGGTGCTGTGGGAGGTGTGGCGCACCAGTGGTCTGGCCGATCGCTGGGCGGGCCTGGCCACCACACCGGCCACAGGAGCCGATCAGCGCCGCCGGGCCGAGGCCGCCGACCGCGACCTCGACTCGATGATGGTGCTCTTCGACGCGGCCGCCCGGTTCACCGATCGGCTGCCCGGCGCGCGCGTCGACGCCTTCCTTGAACACGTTGAGGGGCAAGAGTTTCCGGGCGACTCGATCGCCGAGCGGGGTGACCGTGGCGAGGCCGTGCGGCTGCTGACCGCCCACGCCGCCAAGGGTTTGGAGTGGGACTTCGTGGTCGTGGCCGGCGTGCAGGAGGGGATCTGGCCCGATCTGCGCCTGCGTGGCAGCCTGCTCGGCTCGGAGCATCTCGTGGACGAGGTGGCGCAGCGGGTCGCGCCGGGCGCCAAGGCGCAGCGGATGGCGCAGACCACGGCTTTGCTGCGCGAGGAGCGGCGGCTGTTTCATGTGGCGTGCACGCGGGCGCGCAAGCGGCTGCTCGTTACGGCGGTCGATTCGGGCGCTGTGGGCGGGGCCGATGGTGACGACCGGCCGTCGCGATTCCTGCACGAACTGTCCGAAGTGGACAACGTCGACATCGCCCGCCCTTCGCGCCCCATGACTTTGGCCGGTTTGGTCGCCGAGCTGCGCGTGGCGGTGATGGAGGGCAACCTCGACGCCGCCGCCGAGCTCAAGCGGCTCGCCAAGGCGGGTGTGCCGGGGGCGGATCCCGATCAGTGGTGGGGCCTGCCGCGCCTGTCCGATGAAGGGCCGGTCTATCAAGACCTCGTGCGGGTGACACCGTCCACCATGGAAAGCGCGCTCCGATGTGGACTGCGCTGGCTGCTCGAGCGGCACGGCGGCGCCGCGCCCGCGACCTGGGCGGCCAACGTCGGCAACCTCGTGCACGCGGCAGCGATGCTGGCCGAGGAGGCGCAGACCGATCCGGCGATCCTCATGGAATATGTCGCCGCGCGCTTCGAGACCATCGAGCTGGCCGCGAAGTGGCTGACCGGCCGGGAGCGCGAACGGGCGAGCCAGATGGTCGACAAGCTGGTCCGCTGGCTTGCCGAAAACCCGCGCCGGCTGCTGGCCATCGAGAAGGAGTTCACAGTCCGGCTGGAGCACAACCCGCCGATCGAGCTGACCGGGCGGGTGGATCGCCTGGAAGTCAACGACGACGGCGAGCTCGTGGTCATCGACCTCAAGACCGGCAAGACGACGACCGCGACTGCGGCTGAGCTGCCGGAGCACCCGCAGCTGGGCGCCTATCAGGTGGCCGTGGAGGAGGGCGCGTTCGGCGAGGGCACGGTCAGCGGCGGCGCCTCGCTCGTGCAGCTGGGCACGACCCACAAGGACGCCAAGGAGCAGGAGCAGGACCCGCTGCGCAAGGCCGAGGACCCGCGCTGGGCGCACGAGATGGTCCATCGCACGGCCGACACCATCGCGGCGTCGACGTTCATGGCCAAGGCCAACGACAGCTGCCGCGTGTGTCCGGTGCGGACGAGCTGCCCGATCTCGGGCAAGGGCCGGCAGGTGGTGGAGGGTGAGTGACGGTCCACGGTGGACACCCACCGAGCTCGCGCAGAGCCTGCGGTTGCCACCGCCCACCGAGGAGCAGGCGGCCGTGATTTCCGCGCCGGTCGAGCCGTTGCTTGTCGTGGCCGGCGCCGGTTCGGGCAAGACGGAGACGATGGCCGCGCGCGTGCTGTGGCTTGTCGCCAACGGATACGTGCAACCCGAACAGGTGCTGGGCCTGACATTCACCCGCAAGGCCGCGGGCGAGTTGGCTCACCGGGTGCGGGTCCGGTTGGGACAGTTGCGCCAGCACGTGGGCGGCGGCGAATCTCGAGCTTCCCCTTGGCGGATCCGCGACGAGGGCGGTCCGCCGGGGAAACTCGATTTTCGACTCGACGGCGAGCCGACCATCGCCACCTATCACTCCTTCGGTTCGCGCGTCGTCACCGAGCACGGGCTGCGCTCCGGCTACGAGCCCAGCTCGCGGCTGCTGACCGAGGCGTCGTGCTGGCAGCTCGCCGACGAGGTCGTGCGCGCCTACACCGGCGATATGTCGCATGTGGAGTCGGCGCCGAGCACGGTCGTCGCGGCCGTGCTCGCGCTCGCCGGTGAGATGGCCGAGCACCTGGTCGAGCCGGATGACCTCGCGACGTGGACCGGGCGCTTCCACGCCACGCTCGCCGCCAAACCCGGGCGGCAGATGGCCGAGGTGGTCAAGCTTCTTGCCCGGCAACGCGCTCGTTTGCAACTCCTTCCTTTGATCAGGGGGTACCAGCTGAGGAAGGCGGCACTGGAGGCGATGGACTTCGGTGACCAGATGTCCCGCGCGGCCCTCGTGGCGCGGGATCACCCCGAGGTGGGCCGGGCCGAGCGGGACCGGTTCCGGGTCGTGTTGCTGGACGAATACCAGGACACGAGCCACGCGCAAATCGTGCTGCTGCGCTCGCTTTTCTGGGGTGGGCACCCGGTCACCGCCGTCGGTGACCCGTGCCAGTCGATCTATGGCTGGCGCGGGGCGAGCGCGGGCACGCTCGACCGCTTCCCGTTGGAGTTTCCGACCTCTGATGGGCGGCCGGCGACGAGGCGCTCGCTCAGTAGGAGTTTCCGCAATCGCAGCGAGATTTTGTCCGTCGCCAACCGGATTTCCGAGCCGCTGCGGGACGTGTCGGTGGTGTCGCTCACTTCCGGGAGCGAGGACCCGGGCGTGGTCGCGTGTGGACTGTTGGAGACCTCGGCCGATGAGGCGCTGTGGATCGCCGACCAGATCGTGACGGCGTGGCGCACGCATGCCCGGGTGGCAGACGATCAGCATCCTGGGTTCATCCCGATCGTGCGCCGGCCGACCACCGCCGTGCTCGTGCGGTTGCGCTCGCAGATCCCCGCGATCGAAAAGGCGTTGCGCGCCAAAGGTTTGCCAGTCGAGGTGGTCGGGCTCGGCGGTCTGCTGGACACGCCCGAGGTGCGCGACGTGGTGTCGACGCTGCGCGTGCTGTCCGACCCGGCCGACGGCGCCTCGCTGCTGCGACTGCTGACCGGCGCGCGGTGGCGGATCGGGCCGCGTGATCTGGTGGCTCTGCACCAGCGGTCTCGGCAACTCGCGAAGGCGCGCCGTCCGGCAGACGTGGACTTCTCGGCGACGCCGGATCGGCTCGAGGACGCGGCACTGAGCGAGGCATTGGAGGACCCGGGAGACCCCGAACGGTATTCTATCGAAGGTCTGGCACGCTTCCATCGGTACCAAAAAGAAATGGAAGAGCTCAGAGGGAGGCTGGAGCAGCCGCTCAGCGATTTGATCGCGGACATTGTCCGGACTATAGGTTTGGATGTAGAGGTCGCGGTGCGCGCGGCGTCCGTGGGCGGCGACGCTGGGCTGGCGCGGGCGCACCTGGACACGCTGGCCGAGGTGGCGGCGCGGTTTGCCAGCGAGACCGAGGGCGCGCCGCTGTCGGCGTTCCTGGCGTTCCTCGAAGCGGCCGAAAATGAGGAGCGCGGCCTGGCGCCGGGCGAGGTGGACGTGTCCGAGGGCGCGGTGCAGGTGCTGACCGCCCACGCCGCCAAGGGTTTGGAGTGGGACGTCGTCGCGGTCGCCGGCCTGACCAAGGACGTGTGGCCGGGGCGCAGCAGCGCGGCCGATCATTACCTCAAAGGCCTTGGCGTGCTTCCGTTCCCGCTGCGCGGCGACCGCACCGGGCTGCCCGTGTTCAATGTGGACGCCGCCGATCAGCGTGAGCTTGGCCGGGCGGTCGTGGAGTTCGAGGACGCCTGGCGCGAACACGACGCGCGCGAGGAGCGCCGGCTGGCCTATGTCGCGGTGACCCGGCCGCGCAGCTGGCTGTTCGCCTCGGGATATTGGTGGGGCGAGGGCCTGAAGCGGCCACGCGGGCCGTCGCTGCTGCTGGAGGAGATCGCGCTGGTGTGCGCGCAGGGCTACGGGCGCGTGGACACGTGGGTGGCGCAGTCGACCGACGAAAACCCGATCGCCGCAGTGGTGGAAGCGATCTGGCCGTTCGACCCGCTGGGCAGCCGGCGGTCCATTGTGGAGTCTGCGGCCACGCTCGTACGCAACGCGCGTCGCAAGCGGACGGCATGGAGCCGCGAGACCGACCTCCTGCTGGCCGAGCGGGACGAGGCGCTGCGGCGGGCGTCGCTGATGGAGGTACCGCTGCCCGGCCACCTGTCGGTGTCGCAGTTGGTGACCCTGCGCAAGGATCCGGCCGGGCTGGCGCGCGCGATCCGGCGCCCGCTGCCATCCGCGCCCGACCCCTATGCCCGGCGCGGCACGGCTTTCCACCGGTGGCTGGAGTCCCAGTTCGGTTCGCCGGCGCTGTTTGACTTGGACGAACTGTTCGACGAGTCGGAGGAGGCACCGGATTCGGAGCTGGAGGCGCTCAAGGACGCGTTCGCCCGCAGCGAATGGGCCGGACGCACACCTGTCTCGGTGGAGGAGCCGTTCGTCGTGTCGCTGGGCGCGGTAGTGGTGCGCGGGCGGATGGACGCGGTGTTCGTCACGCCCGGAGATCGCTACGAGGTCGTCGACTGGAAAACCGGGCGCATGCCCAAGGGCGCGGCGGCGCGGGCGGCAGCCGTGCAGCTGGCCGCATACCGGCTGGCCTGGGCGTCGCTTCGCGGTATACCCGTGGAGTCCGTCAGCGCGGCCTTCCACTACGTGCGCGCCAACGTGACCGTTCGGCCAGCAGATCTCCTCTCGTTGGAGGAGCTGACGGCGCTGATCACTGAGTTGCCCATGTCCGGAAAGTGACTGTGCCGAGGCGGGTGGACAGGGCATGGTAAGGCCGTGGATTCGGTGCATTCGGTCGTGCGGGAGATCGCGCTGGTGCTCCTGGTAGCACTGGTCGGTGTGCTGCTCGCGGCCGCCGTGGTCCTCATGCCGTGGCACCCGGCCGAGGCCATGCAGGAGCCGGTGACGGGTTTCGTCACGGTTTCACCTGGGCAATCTTGACCGGTGTTGGTCGTCGGCACGTCCGGGTGGCAATACCGGGACTGGCGCGGGCCGTTCTACCCAGGCGCGCCGTCGCTGTCGTTCTACGCCGGCCGCTTCGCCACGGTGGAATTGAACAACCCGTTCTATCGGCTGCCCGCTCGCTCCCAGTTTGAGCGGTGGCGGGACGAGACGCCCGACGGGTTTGTCTTCGCCGTGAAGATGAGCCGATACCTCACGCATATCAAGCGACTGCGCGACCCTGCCGAACCGGTGTCCCGCTTCCTGTCCGCGGCAGCGGGGCTCGGCGACAAGCTCGGGGCGGTGCTGCTGCAGCTGCCGCCAACCCTGCGGTTCTCGCTTGACCTGGATGCCGTGCTTGCCGCCTTTCCACGGACGATAAAGGTGGCGGTCGAACCGAGACACGCGACATGGTGGTGCGACGAGGCGCGGGAGCTGCTGGAGAAGCACGGCGCCGCACTGTGCTGGGCCGACCGGCAGGGCAGGCCGATCACTGCACTATGGAGGACAGCGGACTTCGGCTATGTGCGCCTACACGAGGGCCGGGCCAACCCGCGGCCGCGATACGGCCCGGCCTCGCTCAAGTCGTGGCTGTCGCGGATGGGCGAGTTTGGTGACCAACCAGTCTATGTCTACTTCAACAATGACCCCGGCGGTGCCGCGATCGCCGACGCTTTCGCGCTGCTGGAGCTGGCACGGTAAGTTGCACCCGTGCGTGTCCTCTCAGTCCTCCTCACCGGGTTGGTGACGCTCCAGCCGAGCGCGCCACCCAGTGCACAGCCAAGCGCACAGCCAAGCGCACAGCCCGATCTCGTGCGCGGCTTGCAGTGGCAGATCGGCACGATGCGCCTCGATGAGGTGCACAGGCGCGCCACCGGGGCCGGGATGGTCATCGCGGTGATCGACTCCGGTGTGGACCCGCAGCATCCCGACTTGACCGGACAGGTGCTGCAGGGCCCCGACGCCAAGGCCAACACGGACTTCGACGGTCGCGGCACCGGCCTGGCCGGACTCATCGCCGGGCACGGGCACTCCGACAGCGCACTGTCCGCTGTGGACCCGGGCGATGCCGGCATCCTGGGCGTGGCGCCGAGCGCCAAGATCCTGCCGATCTCGTTCGCGCCCGCGGCCGGGCAGTCAGGCGACCCCAACGAGCTCGCGACCGGCATCGAGCTCGCGGTCAACCGGGGAGCGCGGATCATCTGCATCGGACGCGGCGTCATGCCCAGCGAGCGGCTCGAGTTCGCGGTCAACGTGGCGGTGGAAAAGGACGTGCTGCTGGTCGCGGCCGACGCGAGCACCTGGCCGGCCTCCTACCCGGGGGTGCTGACATCGATCCCCGCCGACCGGGTGGGCGCCGTGCGCCAGCTGCCCGCGAGCGGGCGCACGACCGGCATCGTGGTGCCGGGCGCGGACCTGATCACGACCGACCGGGCGGGCGGCTACCGCCTGGCCGACACCGCCGCGGGCGCGGCAGTGCTGACCGGCGCGGCAGCCGTGGTGTGGTCGGCCAACCCCAACGCGAAGGCATCGGAGGTGGTGGAGCTGCTGCGGCGCACCTCCACCGACCGGGGCACGCCCGGGCCAGACCGCGACTTCGGCGTGGGCGACCTCAACCTGCTGGCGGCCCTCAACGCGGCGCAGGTCAGGCCGTCCGGCTCGGCAGGCCCACAACCCTCGCCGAGCGTGACCAAGCGTGCACCCGGCGCTGCGGTGACGGCTGGCACCCCGATCCTCGAATCGCGCAACTGGCGGCGCTGGCTCGTGACCTTGCCCCTGCTGCTCTTCCTCGGCATCCTCGCGCTGTGGACCTTCCGTCGGCGTTCAATAGGTGACCGGCAGATCGAAGGACGAGAAGTGCTCGGCGCCGACGAATGAGGTGATCTCGGCGATCTTTCCGTCCCTTTCACGCAACGTGAACACATCGATCGACCAGGCTTCATGTGGACCGTCGGCATCCTCGCGGCGCAGGTAGGCGGCGACGGCCGGCTGGCCGTTGGCGATGACCGGCAGGTGCCGCCAGGAACCGCACCGGGCGAGCGGGACATTTGAGGCGAAGTCGATGACGGCTTCGATTCCTTGGTACCACTGTGGAAGCGGCGGCATCGACCAGGTGACGTCCTCGGTCAGGAGCGCGACCAGCGCATCGGCGTCGCCTCGCTCCAACGCCGTGGCATAGCCGGTCACCAGCTCCCTGACCCGGGCGTCGCCCACCTTGCGCAGGGTTCTGCTGCTGGGTGTGGGAAGGCACCCGCTCCGCGACGATCCGGCGAGCACGCGCCAGGGCGGAGTTGACCGACGTGGTCGACGTGTCCATGATCGTGGCGATCTCGGCCACAGAGAAGCCGAGGACCTCGAAGAGCACCAGGGCAGCCCGCTGGTTGCCGACCAGGTGCTGCAGCGCGGCGACGAACGCGAGCTCGACGGCCTCCCGCTGCTCATATCGCACGCCCGGGCTCGAAGCGAGGTCGGCGTCGGGATAGGGCCCCAGCCACGCGACATCGGTCAGCGGGCCGCTCTCCAGCACGGCATGCGGGCTCGAGGGGCCCAGGTCGACGGGCAGTGCGCGCCTGCCCCGAGCCTCGATGATGTCCAGGCAGGTGCGCGTGGCCACGGCGTAGAGCCAGGTGCGCACGGAGCTGCGGCCCTCGAAACCAGCCAGCCCGCGCCAGGCGCGCAACAGGGCGTCCTGCAACGCGTCGTCGGCGTCGTGCGCGGAGCCGAGCATGCGATAGCAGTGAGCGTGCAACTCCGGCCGCAACGGCTGCACCAGCCGGGTGAAGGCGTCATCGTCTCCCGCGCGCGCCCGCTCCAGGATCGATGCCGCCGAAAAAACTTCACTAACTTCGCTCACGAGCGACGATTCTGCCTCACGGCGCCGGTCTCCATTGCGACCAAAATTGCGACCAAACCTGAATAGGAGGCCTGATGCACAACACATCCACCCTCGAAGTGCCGGGCGCACGGCTGCACTACGAAGTCCGGGGCGCCTGGGTGAAGTTCCTCGAGACGGCGAACATCCACCTGCCGGACGAGGTACTCGAAATGATGATCGGCGGGGAGCGGGATCCGCAGACGGTCGCGGACGAACGCTTCCAGTACGAACACATGCTGCGGGCGACCACCCGCTGGCTGCCCGACATCGACGCCTTGCGCTCGACAGGCTCCCGTGTGGCCGTGGGCATCGGCGAGGACTCGGCCGGGCAGTTGTGCGACCGGGCGTCGCGCGTGCTTGCGAAGGCCCTGGGCATCGAGCCGACGATGTTCCCGGGCGGCCACATCGCCTTCGCCGAGAATCCTGCCGCGTTCGCCGTGCGCCTCCGCGAGGTACTCAACAAATAAAAATCTTGAGAAGTGTTTGTCGAACCCGGCGGGCGCCGCTCGACGCCTGGGTAGAACGTACTCAGAGAGAGGAACTCGCCATGCAGAAGATCACGCCGTTTCTGTGGTTCGAAACCCAGGCGCAGGAGGCGGCCAAGCTCTACACGTCCGTGTTCGAAAACTCGCGGATCCTGGACGCCAACCCCATGGTCGTGACGTTTGAGATCGAGGGGCAGCAGATCGTCGCGCTCAACGGCAGGCCCGAGCACAACCACTTCACCGAAGCCTTCTCGTTCTACGTCAACTGCGAGGACCAGGACGAGATCGACCGGCTTTGGGACCTGCTGACCGCCGACGGGGGTGAGCCAGGGCAGTGCGGCTGGCTCAAGGACAGGTTCGGGCTCTCGTGGCAGATCATCCCGAAGGTGCTCAGCGAAGGGCTGGCCGACCCGGATCCGGCGAAGGCGGGCCGAGTCGCGCAGGCCATGATGGGCATGCAAAAGATCGACATCAGGGGCATCGAGGACGCCTACGCCACCGAAGGCTAGTTTTGGCGGCGTGGAAACGCGATTCCGGCCCGCCGTGCGGGTGGTCTGCCTGGACGCGGGCCGGCGCATACTCCTGCTGCGCTGGCGCGACCCGTTCGACGGGGCCCTGCTCTGGGAGCCACCCGGCGGCGGCATCGAGCCGGGCGAGTCGCCGTGGGACGCGGCGCGGCGCGAGCTCGCCGAGGAGACCGGGCTCGACCCGGCCGCCATCGGCGAGCGATACGTGCGGGTCGACCGCGACACCCTGTGGAACGGCAAGCGTTTCGTCGGCCCGGAGCAGTTCTTCCTCGCCCGCTTCGACACCGACCGCCCGGCCATCGGGCGGTCGGGCCTGCTGCCGGACGAACAGGTCAACCTGCAGGAGACCGCCTGGGTGCCCCTGTCCGGACTGGACGGTCTGCCCGACCGTCTCGAACCGCCCAACCTGCGGCAGGTGCTCGCGGCTCTGGGCGCCTGACGCGCTGCGCAACCGCCGCCCCGGCCTGGCCCGGTGGTCGGCCACGCAGGCCCACGCCGGCATGGCCTATGACCTCGTCATCGACACGACCGACGTTTTGCCCGCCGATGCCGCGACGAGGATCGAAATCATGTTAGGGAAGTAACGCGGCCCGGTTCTGGAATTCCTACTTGTCTGGTAGGAACTATGGGTTAGGCTGGAACGTGGGGCAACTAAAGTCCACACTCTGAGACACGAGTGAATTGGGGCACGGCTTTGTCAACGGAACATGTCGCAGTTGTTGTGGGCGCCGGGTTCAGTGGCGTCATGGCCTCGCGTGAGCTGCTGCGCGCCGGTTGGGAGGTGGTCCTGGTCGACCCGGGCGCCCGCCCCGGGCGCGGCCTGGCCTACTCCACCGTGGCACCGTGGCACCTGCTCAACTCGCCCGCCTCCGCGATGAGCGTCGAGCCGGACGACCCCGACCACTTCCTGCGCTGGTGTCGCGAGCGCGGCCTGTCCGTGGGGCCCGGCGACTTCGTCGCCCGCGGAATCTACGGCGACTACCTCATCGAGGGCTTGCGCGCCGCCGACGCCATGGGCCGGCTGACCGTCCATCGTGGACGCGTCATCCGGATCTTCGAGGGCTCCGCCGACCTGATCGTGCTGCTCGGCGACGGAGTCGTGATCCCCGCCGCGCGGGTCGTGCTGGCGCTGGGCAACCCGCCGCCCACCCGGCACCCGGCGGCGACCGTGCAGGACCCGTGGGCGTCCGGCGCGCTCGACCGCCTGCCGGACGGGCCGGTCACGCTGATCGGGTCCGGCCTGACGGCCGTCGATGTGGCGCTCACTCTGGCGCGCAGCGGGCGGCACCCGCACATCGAGATGGTGTCGCGGCACGGGCTGCTGCCGCTTGCGCATGCCGTGTCGGCCCCCGTCTTCGTCGATGCGCCGGAAAGTCGTACTCTTGCCGGACTTATCCGCGAGATTCGCCAGATCTGCCAGGGGGATTGGCGCGCCGCTCTCGATGCGCTTCGTCCACAATGGAACGAGTTGTGGGCCCGCCTCTCGGCGGACGACCAGGATCGCTTCCTGCGTCACGTGGCGCGCTATTGGGAGGTGCACCGGCATCGCATGGCGCCGGCCGTCGCGAGGGAGATCGGCGAACTGCTGGCTCGGGGGACGCTCACCCTGTCGAGATCGGTCCGCCACCGTACCGTGGTCAACTGCACCGGGCCCGGAAGGTTGATCGAGGTCGATCAACTCGTGCGCTCGCTCGAGGCCGAGGGGCTGGCCGGGCGGGGGCCGCACGGCCTCGGCCTGGACGTCGACGAGCACGGCGCGCTGCTGCCCAAGCGAAGGATCTACACACTAGGCCCGGCCAGGCGCGGGCTGCTGTGGGAGACGACGGCCGCGCCCGAGATTCGAGCACAGGCCCGGGCGCTCTCCATCCATTTTTGTCAGCCGGGTGCGCTAGGGTCGTCCCGTGCAGATTCCGCGAACCCATTACCAGGTCGAGCGATTTACGCTCCCTAACGGCCTGTGGGTGGTGCTCAGTCCGGATCGAAGCGCGCCGGTGATCGGCGTCGCGGTCGTCTATGACGTGGGCATCCGCTCCGAGCCGGAGGGCCGCACCGGCTTTGCCCACCTGTTCGAGCATCTGATGTTCCAGGGCTCGGCCAATCTGGAGAAGCTGGCGCACTTCCGGCACGTGCAGGGCGCGGGTGGCACGTTCAACGGCTCGACGCACCTCGATTACACCGACTATTTCGAGACGGTCCCGAGCAACGCGCTGGAGCGCATGCTGTTCCTCGAGGCCGACCGCATGCGCGGGCCACGCCTCACCGAGGAAAATCTCCTTAACCAAATCGATGTGGTCAAGGAGGAGATCCGGGTCAACGTGCTCAACCGGCCCTATGGCGGGTTCCCGTGGCTCAAGCTCCCGCCGGTCATGTTCGACACGTTCCCCAACGCGCACGACGGCTACGGCTCCTTCACCGATCTGGAGGCGGCGACCGTCGCCGACGCGGCGGAGTTCTTCGATCGTTATTACGCGTGCGGCAACGCGACCCTGGCCGTTTCCGGCGACTTCGAGCTCGACGCGGCCCGCCTGCTGATCGAGAAGCACTTCGGCGACGTGTCGGCCCGGCCGGCGCCCGAGCGGCCGGACTTCAGCGAGCCCGACCTGAGCGCCGAGCGGCGCGAGTCCTATGTGGACGGGCTGGCCCCGCTGCCCGCGATCGCCGCGGCCTGGCGCATCCCCAATCCCATCACCGAGTTCGGGGCATACCTGCCCTATGTGGTGCTGGCCGAGGTGCTCACCGACGGCGACGCCTCCCGGCTCGTCGAGCGGCTGGTCCAAAAGGACCGCAGCGTCACCAGCGTCGGGGGCTATGTGGGCTTCATGGGCGAGCCGTTCGAGGTGCGCGACCCCACCGCGATGCTGCTGCAGGCGCACCTGCCGCCGCAGGGCAGCACCGACAAGGTGCTCGCCACGTTCGACGAGGAGCTCGAGCGGCTGGCCACCGATGGCCTCGCGCCCGGCGAGCTGGCCCGCACCCAGGCGCGCATGGCCACGCACCTGTTGCGCGAGACCGACGCCGTGCTGGGCCGCGCGTTGCGCATGGCAGTGCTCGAGCTGCAGCGCGCACCCGCCGACGCTCGCGGAGGCGACCAGCAAGCAGGGCCGGCGCTGCTCAACGACCTGCCCCACCTGATCGCCGAGGTGACCGAGGAGCAGATCCGCGAGGCGGCAGCCACGCTGCGTCCGCACCGAAGAGCGTCGATTGAGGTCGTTCCCGGAGGTGGTCAGCAGTGACGACTCAGACTCTTCCTCTGGTTGAGGCCAACCGGCCGCTGAGCCTGCCACCGCAGGCAGAGGTCACGCTGCCCAGCGGGCTGACCGTGATAGCGATCCACCGGCCGTCGGTGCCGCTGGTCGAGGTGCGCCTGCGGGTGCCCCTGCCCAAGGCCGAGGTCGCCGCGGGCACGATGCTGGGCCAGACGCTCTTCTCCGGCACGAGTCGCCGGTCCAACATCGAGATCGCCTCCGAGCTGCAGGCCGTCGGCGGAGGGCTGGCTGCGGGCATCGACCCCGACCGGCTCCTGGTCTCGGGCAACGCGCTCACGTCCGGTTTGGACAGGCTGCTCGAGCTGCTGTCGGAGGTGCTGCACGACGCCGCCTATCCGGCCAACGAGGTGGCCACCGAGCGCGAGCGCCTGGCCGATCGCATCCAGGTCGCGCTGAGCCAGCCGTCGCACCTGGCGCGGGTGGCGCTGCTCAAGCGGATGTATAGCGACCATCCCTATGCGGTGCAGACCCCCTCGCTCGAGGAGGTGCGTGCCATCGCGCCGGAGGACCTGCGCGCCCTGCACGGGCAGCGCATGCACCCGGCCGGGGCCACCCTGATCCTCGTCGGAGACATCGACCCCGACGCCGCGATCGGCCTGGCGCAGGCCCGCCTCGGCGGGTGGGACGGTGGCGGCGAGGTCGTCGAGCTCGAGGCCGTCCCCGCGCACGAGCCGCGGCCGCTGCTGCTGGTCGACCGGCCGGGCGCGGTGCAGTCGTCACTGCGCATCGCCCTGCCCGCGGTGCGCCGCACCGACCCCGACCACGCCGCGCTGCAGCTGGCCAACCTGATCTTCGGCGGCTACTTCTCGTCGCGCTGGGTGGAAAACATCCGCGAGGACAAGGGCTACACCTACGGGCCGCACTCGATGATCGAGCATTCGGTCGCGGGATCCGCGATGGTGGTCGCGGCGGAGGTCGCGACCGAGGTGACAGCGCCGGCGCTGGTCGAGACGTTCTACGAGCTCGGGCGCATGGCTTCGCTGCCGCCCGGCGAGGCCGAGCTGGAGCAGGCCCGGCAATACGCGCTCGGCACGCTGCAGCTGGGCATGTCCACCCAGGCCGGCCTGGCCGGGCTCGCCAGCACCTATGCCGGGTTCGGGCTGCGGCTGGACTATCTGGCCGAGCACTCGGCGCGGCTCGAGGCGGCCACCGCCGAAGACGTGCAGCGGGTGGCGCGAGCGCATCTGGCACCGGCCAAGGCGGTCAGCGTGGTGCTGGGCGACGCATCGAAGATTGCCGACGAGGTGTCGGCGATCGTCGCCGTGGATCGATGACGGGTTGCGTTGCGCTCTGCCGGGCGATGACGGGTTGCGTTGAGGTGGGCCGGGCGATGACGGGTTTCGCCGCGGCAGGTTTCGCTGGAGCGGGACGGGCGATGGCGGTGCGGCGGTGACGGATACGGGAGTGTGGTCGCCGCTCGACCGGGCGGCACACCGCCGGGGTGACGATCAATGGCTCGCGGAGGCGTGGGAGCGCGCGTTCGTGGTGATGGTCTCGCCGGACGGGCGGTCGCCGATCGGGCCGGCAGGGCTCGTGCTGTTCAAATCCGCGGGCATCGAAGGCGAACGGCTGTTCCTGGGCGTGGACGAGACCGGCACGCCATACTTCGCCGTCGCGAGCGAGCTGCCCGAGGTCGCCGACGCGCCACAGCGCCACCTGTGGGAGGTCGGCGCCGACCTCAACCCGCGCCACGCCCGGCTC
>JBIOYB010000619.1:0-3112 GCA_044869915.1 Allorhizocola sp.
TCATCATGTCGCGGGACCGGGACTACTACCAGCTGGTCGATGAGCGCGTGGCGATCCTCAACACCAGATTCCGGGCCGGCCGCAGACTGGTCACCCCAGATGAGGTGCATGCCCGGCACCAGGTCACACCGCGACAGTGGGCCGACTTCCGGGCGCTGTCTGGCGACCCGGCCGACGAGATTCCAGGGGTACGTGGCATCGGCGCGAAGACCGCGGCCACCCTGTTGGAGGGTGGCCTGACCCTCGATGACCTTCCCGGATCGGGTCGGCTCGCAACCGGCCGCGGCCGAGCGGTGGCCGAGCAGTTCGACCTCGCGCTCAAATGGCGCAACATGATCCGCCTCAACGCGGACCTGGACCTGCCGCTGGCTCCAACCGGCGGGTCGAGCCCGCTGCTACCTCGCCCGGCGAATGTCCTGGAGGACCTCGGGGTGTGGTGACCTCGCCGGGCTCGGTGTTGACCATCATGGCCCACGCTGACGACGCGGAGCTGTGGTCCGGCGGCACGCTTGCCCTTCATGCGGCGGCCGGGGCCCAGGTCACCGTCGCGATGCCTCGATCCGACCAGATACGGGATCGAGAGGCCGCCGCCGGCGCCAACGTTCTCGGCGCCTCGCTGCTACTGCTCGAGGGGCTGACCGTCAATGCGCTGCGCGACCTGCTCTCCGACCTGCGCCCGGAGGTCGTGATCACTCACAACCCCGATGACATCCACCCGGACCACCAGATGGCCGCCCGGACGCTTCTGTCCGCGCTTCCCGACGTGGTGATCGCCACCGGTCACCCCCGCCGGGTATACAGCTGCGACGTATACAACGGGCTTGACCGTAGCGGTCGCCCGCTTGACCTACCCGTCATCGTCGATGTCACCGACACCTGGGACACCAAGCTGGCGGCGTTGCGTTCTCACGTCTCACAGCCGATCGATGAGCACTTCGGCCCGATGGCAGATACCCTCGGCCGTCTGCACGGCCACCGCATCGAACGCCCATTCGCGGAAGGGTTCCGGCCGGTGCCAGTACTCGGGCGCCTACCAGCCACGCCGTTCCTGTAGTCGCATGTGTCATCGACGAACCCGACTACCACTGCCAATCGGTACGGGCACCATCGCCCATCCTGCCGGTACGCGACCACCGGGAAGTCGGTACCGAGTGACCGCAGGGCAGCGAGACGCCGCTGGCCACCCCAGCCGACGACCGGTCCATCCGACGAGGGCCTTGAGGGACTAACTGCGGACCGCGTGGCCCCGCCGCCGACAGCGTCGTCGGTATCCGTAGTGTCGCTCCGGCTGGTGGCCACCGCCGCTCCAGAGTCGGTGCGTGGCTCATCCCGCGACCATCAACTCCGACACGCCCGAGCGGCTGCGCCATTCGCTGGTCGACCGTCTCCGCGCTGAGGAACTGTTTCGCTCGGTGCGGGTGGAGGCGGCGCTGCGATCGACCCTGCCACCGGTTTCGGTGGCGAGCTTGCCGCATTCTGCGCCGCCGTCGCACCGGCAGCCGGTTCACCTCCAGCCTGGCCGACCTGGTGCCGACCTACCGGATCATGGCCTAGCTCAACCCGACCGGCGGCACCCGATGACCGCTACGGGGGATCCTGGACACCGAGCACGTCATCGTGGACGACCCGCTGCGTTACGGCTACCGGACGCTCTACCGCACACCGGCGCTGGCCAGTCATGCTCCCGCCACACCGTGTCGCCACGCCGAACGGCTCACCCGCACGCTCGTCACGATCCCGTGCCACGAGGGTGTCGGTCCCCATGATCTGGACCAGATCGCGGCAGCATTATCGGGGTGACGCCGATGCTGAAGCACGCGACCTCCAGCGTCTTCCTCTTCACACCCAGCGACGACGGGTGGCGCATCGGCCTGATCCACCATCCACGGCTACACCGCTGGATGCTGCCCGGCGGCCACGTCGAACCCCAGGAGAACCCAGCCGAGGCCGCGTTACGCGAGGTCGGCGAAGAGACCGGGCTCACCGCTCACCTGATCAACACCCATGTCGATGGGCTGACCGACAAATGCGAAGGTGTACCGGTCCCGGTGTGGATCGCCGAGCAGCTGGTACCCGCCGAAGCCCGCCACCCGCACCCACACGTCCACGTCGACTACCTGTACATCGCTGTTACGTCAGAACGTGAGCCCAGCTCATCAGCTGAGCTGCGCTTCGGGTGGTTCGCTGACCACGACCTCGGCCCGCTCGGCATGTTCGACGACAGCCGGAACTGCGCTCGGCGGCTGTTCGACCGGATCGACCGCCTTGCCGGTGGCCATACCTTATCTGTCGCGGCCCGCTCCAGCGCTGGAGTATGACGTGAAGATCCACAACCCACCACACATCGACGACCGGATCGTGGCCGACGTCGCGCAGTCGTTCGGGCTCGGCAACGTCCGCTCCGTATCCCACCTTGCGACCGGACTGATGAACCGGAACTGGAGGATCACCACTCAACGGGGTGAGCTCGCGCTCAAGCAGATCATCGACGTACCTGTCCCCACTGCCCGGCGCAATCTTCGGGTCCTCGCCGCCCTGCACGAGGGAGGGGTGCCGGCCTGCATGCCGGTGTTCACGCCCAGCGGCGACCCGGTGGCCGAGTTCGACCAACGGGGTTACTGCGTCCTGCCGTGGCTCGACGGCTCCCACCCGGAAGGTACCGACTTGACCTTGGACCAAGCCCACGAGCTTGGGACAGTAGTCGGGCGGATCCACGACTCGCTCAACCACCTCGACCCCGCTTTGGGTCTTGCACCCACGACAACCAGGCCCGCCAGCCGCGTCGTACAACCTGATGAGGCCATCGCGGAGGCGCACCGTTATCAGTTCCTCGCGAAAGAGGCCGGCGGGCCGTTCGACCAAGCCGTCGTCGACCTACTCGACCAGCGCATCGCACTCATCGAGAAGCATGCGGCGCGGCGTCCAGCCACCGATCAACCCTACGGGCCGTACGGTTGGACCCACGGCGACCTTCAATATCGCAACATCATCTGGCGTGACGGTCACATCGGCGCCGTCATCGACTGGGACCGCATCCGCACTCGCCCGTTCGCCGAGGAGATCGCCCGCACCGCCACTATCCAGTTCGGTACCCCCGACGGGCTCGACTTGA
>JBIOYB010000620.1:0-7649 GCA_044869915.1 Allorhizocola sp.
CTCCATCGCGCTCGCGCCTATCCCGTCCAGATCCAGCCGCACCGTCGTCAACGCCGGCGTGACGTCGACCGCGACCGGCAGGTCGTCGAACCCGACCACCGATACTCCTTCCCGCCCCAGCTCCCGCAGCGCGACCAGGGCGCCGACCGCCATCAGGTCGTTGTGCGCGAAGATGGCCGTCACGTCGTCGCTGCCGCGCAGCAGCGTGAGCGCGGCGGCCCGCCCGCCCTCGCGCGTGAAGTCGGACTCGACCACCACGACCGGCTTGGTCACCGACTCGAACCCGTCGAGCCGCGACTGCGAAGTAGCCAATGTGGACGGTCCGGAGATGACGCCGATCCGCCTGTGCCCCAATGCCAGCAAGTGCGAGGCGACCTGCTGAGCCCCGCCGAAGTTGTCCAGTGCCACGGTGTCAAACCCGGTGCCGTGCCCGCCGATGGCCGCGACCCGCCCGCCGGACTCGGCAAACGCGGTCAGCTCCTCGGTCATCGAGAAGTCGTTGAACGCCGATCCGGCCAGGAGCACGGCCCGCGCCCGCTGCGCCCGCAGCCGTGCGACATAATCGCGCTCGAGCTCCGGGTCGCGGAACGTGTTGGCGACCAAAACCATGAGGTCGTGCTCCCGCGCGATCCGCATCGCGCCGGCCGCGATCGCGGCGAAGTAGGGGTCGGCGATGTCGTGCACGAGCAGCCCGACCATGGTGCTGCGGGAGCGCGCCAGCGATTGGGCGGGTGCGTGCGCGACATATCGCAGTTGTGCCGCGGCATCGACGACGCGGGAGGTGAGGGAGGGGTCCACGCGTCGCCCGCCGCTGCCGTGCAGGACGCGCGACGCGGTCGCGAGGGATACCCCGGCGAGCGTGGCGACCTGCTGCAGCGTCGGACTGGTTGACGTCAGGCGAGCCATGTGCGTAGGGTACCGCATGGCTTGGAAAGCGCTTTCCACCCGTATCCAGGACACGGGTGCGCTTGCCTTGCCCGTTTGGCGCGGACAGCGGAAGTAGGGACGTTATGGACCGCAAATCGATCGGCATCATCATGAATGGCGTGACCGGGCGGATGGGTTACCGGCAGCACCTCGTGCGATCCATCCTCGCCATCCGGGAGCAGGGCGGGCTCCCGATGCCCGACGGCACCCGGATCTGGCCGGAGCCGATCCTCGTCGGCCGCAGCGCGGCGAAGCTCTCGCAGCTCGCCGAGCAGCACGGCCTGACCCGCTACACCACCGATCTCGAGGCGGCGCTCGACGACGAGGCCAACGAGATCTACTTCGATTCGCAGGTGACCACGGCCCGCGTCACGGCGCTGCGCCAGGCGATCGCCAAGGGCAAGCACATCTACACCGAGAAGCCGGTCGCCGAGTCCCTCGATGACGCGCTCGACCTGGCCCGCCGGGCCGACGAGAAGGGCATCGTGCACGGCGTCGTGGCCGACAAGCTGTACCTTCCGGGCCTGCGCAAGCTCAAGCGCCTCGTCGATTCGGGCTTCTTCGGGCGCATCCTGGCCGTCCGGGTCGACTTCGGTTATTGGGTGTTCGAGGGCGACTGGCAGCCCGCGCAGCGCCCAAGCTGGAATTATCGCGCGGAGGACGGCGGCGGCATCATCCTGGACATGTTCCCGCACTGGCGCTACGTCCTCGACCACGTCATCGCCCCCGTCAAGTCGGTCTACGCGCACGCCAGCACGCACATCCCGCAGCGCTGGGACGAGGCCGGAAACGCCTACCCCGCGACCGCCGACGACGCCGCCTACGCGGTGCTCGAGCTCGAGGGCGGGATCGTCGCGCAGGTCAACAGCTCGTGGGCGACCCGCGTCGACCGCACCGAGCTGGTGAGCTTCCACGTCGACGGCACGCACGGCAGCGCGATCGCCGGGCTGCGCGGCTGCCGCATCCAGCACCGCAACGCCACGCCCAAACCCGTGTGGAACCCGGATCTCCCGGCCGCCCACGACTTCCGTACACAGTGGACAGAGGTGCCCGACAACGACGAGTACGACAACGGTTTCAAGACCCAGTGGGAGGAGTTCCTCGCGGCCGTCGTCACGGGCAGGCCCTATGCCCACGATCTGCGCAGCGGCGCCAAGGGAGTCCAGCTGGCCGAGCTCGGTCTCAAGTCCGCCCGCGAGGGCCGCCGTCTCGAGGTGCCGGCACTGTGAGCGACAGGGTTTTCTACGCCGCGGCACACGTCGTGGCCACGAGCGACACCGAAATCGATTGGGACGCCACGCTGGCGTTCCGTCGCCACCTGTGGTCGCTCGGCCTCGGCGTGGCCGACGCGATGGACACCGCGCAGCGCGGCATGGGTCTTTCCTGGGACGCGACGCAGCAGCTGATCAAGCTGAGTGCCGCGGAGGCGAGGTCCGTCGGTGGTCTTCTTGCCTGCGGTGTGGGTACCGATCAATTGCCGGCAGGTCCCCATCCCCTCGCCACGATCGAGGCGGCGTATCAAGCCCAGTTGGAGGTCGTGCAGGACGCCGGCGCGGGCGTCATCCTCATGGCCTCCCGAGCGCTGGCCGCCTCCGCCGAGTCGGCGCAGGACTACCTCACCGTCTACGGCAAGCTGCTGTCGCAAGTGGACGGTCCGGTCATCCTGCACTGGCTGGGCGAGATGTTCGACCCCGCGCTCGCAGGCTACTGGGGCCCCAACCCCGACGAGTCCGTGCTCGAGCTCATCGGGGCCCACGCCGCCAACGTCGACGGCATCAAAGTGTCCGTTTTGGACGCCGACCGCGAGATCGCCTTGCGCAGTGCGCTTCCGGCCGGTGTCAAGCTCTACACGGGCGACGACTTCAACTACCCGGCGCTGATCGAGTCGGGCTCGCACGCGCTGCTCGGCATCTTCGACGCCATCGCCGTGCCCGCCGCCCGCGCCCGCGAGGCGCTCGAAGCCGGTGACACGGCCCGATTCCGGGCCATCCTCGACCCGACCGTGCCGCTGGCCCGGCACATCTTCGAGACCCCGACGTTTCACTACAAGACCGGCATCGTCTTCCTCGCGTGGCTCAACGGGCACCAGGACCACTTCCGCATGATCGGCGGCCTCGAAACCGCACGCTCCAAGGAACACCTCGACAAGCTCTACCGGCTCGCCCTCGACGCGGGCGTCATCGCCGACCCCGAATTGGCAGCGGCCCGCCATGCGACTCTCGCTTAACACCGCGACCGTCAAGCGGGCCACGCTGGCCGAGGCCGCCCGCCTCTGCGCGGAGCACGGCATCATGGGCATCGGCCCGTGGCGCGACGTTGTCGAAGGCGCGGGCGGCGCGACCGCCGCCCGTGCCCTGCTCGACGACCACGGTCTCACGGTCACGACCCTGTGCCGGGGCGGGTTTTTCACGACACCCGACGGCATAGACGACACACGGCGCGCCATCGATGAGGCCGCCACACTGGGCACGGGCGAGCTCGTGCTCGTGGTCGGCGGCCTGCACGCGGGCTCCAAGGACCTGCCCGCGGCGCGCCAAACCGTCGCCGACGCCCTGGAAGCACTTGTGCCGCAAGCCGCCCAGGTGGGCGTCCGGCTCGCCATCGAACCGCTGCACCCCATGTTCTGCGCCGACCGCGCGGTGGTTTCGACCCTCGCGCAGGCGCTCGACCTAGCGTCGCCCTTCGCCCTCCACGAGGTGGGTGTCGTCGTAGACACCTACCACGTCTGGTGGGACCCGGACCTGTTCGCGCAATTGAAAAGGGCCCGCGGCCGCATCTCCTCATATCAGGTCTGCGACTGGGTCGTGCCCCTGCCCGAGGACATGCTGCTGGGCCGGGGCCACGTCGGCGACGGCCACATCGACTTCGCGCCCATCACCAAAGCCGTGCTCGACACGGGCTACGACGGCTACGTCGAGGTCGAAATCTTCAACCAGTCCATCTGGGACACTCCCCCGGCCGAAACCGTCGCCACGATGGTCTCGCGCCACGCGCTCATCGGCTGACCCCAGACGCGAAGGGCGGCACCCCGCCGCCCTTCGCTGCGCGGCACCCGGCTTATGGCGCGAACAAGAGCACCGGAGCGCCCGGGGCGACGTCCGTGACCGCTGCCTCGTCCACTTTGGACCTGCGGGTCACCACGACCGATGCCTCCAAAGTGGACGCCCCGGCGGCCAGCGCGTTGGCGACCGCCAGCTGCAGCGCCGTGACCGCGAACGAGGGCTGCGCCACCGTGACGCCGGTGTAGCTGCGCCCGTCGCCGTCGCGCACCGCCGCGCCCTCGGCGGCGCTCGCGCGGGCGCGCGCGGCCTTGGCCAGCGTCACAAGCTTGGCGTCCTCCGCGGACAGGTCAGACATCGGCCAGATCCCTTTCCTGATCGGACGCGGTGCGCTTGACCAGCACCGTGTCTATGTGATTGCGCCGTCCCGTGGTGCCCTCGGCCACGAGCGTCAGCCCGCCGACCGTGGCGGCCGAACCCGGGATGGGAACGCGTCCCAGCTGCTGGGCAAGCAACCCGCCCACGGTTTCGACCTCGTCGGCGGGCAGCTCGACGTCGAACAGCTCGCCTAGGTCCTCGATCGGCAGCCGCGCCGTGACCCGGAACTCCGCCTCGCTCAGGCGCTCCACGGGCGGGCGCTCCACGTCGTATTCGTCGGTGATCTCACCGACGATCTCCTCGAGGATGTCCTCGATGGTCACCAGGCCCGCCGTGCCGCCGTATTCATCGATCACGACGGCGATGTGGGTGCGCGCCGCCTGCATCTCCGACAGCAGGTCGTCGACCGGTTTGGACTCCGGCACGAACACGCCCTCGCGCATGAGCGTCGAGACCAGGGTGGTCTTGGCGTTGCCCTGCTGCATGCGCCGCGCCAGATCCTTGAGGTAGACGATGCCCAGCACGTCGTCGACCGACTCGCCGATCACCGGGATGCGCGAGAAGCCGGACCGCAGCGCCAGCGTGATGGCCTGCTCGGCGGTTTTGGACGCCTCGATCCAGACCATCTCGGTGCGCGGCACCATCACCTCGCGCGCGATCGTGTCGCCGAGCGTGAACACAGAGTGGATCATCTCCCGCTCGCCGTGCTCCACGACGCCGCGCTGCTCCGCCAGGTCGACCAGCTCACGCAGCTCGACCTGGGTGGCGAACGGCCCCTCCCGGAACCCGCGCCCGGGAGTCACCGCGTTGCCGATGATAATCATCAGGCGCGCCAACGGGTTGAGCGCGCGGCCGAGCCAGCGCACGATCGGCGCGCTGTAGCGCCCCACCGCGTAGGCGTGCTGCCGCCCGATGGTCCGCGGGGCCACACCGACCACGATGAAGCTCAGCACGGTCATCGCGCCCGCGGTCACGACCGCCGCGATCCATGCCACGCCACGGAACGTCTCGACCGCCACGAGGGTCACCAGCGTCGTGGCCGTCAGCTCGCATAACAGGCGCAGCAACAGCAGCAGGTTGATGTGCCGCACCGCGTCCTTGGCCACGACGTGCAGCGCGGCCGCGCCGCGAAACCCCTCGCGCGCCAGCTCGGCGGCGCGCGCGGGCGATACCGCGCCCAGCGCGGCCTCGGTCATCGCGAACAGGCCCGCCAGCACCACCAGACCGGCGGCCGTGCCCAAGAGTGTGACGTCAGGCAGCCCGCCTAAATCCCCGGACATCGCCGGCCTTCCGTCGGTCGTGGCCGCCCCGTGGGGGTCGAGTGCCAGCCGGATGGGAGAGGCTTCACCGCCGGGCCTGCCAGGCCTCTAGCAGCTTGCCCTGCAGGGCGAACATCTCCCGCTCCTCCTCCGGCTCGGCATGGTCGTAGCCGAGCAGGTGCAGCACGCCGTGGATGGTCAGCATGGCGAGCTCGTCGGTCACGCCGTAGTTGCCATCCACGGGCTTGGCTATCTCGGCAGTCTCCGCCCGCATCCTCGGGTCGGCGCTGCCATATTTGGCCGCCTGTGCCTGCGCCACCTCCGGGCACAGCACGATGTCGCCCAGAAGTGTTGGCGCGCCGGTGTTTTCGGCCGGCCCGTGGTCGATGGAGGTGTTTTCGTCCATGGGAAAGGCAAGGACGTCGGTCGGACCGTCCTTGCCCATCCACTGGTGATTGAGCACCGCCATGTAGTCCGCATCGACGAGCAGCACCGACAGCTCGGCCAGCGGATTGACGCCCATCTGCCCCAAGGTGTGCCGCGCGACCGCCACGATCGCGTCGGCGTCCACCTCCACCCCGGACTCATTGGCGATCTCGATCGACATCTATCTATCCTTGGTTTGTTATCTTCGCCGTCCGCCCCGGCGGCCCGGGACGGCGTGCACATTTGCGCTAGCCGCCGGCAGATCCTGCGCGGCGTCCCATTTCTCATACGCGTCAACGATCTCGCTCACCAGCCGGTGGCGGACCACATCGGCGCTGGACAGCCGCGAGAAGTGCACGTCCTCGACGCCGTCGAGGATGTCCTGCACCACACGGAGCCCGCTCTTGGTGCCGCCCGGCAGATCGACTTGCGTAACATCACCCGTAACCACAATCTTCGATCCGAAGCCGAGCCGCGTGAGGAACATCTTCATCTGCTCGGGCGTCGTGTTCTGTGCCTCGTCCAGGATGATGAATGCATCGTTGAGCGTGTTGTGTGTGAGGATGAAGTCCTCGGTGACATAGAGCGAATCGGCAGCCGCGATCTGAATGCAGACGGCTTCAGCTGTTCCCTCCGGCTCAATACTGGTGATAAACCGCATCGGCCGCCCATTCCCAGCGGCGCGATACTTTTCCGCCTTACGGGCCAACCGGAACGGCTCGATTCCAGCGGGGAGACGAAGGTCGAGAACATAGGCGTCGCTGCGGTGATGTACCGGTCGGCCATTGACCCTGCCAGGCTTGCGGCCTTCCGCTTGCCTCGTCCGCCAGTATCCGACACCGCCCAGTGAGCGGACGAGGAAGAGCACGTCGTCGCGCAGTCGCGGTGATGTCGTGCAGTACTGAATCCGGCATTTCCGGCCGAGCTGCGCGACCGGCCCGCCATCGCTATCCAGCAATCCCTGCAGGACCGCTAGACGCACGTCAGCAGAGTTGTACAGATAAGCCTCCGGCACGAACTTCGTCTGTGATCCGGTGCCTTCAAGGCCAACAGCCCGAAGCGCGACGGTGAGTGGATTGGCAAACCTGGTCTGGGTCCGCCCAGCCGTGCGGCTTAGCGCATAGTCGGTGCCACCCTTCCAGCGGATCTTCACACCCGCCAGCACTGCCCCAAGCGCGTCGGCGAGCTCTGGGTCATTGGTAGCGAAGGTGGGTGTCACGTTGCTACCCGTCATACACCCGTCACCGAGCAGCAGGCCCACAGCATATGGGTCTAGCGGGGCATCCTGTGCCGGAAATGCCACGGGCTGGCTGATCAGCGGAAGTTCGTACCTATGATAGTGAGCCGCCCTCAAATCACCGATCATGTCCGTGGTCTGAAGGACGCGATGCGGCTTACCGCGTCGGCGGTCGTCACGGGTGTGTACGGCCCATAGATGATCGCCAGTAGCGAGCGTCGAGGAGCCATCCTGCATGGTGACCCGGTAGATCTCCTTCACACCCTGCGGATAGACCCCGATGACCGGTGTCGGCTCACCATCCGATCCCACCACCAGGTCGCCGATCTCCAACTCGCCGATCGGCCGGAAGCCGGCGTGTGGGCCGACACCGCGTTGTGCAGCACCCTCGCCAGGACATAGACGTCGCCACCGGCCGGCACG
>JBIOYB010000621.1:0-13720 GCA_044869915.1 Allorhizocola sp.
GATGTCCCTTCCCACCGGCCAGATCTCGGCCCGGCTCCCTGTCCCCGAGGCCTTCTGGGACGACCCGTGGTTTCGGGTCGTCACCGGCCGGCGCGCCGCCTGGCTCATCTGCCGCGCACGGTGGGACGTCGACGGCATCTTCAAGGTCGACACTGCCGAAGGCCGCCTGGCTCGCGTCACCCAGCCGGCCCCGTCGACCGCCGGATGCGCCGTCGTGGCGGCCGCCCCACAGCCGGGCGCCCGGTCTCGCTAGTCCTCTGACCACGGGTCTCCACCGGGGCCCTGGCAACAAGTCTGACGCGGGCCGACATGGGTGGTCGCAGCGCTAGCCGGTCTTGATGATGACGCTGGCCGTGATGGTGTCGGTCCCGGTGCCCTGCACGGTGACGCTGGTACCCGCGGCGAGGTCCTTCAGCTCCGCGGGCGAGGCGACCACCGTGCGGTCGGTGGTGCGCACGGTCACCGTGCGGCCGTCGGCCGTCTCGATGTAGACAGTCGTGCCCTGGACCAGTTTTACCTTGCCCACGACCGGCTGGGCGGTGGTCCCCTGCTGCTGGCCCTGCTGACCGAGTTGCTGCCCCTGTTGGCCCCGCGTGCCGAGCTGGCCCTGCGCGTTGGTGCCGCCCGTCCCGCCCGTGGTGGAGCTGGACCCGTAGGCCTGCTGCACCTTCACACCCGCGAGGAACCCGCCGCACACCAACACCAACCCGAGCATGATGCCCGTGCTGCGGGTCAGCCACGGTTGCCGGCGCGCTTTGGCGAGTCCTGTCGTGAGGTCATCCATCCCAGTGTTCCTTACTCGTATCGCAACGCGTCGATGGGCCGGAGGCCGGCCGCGCGGCTGGCCGGGTAGCTGCCGAAGAAGAGCCCGATCGCGATGGACACGCCAAACGCGAGCGCGATCGAGCTGGGCACGACGACCGGCTCAATGCCGACGATCGTGAAGTTGGCGCCCACGAGCGCCGCCACGACGCCCAGTCCGGCGCCGATGAGACTCAACAGCGTGGCCTCCACCAGGAACTGCGCCAGGATGACCCGTTTGGGCGCGCCCAACGCCTTGCGGATGCCGATCTCGCGCGTCCGCTCGGTCACCGTCACCATCATGATGTTGGTGATGCCGATCCCGCCCACGAGCAGGCTGATCGCGGCCACCGCTCCCAAGAGGACGGTGAAGGTCTCGGCGGTGGCCGTGCGCGCCTCCAGCAGCTGTGAGGCGTTGCGGATCGTGTAGGGCGCGGTCGAGCCGGTCCGCACGTGCATCTTCTCGTTGAGGATCGCGGTCACCTCGGCCTGCGCCACGCTCACCGCGTCGGCGCTGACCGCCTCGATGAGGATCGAGTTGAGCGCTCCATATCCCGTCAGCGCCCGCTGCACGGCGCTCAGCGGAGCGATGGCGACATCGTCGGGGTTGTTGAGCCCGGACGAGCCCTTCGCCTTGAGCACGCCGACGACGCTGAAGATCTGGCCGCCGATGCTGACCTGCTTGCCGATCGGGTCGACGCCCTCGCCCACCAATTCCGTGGCCGCCGTCGAGCCGAGCACGACCACCCGCGCGGCCTCGTCGACGTCATCCTGGGTGAACACCGACCCCAGCGACGCCACGCTGTTGGATGCCTCGAAGTAGCCCGGATACGTGCCGACGATCGACGTGGAGTGGTCAGTGTCCTCGTACGTCAGCGTTTGCGACGTCGACACGACCGGCGACACGCTCTTCACGTCGGGCGCCTGCGTCAGCGCCGTCGCGATATCCAACGTCAAGTCGGTGCTGTAGCCCGTCCGCACGGCCGAGGTCCGTCCACCCTGGACGGTCAGCGTGTTGGTGCCCAACGCCTGCAGGCTGCGCTCGACCGCCTTGGCCGAGCCGTTGCCCACGGCCACGAGCAGGATCACCGCGCCGACGCCGATCAGGATGCCCAGCATGGTCAGCCCGGACCGCAGCTTGTTGGCGCTCACCCCGCGCAGCGCGAACTTGAAGATCTCCCACGGGCTCACACGATCCTCCCGTCCCGCAGGCGGATGACCCGGTGCGCGTGCTTCGCGACGTCATCCTCGTGCGTGATCAGGACGATCGTCGCGCCGTCGGAGTTTAGATTGTCCAATATGGACAGCACGTCCTCGGTGGAATGGCTGTCGAGGTTGCCCGTCGGCTCGTCGGCCAGCAGCAGCGCGGGCTCGGTCACCAGCGCCCGCGCGATCGCCACCCGCTGTTGCTGCCCGCCGGAGAGCTGATTGGGGTCATGGTCGGCGCGCCCGCCGAGGCCCACCAGGTCGAGCGCTGCCAGCGCCCGCTCCCGGCGCAGCTTGGGCTTCACGCCGCCGTAGGCCAGCGGAAGCTCCACATTGGCCAGTGCGCTCATCCGCGGTACCAAATTGAAAGATTGAAAGACAAAGCCGATCCTTCGGTTGCGCACCAGGGCGAGTTGCGCCTCGTTCAACTCGCTGACATCAACACCGTCCAGCAGGTACCGGCCGGAGCTCGGCACGTCCAGGCAGCCGATGATGTTCATCAGCGTCGACTTGCCGGAGCCCGAAGACCCCATGATGGCAACGTAATCCCCGCGCTCGACGGCGGTCGACACGCCCGCGAGCGCGTGCACCGCCGCCTCGCCCTCGCCGTAGACCTTCTTCAGGTCCACGCACTCGATGACGTTGTCGTTCACCGTGGCCCACCACCGGTGAAACCGCCACCACCACCGGTGAAACCGCCGCCACCCGGCACAGCCCCGCCCGGGAACTGCGTGGTCGTCCCGCCGGTCGTCGCCGTCGCGAGCACGACCTGCTCGCCGGCGCTCAGCCCGGACGTGATGACCGTGAACGTGTCCCCGACCAGTCCGATTTGGACAGCGCGCGTCTCCGTCCCGACCGTCACGACCCGCCGCCCGCCCACCGACCGGACCGCCGCGTTGGGCACGTACAGCGCGTTTTCCACCTGGTCGACGGTCACCCGCAGGGAGACCGACTGCCCCAGCCTCACGCCCTCGGGCAGCGTGTCCAGCGCGACCACGATCGGATAGGACACGACGTTGCTCGTCCCACCGCCGCCACCCGAGCCGGAAGACGAAGACGGCGTGGGCGAGATCGACGACACGTGGCCGTTGGCCGTCACGTTGGTGAGCGCGTTCCACGTCACGGTCGCGGTCTGGCCGGCCTTGAGCCGGGTCGCGTCGGCCTCCGGCACGCTCGCCGACACCTCCATCTTGGCGAGATCGGCGAGCACCATGAAGCCCGCGGAGGCGACCGAACTGCCGCCCACCGAGCCGTTGACGGCCACGACCGTCCCGGCCATGGGCGCCTTGAGCACGGTGCCGTCCACCTTGCGCTGCGCCGCCTCGACCGACGCCTTGGCCTGGTCCACCTGGTTCTGCATGGACTCCTTGGCCTCGTCTGTGGTGGCCCGCGAGAGCGCGCTCTTCGCCGCCGTCAGGTTCTTCTTGGCCGTGGCGAGGTCGGCGTTCTGCTCGGTGGCGTCCACCTTGGCCAGCACCGCGCCGGCCGCGACCACGTCACCGACCTTCGCGTTGACCTCCGTCACGCGCCCGGACGTGACGAAGTCCGCCTTCATCGACGTGCTCGACTGGACGCTCCCGTCGGCCGTGACCGTGGCCATCACCGTGCCCTGGGCGACCGCGACCGTGCGCTGCTGCCCGGTGGCCGCCGCCGGTTTATTGCCCCACACCATGAAGTACGCGGCCGTGCCGCCACCCGCGAGCGCGGCGCCGAGTCCCGCGTTGACCAGGAACGCACGGCGGTTCACCGCGGCCCTCCCGACGGGCGCAGCACCTCACATGCCGCCGCCGCGCTAGGCAGCGGCTGCCCGGGGGTCGGCGTGACGCCGGCCTGTGCGAGGCAGTCCAGGTAAGCCTCGTTGCGCCCGTCGCCACCCCCACGGGTCCCGCCGGTCCCGCCGCTGGGCCGCAGCGAGTTGCACGCCTCGAGCGCCTTCTGCCAGGTGGCGTCGTCCACACCGGACGGTCTGAGCTGGCCGAACCCGCCGCCCTGGTTGTTGCCTCCCCCGCCGCCGGGGCCACCGCCACCGCCCGGGAACCCGCTGGGGAACGCGCTGGGCCGGCCGCCCGGCATCCCGCTCGGGCGCGCCGTCGGAAATCCGCTGGCTCGAGCCGTGGGCACCTCGACGCCGTTTTGCCGCAAGCATTCGCTGAACGTCGTGGCCTCGCTGGTCTGCTGGTCGGTGCCCGCGCCACCGCACCCGGCGGCAAGCCCAATGACCACAAGCGAAACCACCGCAGCGGGTAGCAACCTCATGAGGCGAGAGCATGCGGGCCCCGGCTTCAGGGATCCTCATCCCAACCTCGGAGTCACCTCAAAGTCTGTCTTGACGTGACTCCCAGCATCGCGCCGCACACTCCTCGACCATGACTTTCCGCACGGCACGCCGTGGTCGCACGTACGTGATCGCGGGCGGTGCAGCCCTGGCGGCGGTCGCGCTCGCCGCCGCGATCGTATTGCTGGACAGGCAGGACGCGGCCTCGACGCCGCCCGCCACGGTGCAGGTGAAGCGGGGTGACGTGACGATGTCGGTGGTCGCGTCCGGCAAGGTGCAGCCGGTGTCCACGCGCTCGCTCGCCTTCACCACCTCCGGCACGCTCACGTCGGTCGCGGTCAAGGCGGGCGACTCCGTCGCGGCGGGCCAGACGCTGGCCACGATCGACCCCGCCGACGCACAGTCCGCTTTGGACGATGCCGAGCAGGCCGTCGACGAGGCCGAGGCCACGCTGGACGCGGCCGAGACGGCGGCCGCACAGCCGACGTCGTCGGCCCGACCGGGCGGCGGTGGCAGCAGCAAGGACGCCGTATATGAGGCCGAGGTCGCGCTCAACAAGGCCAAGCTCGCCCGGGACAAGGCGGCGCGCGTCCGCGCCGGCACGACGATCACGGCACCCGCCGCGGGCCGGATCCTCAGCGTGGCGGGCAAGGCCGGCGACGCGGTCAAGACCGACACCTTCATCACGCTGGGCGTGGTCGAGAAGATGCTGGTCGAGGCCTCGTTCGCGGAGGCCGACGCGGTCACGCTGGCCGTGGGCCAGAAGGCCAAGGCCGCGCTGGCCAGCCACGACGGGCAGACGTTCGACGTGACGATCAGCCAGGTCGCGGCCGCGGGCACGGTGTCCAACCGGCTCGTGCGCTACACGGTCCTGCTCGCGTTCGACAGCCCGCCGGCAGACCTGCTGATCGGGCAGAACGCCACGGCCACGGTCGTGCTCAAGCGGTCGGCCGGTGTGCTGTATCTGCCGGCGTCGGCCGTGACGACGGCCGGCGATGTCAAGCTCGTCGATGGGCGCACCCAGCGGGTCCAGGTCGGCCTGCGCGGTGACGGCAATGTCGAGGTCTCCTCCGGGCTCGACGAGGGCGCGACCGTGTTGCTCAACGCGCGCTGACTTCAGCATGCGCTGATGAAGTCTTGAGGTAATTCATAGGTTTCTCCGATAGGACAGGTCTCGTGCCTAAGGTCCTGGTGGTAGACGACGAACCCAATATCTGCGCCCTGCTGTCCGCGACGCTGCGGCTGGTCGAGTTCGAAGTGCAGGTCGCCAACGGTGGGCGCGAGGCGCTGAACATGGCCGAGCTGTTCCAGCCCGACCTCGTCGTGCTCGACGTGATGCTGCCCGACATGGACGGGTTCGAGGTGGCCCGTAAACTGCGCGACAAGGGACAGAACACGCCGGTGCTGTTCCTCACCGCGCGCCACGCGGTCGAGGACCGCATCTCCGGGCTCACGGTCGGCGCCGACGACTACGTGACCAAGCCGTTCAGCCTGGAGGAGGTCGTGCTGCGGATCCGGGCGATCCTGCGCCGGGCCAAGGTGGGCGAGCCGGCCGACGACGGGGTGCTGCGCTACGCCGATCTGGAGATGGACGAGGATGCCCACGTGGTCCGGCGGGGCGGCAAGATCGTCGATCTGTCTCCGACGGAGTTCAATCTTTTGCGGTATCTGTTGGACAACGCCGGCCGGGTCGTGTCCAAGGCGCAGATCCTCGACCGGGTGTGGAACTACGACTTCGGCGGCGACGGCCGGATCGTGGAGTCTTACATCTACTACCTGAGGAAGAAGGTCGACCGGTGGGACCCACCGCTGATCCACACCCTGCGCGGGGTGGGTTATACGCTGCGAATGCCGCGTGGCATTCAAGAGTGACCAGACTCTTCAGACCCTGGCCCAAGTGGACCTTGCGTTCCCGGATGGTCGTGATGATCGTCGGGATCGCGGCCGTCGCGCTGCTGGCGACCAACGTCGCGGGCGTCGTCATGCTGCGGCACTACCTCACCGACCGGCTCGACACCGAGGTGAAGCGCCTGTCCCAGCTGGCCCGCCCGGCCGATCGCTGGGACGGCCCGCGCATCATCGGCGGAGGCGGAGCCGGAGTGGGCGGTGCGGGCGCCGGCTTCCCGAAGGGTGTGGGCGACGCGGCGATCTTCGTGCGCTACAGCGCGTTGGGCGAGCTGCTCCCGGGCCCGGGCAACATCGACGCGTCCGAGGGGCCCAACCTGTCCTTCGAGGAGATCAAACGGTTGGCCGGCACCGGGACCCACACGCTGATCAATTCCGACAGCGGGCAGCGCTTCCGGGGACGGATCGTCGCCCTGTCCGACGGCACATACGCGATGGCGGCGATCTCGCTTGCGCGCGCGGACAACACGGTGAACCAGATGACCGCGATCGCGCTCGGGATCAGTGCGCTGGTCTTGTTGCTACTGGGGCTTTGCGCGTACCACATCGTCGGTTTGGGGTTGAAACCGCTCACCAGGATGGAGCAGGCCGCGGCGGCCATCGCCGACGGCGATCTCACCCTTCGCGTGTCCGAGACCGATCCGCACACGGAGCCCGGGCGGCTCGGATCGGCGCTCAATAAGATGCTCGGGCGGATCGAGAGCGCGGCCGCGGCGCGGACCGCGTCTGAGCAGCGGTTGCGCCAGTTCCTGGCCGACGCGTCGCACGAGCTGCGCACGCCGCTCACGTCGATCCGCGGGTTCGCCGAGCTTTACCGGCGGGGCGGCATGGCGTCCAAATTGGAGCTTGACGAGACCATGGCGCGCATCGAGAGCGAGGCCGCGCGGATGGGATTGTTGGTGGAGGATCTGCTGTTGCTGGCCGCGCTCGACGAGGAGCGCCCACTGCGCCGGGGCCGGGTCGACCTGCTGGCGATCGCGGCCGACACCGTGCGCGACGCCCACGTTCGCAGTCCACATCGGACGGTGGCTTTGGCCGAGTTCGAGCCGGTGACCGTGTCGGGCGACGAGCACCGGTTGCGCCAGGTCACGGCCAACCTGGTGGCAAATGCCTTGCAGCACACGCCGACCGGGGCCCAGGTGACCCTGCGCGTGCGCGTCAACCCACCACCGTCGGGCTCCGCACCGATCGCCGCCGTCGGCTCCCCCGTGCCGTCCCCCAACGCGGTCGTCGAGGTCAGCGACACCGGCCCGGGCGTGCCCACCGAACACGCGCACCGCATCTTCGAGCGCCTCTACCGCGCCGACCCCCACCGCGCCCGCTCGCACGGCGGCGCAGGCCTCGGCCTGGCCATCGTCAGCTCCATCGTCAAGGCCCACGGCGGCCGCGTCGAACTGCTCACCACCCCGGGCATCGGCTCCACCTTCCGCGTCATCCTCCCTATGATCTAGTTAATGATGCACAGAACCTGACCCATCCGATCCGCGCGCTCATCCCCACGCTCGACGGCCCCGTCCTCGAGACGCTGGCCAGGACAACACGGCCATTGAGCGGCCCGGAGTTGAGGCATGCTTGCCAGCATGGATCGCCAGCAGCTCGCCGAGTTTCTTCGGACCCGCCGCGGCCGCATCACGCCGGTCGAGGTGGGTCTGCCCGACACCGGGCGCCGCCGCACGCCCGGCCTGCGGCGCGAGGAGGTCGCCCACTTGGCGGGCATGTCGGTCGACTACTACTCCCGGCTGGAGCAGGCCCGCGGCCCGCATCCGTCGCGCCAGATCCTCAACGCGCTGGCCCGGGCGCTCATGCTCCCCGCCGATGAGCGCGCGCACCTGTTCCATCTCGCGGGCGAGCAGCCGGCCCCCGCCCGCGGGCCGCGCCAGGATGTGCCCGAGGGCATTTTGCACCTGCTCGCCGGGCTCGATTCGACACCCGCCTACGTGCTCGACGCCAAATACGACATCCTCGCGTGGAACGAGATGCTTGAGATCCTGATGGGCGGCATGGAGCACGGCAACATCATCCGCTGGACGTTCTCCGCCAACGCGGGCACCAACGACGACTTCTCCCGCGGCTCGGTGGCCGACCTGCGCGCCGCCTCGGTCCGCTACCCCGACGACAGGGGCATCCAGGATCTGGTCGCGGAGATGTTGGCCTGCAGCGAGGAGTTCGCCCAGATCTGGGCCGATCACGAGGTGGTCGTGCGGCGTGACATGCACAAGTCTTGGGCGCATCCGATCGTCGGCCCGCTCGACCTGCTGTGCCAGGTGCTGCATATCCCCGACCGCGATCAGCGCCTGGTCCTCTACACCGCCGCACCCGGATCCAAGGCTCAGGCGGCCATGTGCGAGCTGCGCGCGTTGACAAACAAGGATTGGGTGGCATAGCCGATCGGCCCGCGCTCGTCATGCAGCACCGACGCGGCCACCCCGATCCCGTCACCGTCTATCTGTGTCTGGGCTTCAAGACAAACCCATTCTCCGATTGGGTACCGGTGGAGGTTCACGGTCAGGTCAGAGTTGACAAACACGTGCCGCGCGAAGTCGAGCACGTTGGACACTCCGTTGCCCGAGTCCGCCGCCACCAGCACCCGGGTCAGTGGATCCACCGGCTCGCCCTCCACCAGCGGCATCCGCATGCGCATCCACGCCGTGCCCGGGCCGCGCTCCAAAAACGCCCCGCGCACAAACCGCGCGTCCATCGCCGTGTGATATGCCTGCTCATAGTCGACGGGCAAAAACTCCTTCGGCACGGCGTCGGCAAGCTTCACCCGTGCCGGATCCACCACCTCGGGCGCCGCGCCCTCCTGTGCCCGCATCAGCAGCGCGCTCACGCGCATGTATGGCTCGATCGCCGCTTCCACGATCGCGGTGCTGCGCCCCTGCCGCACGACCCGCGTCGTCACCTCGAGCGGCGCCACCGGCACCGGCCGCGCGATGTCGTAGGTCAGCCGCACCGCCCGCATGCCGTCGCGCGCCGACCCGGCCACGGCCCGCCCCAACAGCGCCGCGGGTGGGCCCGCGTGCTGCGACCCGATATCCCACGGCCCGCGTGTGTATGCCGTCGACTCAAACCGAGCCTCATCCACCCGCACATAAAACGCCATCCCCGCACTGTACTTTCGCCGGGTCCCACCCGCCTTCGACCCGCGCGAAGCAATCGGGCGCCATGGACGCCCAATAGTTCGAGATACTTCGATTCCTGCGCGTAACGCGGCCAAAGGTTAGGCTCGGGGCGTGCGCGACAGATCATGGTGGGGATGGGGCTGGGCCGACCAGGCTCTCGGGCCGACCGAGATCGGTGAGCTGGCGGGCCGGGTCGGCGCGTTTGTGGCGCTCGACGGCCAGGTCGCGCCGGTGCCCGACCCTGGTCGGCTGCGCAAGCCGCGCATCGAGCAGCCGCCGGTCGAGGCCCGCTCCGACAATCTGGCGCGCATTTCGCACACCTACGGCAAGGCCTACCGCGACGTGATTCGCAATCTGCGCGCCGACTTCCCGAATCCGCCGGACTGGATAGCGTATCCAAGAAGAGAATCGGAAATCGAGGAGACGCTGGATTGGGCGGCCCATGTCGGCGCCGCGGTTGTCCCCTACGGCGGCGGCACCTCGGTGGTCGGCGGGATCGAGTTGCGCGACGACGAAAGGCCTTTTGTCACACTGGATCTGACCCGCATGGACTCCATTGTGGAGCTTGACGCCGCGTGCCTGTCGGTGCGCGCGCAGGCGGGGATCGACGGCCCGGCGCTGGAGGCGGCGCTGCGCGAGGAGGGTCTGACGCTGCGGCACTATCCGCAGAGTTTCGAATTTTCCACCCTGGGCGGCTGGCTGGCCACCCACGCGGGCGGGCATTATGCCACCGGCCGCACGCACATCGACGATTTCGTCGGGTCGCTGCGCGTGGTGACCCCGGTCGGTGTCAGTGAGTCGCTGCGCGTGCCGGCCAGCGGCGCGGGCCCGTCGCCCGACCGGTTTTGGCTTGGCTCCGAGGGCGCGCTCGGGGTCATCACCGAAGCGTGGATGAGGGTCCAATCCAGACCTGGGTTCCGTGCCCAAGCTTCAATCTCTTTTGTGGAGTACGCGGCGGGAGTCGCCGCATCCAAGGAGATCGCCCAATCGGGGTTGCTGCCGGCAAACTGCCGCTTGCTCGACCCGCTCGAGTCGCTCATCGGCGCGCAGACGCCGCAGACCGCGCTGCTGCTCGCGTTCGAGTCGGCGGACCACCCGGTCGAGTCCGCATTGGACCGTGCGATCGAGCTGTGCCGCGCCCACGGCGGCACCCGCCTCGACCGCGAAACCAGCTGGCGCGGCAACTTCCTGCGCGCACCCTACCTGCGCGATGCCCTTGCTCGGCTCGGTGTGGTCGTCGAGACGTTCGAAACCGCTTGTCCGTGGGGCAGTTTCGAGCGCCTGCACGCCGCCGTGCTCGACGCCGTCTCGCCCGCCATCGCCACCTGCCGCTTCACCCACGTCTATCCGGACGGCCCGGCGCCCTATTTCACCGTCTACGCGCCCGGCCGGCGCGGCGCCGAGCTTGAGATCTGGGACGAGCTCAAGGCACGGGTCAGCGACGCGGTGGTGGCCAATGGTGGCACGATCACCCATCATCACGCCATCGGCCGGGACCACAACCCTTGGTACCAAAGGCAGCGCCCGGAGCCGTTCGGCGCCGTGCTCAGTGCCGCCAAGCGGACCCTCGATCCGCATCGCGTGCTCAACCCCGGCGTGCTCGGGTTATGACCGGAAGCTCCTGGGTGACCTCGGCCCGGGTGATGACCGGTAGCTCCTGGGTGACCTCGGCTCGGGTGATGACCGGCAGCTCCTGGGTGGCACACCAACCCTCCAGCCAGTCCAGCTCGCGCTTGAGCCACGCGATCCGGGCGCGCGTGCGGTCGACGTCGGCGAGATAGAGGCGCTCGACGGTCTCGTAGAGCTCGGGCTGATCCAGCGACTTGAACGCCTGCAGCGCCCGCACGCTCGACATCGGATAGTGGTTGACCGTCCACTCGCCCGCCCGGTAGCGCATCGTCACGACCAACGGCTTCTGTGCCAGGCCGGTGACGCCCAACGGCAGGTGCCGCTGGGCCAGCCCGCCCAGCGACAGAACCCAGTCGGGCAGTGGTTTGGGCGTCGCGTCCATTTGGCGCCACACTCGGTGCCCAATAATGGGTGAAAGGGTGGCGCAGAAGTAGAGCAGGCCGGCCAGCAACAGTGCTCCGGTCAAACCCGCCGCTTCGACCAGCCATGCGCCGACCAGCCCGCCCAGCGGGATCCCGCCGAACGCGACCGCGCCGGTGAGCCCAAAAACCCTGGCCTGCAATGGTTTCGGCACCCGCTCGTAGAGCAGCGAGCCGTAGGCCGGGTTGACCGAGGCCATCGCGATCCCGCCGATGAACGTCACCGCGAGGATCACGGCCAGGTTGTCGGTCAGGCCAAGCACCAGGAATCGCGGCGCGCCGCCGATCATGTATCCGGCGATGAAGGTCGGGTACCGCGGCAGTTTCGTGATCAGCCCGATGAGCGCGAGGTTGCCCAGGATGCCGCCGAGCGTGAACGTGCCCGCCACCCACCCCAGCGCGACCGGCGACTTGAACTCCTGCATCACCCACAGCGGGATGAGCACGGCGCCGCTGGCCTGGTTGAACAGGTTGGTCACGAACATCATGCGCACGATGCCGAACAGCAGCCGATCTTTGCGCAGGAACGCCGCCCCGCCCTGGAGCGCCTTGAGATACGGCTCCTTCGCCGGCTTGCCCTCCGGCGCTGTGGAATCGGTCTTGATCCGCACGAGCAGCGCGACGATCGCGGCGCTGACGAAGCGGGAGCCCGCGTCCAGCCAGATGGCGCCGGTCGGGCTGATCCAAGCGATCACCAGCCCGCCGACGCCGACGCCGAGCGTCGTGTTGATCCGCTGCATGCTCGCCACGATCGCCACGACTCGCGGCATCGGCGTGCCCGCGGCCTCGGCGACCGGCTGCAGGAGGACCCGCTTGGCCTTGTCACCGACGCCTTGGACGGACCCGACGAAGGCCACGCATCCGAGCAGGACGAGAAAATCGATTTGGGCAAACATCGCGATGCCCGCGATCAGGACGCCGCTGGACACATCCTGCAGGATGGACACGCGCCGCATGCCGAGCCGGTCGACCAGCGGGGTGGCGAAGATCCCGGAAAGGACGTAGGGCAGCGTCTGGCACAGCCCGACCAGGCCCATCTTGGTGGGGCTGCCCGTGGTCACGAGCACCAGCCACGGGATCGCGAGGAACGACATCTTCGAGCCGACCGACGAGATCCCCTCCGCCGTCAGCAGGGAAATCAGAGCCGTCCTGCGCCGCACGACCACCACTGTCCACTATCGGGCACGGTCATTGCCATCGGTCGGGTGTCGCATTCGCGGCCGTCCTCGATTGGCGGCCGCCGTTGCCGAGTCCGTAGGTTGAGGGCATGACACCCTTGGTAGCTCTCACCCTCGCGGCGTCCATGTCCGTGGGCGTCACCCCAGACGGGATCGCTCCAGCAGCGGGTCTGCATTGGACACCCACCGCCGACACCGGCGTGACGGCGCGGCTGCGCGGCTTGAGCCCGATCAGCGACAAAATCGCCTGGGCCAGCGGAAGCGCGGGCACCGTCCTGCGCACGACGGACGGCGGCCGCAGCTGGCTGTCGGTCGGCCCGCCCAACACCGCCGACCTGCAGTTCCGCGACATCGAGGCGTTCGACTCGGACAGCGCGGTGATCCTCGCGATCGGGCCGGGCGAGTCGTCGCGCGTGTACCGGACCGACAACGGCGGCACGACGTGGACCGAGACGTTCCGCAACACCGATGAAAACGCCTTCTACGACTGCATGGCCTTCCTCGACGACCGGCACGGGCTGGCGCTGTCGGATCCCGTGGAGGGCAGGTTCCGCATCCTGTCCACATCGGACGGTGGGCGCAGCTGGGCGGTCAATCCGATCGAAGGCATGCCCGCGGCGCTCGAGGGCGAGTTCGCCTTCGCCGCGAGCGGCACCTGTCTTGTGACCGCCGGGGACAACCGTGACGCCTGGTTCGCCACGGGCGGCGGGGCCACGGCACGCGTCTTCCACAGCCGCGACCGGGGCCGCACATGGCGCGCCGCCGACTCGCCCATCCCGAGCGGGCCCAGCGCGGGCATCTATTCGCTCGCCTTCGCCGGCCCGCGGCACGGCCTCGCGGTCGGCGGCGACTTCGCGGCGCCCGAGTCGGCGCCCGACGGGGCCGCCTTCACCAGCGACGGCGGCCGGACCTGGACCGTCTCGGCCACCATCCCCGGCGAGTACCGTTCGGGCGCGGCCTTCCTGCCCTCCAGCAAGCGCTACGCCATCGCGGTCGGACCGACCGGCAGCGATCTCACCCGCGACGGCGGCCGCACGTGGACCCGCTTCGACACCTCCAGCCTCGACGGCGTCCAATGTGTACGGTGGGCCTGCTGGGCGTCCGGAGCCGACGGCCGCATCGTCAAGCTCAGCTTCTGACCCGGTCCGCGTGGGGCGGGCCAACCCCCGCTCCACGCGGCCCCGG